>JAKFCN010000084.1:0-126284 GCA_036676625.1 Lysobacter sp. | reverse complement strand
CCGCGGCCTGCACCGGCGCGTTGGCCGGAGGCGCGGGGGGCGCGTCGTCGATGTCGTCGCTGCGCGCGGCGCGGGCCGCGGCGGTGGCCTCTTCCAGCGCATCGCGGAAGCCGACGACCGCATTCGACGGCCGCTGCGCATAGCGGTCCTCGAAGATCATCCGCGGGGTGGTGTCGCGGCCGTAAACCGCCTCGTTGGCGGCGTCGTCGATCGACAGGACCGCACCGTCCAGGGCGATGCCGGCGAACAGCCCGCGGGCGCGCGACCACGACCAGATCTCGGCTTTCATCTGGCCGTCGGTGGACGCCGAGGCGTTGCGGCCGACCGGGCCGGCGGCGACGCCGGCATCGGCGCCGAGGGTGAACTTGCCGTTGACGATCGACTCCAGCCCGCGCTCGCTGCGGAACACCAGCACGATGTCGGCCGACTGCACGCCGGCCTGGAAGCCGATGCTGCCGCCGGTGAGGGTGACGAAGCTCGGGTTGGACCAGGTGCCGTCGGCGCGCTTGACCGACAGCAGGCCGTGGCCGCGACGGGCGCCGATCACCAGCCCGGCCTTGATGCTGTCGGGCACGACGACAATCGCGTGCGCCTCGTCGAGCAGCTTGTCCGGGATCGCCGACTCCGGGATCGCCTGGATGTCGGTGACCACCCGCACCGCGTTCTTCGCGCGCGCGTCCTCGTCGGTACCGGCGAAGGCCGTGGCGGAGACGGCGAGCAGCAGCGCCAGGGCAGGCAGGCGCAGCAGTCGGGAAGCGTGGCTCGGCAGGGACATGGCGGGCTCCAGAAAAGCGGTCGGCATTCAGGCTATGGCCGGCGGGATGAATGCCGCGGGAATTGTGGGAGCGGCGTCAGCCGCGATTGCGCTGGCACCGATCGCGGCTGACGCCGCTCCCGCGGGCTGCAGTCTGCCATCCTATTGCGATGACCGATGCCGTGCTGCTGGTGAACCTGGGGACCCCCGACGCGCCGACCGCGCCGGCGGTGCGCCGTTACCTGGGCGAATTCCTCGCCGATCCGCGGGTGGTCGCGCTGCCGCGCTGGCTGTGGCTGCCGTTGCTGCGATGCGTGATCCTGCCGCGGCGCGCGCCGCGGGTGGCGCACAAGTACGCCGCGATCTGGCTCCCCGGGGGCTCGCCGCTGGAGGTACATACCCGCGACCTGGCGCAGGCCGTGCAGCAGCGGCTGCCGGGCTTGCGTGTCGAACACGCGATGCGCTACGGGAACCCCGCGCTGTCCGCGGCGCTGGCGCGATTGCGCGATGAGGGCTGCAGGCGGGTGCTGGCGTTGCCGCTGTATCCGCAGTATTCCACCACCACCACCGCCACCGTCGCCGACGTGGTCGAGCGCGCGCAGGGCATCGCCACCCGGGTCGCGCCGGATTACCACCTCGACCCGCAGTGGGTCGCGGCCGTCGCCGATTCCATTCGCGCGCACTGGACGGCGCAGGGCCGCGGCGACCACCTGCTGCTGTCCTTCCACGGCCTGCCGCAACGGGTGGTCGATGACGGCGACCCGTATGCGCGCCAGTGCGAAGCGAGCGCGCAGGCGGTCGCGGTGCAGCTCGGCCTCGGCGCCGGCGAATGGACGCTCAGCTACCAGTCGCGTTTCGGCGCCGGCAAATGGCTGCAGCCGGCCACCGTCGACACCCTGGACGCGCTGGCCGCGCGCGGCGTGCGCAAGGTCGACGTCGCCTGCCCCGGTTTCGCCGCCGACTGCCTGGAGACGCTGGAGGAGATCGCGATCATGCTCGCCGGGCGCTTCGCCGAACGGGGCGGCACGCTGCGCACGGTCCCCTGCCTCAACGCGTCGCCGCAGCACGCCGACGCGATCGCGGCGCTGGCGGCGCGCGAACTGGCGGCATGGTGATGGGCGTGGCATTGCGCGAATTCACGCTCGACATCCCGTCCGCGCGCATCGCCGGGCTGCGCGGCGGCGGCACCACAGGTCACGGCAGCGGCGCACCGAAGGTGCTGGCGCTGCACGGCTGGCTCGACAACGCCGCCAGCTTCGTGCCGCTGGCCGCGCACCTGGACGGAATCGAGCTGGTCGCCCCGGACCTGCCCGGCCACGGCCGCAGTGCGCACCTGCCGCCGGGCGCGGACTATTCGTTCGCCGCTGCGGTCAACACCGTGCTCGACGTCGCCGACGCGCTGGGCTGGGAACGTTTCGCCCTGCTCGGCCATTCCATGGGCGCGGGCATCGCCAGCCTGCTGGCGGCGTCCTGCCCGCAGCGGGTCGAGCGCCTGGTCGCGATCGAGGCGCTGGGCGCGCTCGCGGAAGCGCCGGAACGCACCGCGCAGCGCCTGCGCGAAGCGATCGCCGCTACCCGCGCGCTGCCCGGCAAGCGTCTGCGCGTGTTCCCCGACATCGCCACCGCGGTGCGTGCGCGCAGGCAGGGCGTGACCGGAAGTTCGCTGGAGGAAGCGGCGGCGCAGCTGCTGGTCGAGCGCGGGCTGGTGCCGGTGCAGGCCGATGACGGCAGCGGGGGTTACGCCTGGAGCAGCGATCCGCGCCTGACCCTGCCGACCATGGTGCGCATGACCGAGGTGCAGGTGCGCGACCTGGTGCGCGGGATCGAATGCCCCACCCGCGTGATCCACGCCGACCCGCCGCAACCCTACCTGCCCGAGCCCTTGCGCAGCGAGCGCGCGGCACTGCTGCAGCATGGCGAGCTGGTGGTGCTGCGCGGCGGCCACCACCTGCACATGGAGCAGCCGGCGGCCGTGGCCGCCGCGATCGGGACCTTCTTCGTCAGTGGCTGACCGGCGACAGCTGCACGCTGTAGAGCACGCCGCCGTCGTCGTGGCTGTCGAACGAGAGCAGCGCCATCGTGCTCGCATTCTGGAAGCTGAGGATCCGGCTGTCGTCGTCGCCGGCCGTCATGTTCCGCTTCCAGCCGTTGCCCAGCATGTGCTCGCTGGCCCTGGCCGCGATGTCGCCGACCTTGCCGGGCGTGCGCAGCGCCACCATGGTGAAGCCGGCGCTGTCGACCACGCTGTCGACCGAGTAGTCGGCGGGCAGGAAGATCTGCTTCGGGAAATCGTCCGGGAGCCTGGCGCTGTCGCCGCTGCTGATCGTCATCGCGCCGTCGCCGACCCCGAAGGTGACCTTGTCGCCGTCCTTTTCCACCGCGACATCGGTGCCCGTCATCGCGCTGAGTGCGGCGCCGGCGGCGCGCTCCTCCGGCGACTTGCCGCAAGCGGCCAGGCACATCGCCAGCGACACGGAAACCACGACCGAAAGATTGCGCATTGCCTGCTCCCCTGGAGTGAAACGTCCCTGAGCGGAACGCGGCGCCACCGGCGCCGTCAGGAAAGCAATACGCGGACTGCCGCCCGAAACGGCCAGCGCGCCGGCGCCTAGCGCCGCAGCAACAGCTGCAGTTGCAGGTGCACGCCGGCATCGGTCGGCGCCAGCCAGGCCACCACCGCGCGTCCGTCCTTCTCCCAGGCCTGGGCATGGCCGGCGGCCGGTTGCGCGATCGCGGCGGCGGTCCAGCCGGCGGCTTCCATCCGTTCGCGGAACCGTGCGGCGACGTCGTCCAGCTTGCCGGGCGCGTCGAGTTCGATCACCGTCGCCGTGCCGGAGCGCTTGACCTGCGTCAGTGCATGCCCCTCCGGCAAGCCGACATCCCGCGGGAAGTCCGCCGGCAACGCGGCGGACTCGCCGACTGCGATCCGCACCTGCTCGCCCCCCGTATTCAGCGAGACCGTCTGCCCGGCTGCCCATGACGGCACGGCGAGCAGGAGAGCGAGCAGGCAAAGGCAGCGAGGTTCCATGCCGGAAGCATACGAACTAAGGCGCCCGCTGCGGACAGGCCGGAAGGCCGGCGCCGGCCCGGCGTTCAGCCCAGCAGGGTGCGCAATGCCGCCTTGGTCCGGCGGCCATGGGCATGGAACCAGTCCCGCTCCTCGTGCCAGGCCGGGAAGCGTGCTTCCACCTCGCGCCAGAACGCGCGCGAGTGGTCGGGGCGCAGCAGGTGGCAGAGCTCGTGCACCAGCACGTACTCGAACGCGGACGGACGCGCCAGCACCAGCGCCAGGTCCAGCGCCAGGCTGTCGTCGGGCGCCAGCGAACCCCACTGCGAGGACATCACCTTCAGCCGGACCCGCCGCGGCGGACGCGGCAGCGTCGGCAGGTAGCGCGGCATCCAGCGGCCGACGTCGGCGCGCGCCTCGCCTTCGTAGAAGTCGCGCAGGGTGCGGCGCAGGCCCGCCCCGGTGGCCTTCGCCGGCACCGTGAACAGGAGGCCTTCTTCGTCCTGCTGCAGGCGGGCGTAGCGCCCCTCGCTCCAGCGCAGCGGCAACGGTTGCGCGCGCAGCGGCAGGGTCGCGGTGGTGCCGGGCTGCAGCGGCGCGACGGCGTCGGTGGCGTAGTGCTCGAGCTGTGCGGCGACCCAGTCGCGATGCTCGGCGAGGAAGCGTTCGCCCGCTACCGCACTGGCCCGCAACGGCAGGGTCAGGCGCGCGCCGCGCTCGTCCACGCAGAGCTTGAGCCGGCGCGCGCGCGGGTCGCGCACCCGCGCCACCGGCACGCAACGGCCGTCGTCGAGCGCGAGTTCCACGCTGTCGCGCTCGATGCTACGCATCTGCCTTCGACAGCTTCAGCGCCGGCTCGATCACGCTGAACAGGCGCTTGAGTTCACCGGCCATCAACGCGAAGCGCGCATCGAGCTCGGCGTGCAGGTCGTCGCGTTCGGTGGATTCCAGGCCGTCGACCGCGCCGTCCAGCAACTTGAACTTGCGCAGCACCAGGTCCTCGCCGAGCACGAACGAGACGTGGTCGTCGAGCGTCAGCGCCAGCCGCGTGACCTGCTTGCCGGCCTCCAGGTGCTTGCCGATCTCGTCGCCGGTGAGTTCCTGGCGCTGGCACTTCACCACCGCGCCCTTGTCGGCGGCGTCCTTGAGCTCGCATTCGTCACCCAGCGACAGTCCGTCGGGCAGCGGTTCGCCGGCGATCCATCCGGTCAGCACCGCGCGCGGGGCGACCTCCGCATTCAGCGGCAATGCCGGGAAACTGCCCAGCGCGTTGCGGATCTCGGAGGCCACGTTCTCGGCCTGCTTGCGCGAGGACGTGTCGACCACGCAGATGCCGTGCTCGAGGTCGAGGATGGCGTCGGTGCGGCCGGGGCGCACGAACGCGCGCGGCAGCAACTCGTGCACCAGATCTTCCTTCAGCCGCTTGCGGGTGCGGCCGCCGGGGCGGCGCCCTTCCTTCTGCTCCATCTCGGCAAGTTTCTTCTGCAGCAGGTCGTTGACCACTGCGGACGGCAGCAGCTTGTCCTCGCTGCCGACGCTGAGCCAGATGGCGTCGCCGATGCGGTGCGAGAGCGCTTCCGAATCGCGCCCGAACGGTGCAATGAAGCCGCGCGAAGACAGCTCCAGCGCGCCGACCGGCTTGAGCCTGCCGTTGGCGAGGTGGGATTCGAGGTCGGAGAGGTCGAGCGAAGTCGGGAAACGGAACAACGTGAGGTTGCGGAAGAACATTCGGAGGGTAGGCCTTTGTAGGAGCGGCGCGAGCCGCGAACGGCGTCAATCCGCGGGCGTCGAGCCCGCAAGCCATGCATGGGAGTCGGGCAGTGCCGCGGCATCGCGGCTGCCCAGCGCCATGAAGTCGAACAGCTTCGGATCGCCCAGATGCGACGGGCGGATGTCGCCGAGCGCGCGGGCGATGGTTTCGATCCGCCCGGGCGATTCCTTTTCCCAGGCTTCGAGCATGCGCTTGACCTGCTTGCGCTGCAGGTTCTCCTGCGAGCCGCACAGGTTGCAGGGAATGATCGGGAACCGTTTCGCTTCCGCGTACGCGGCGATGTCGTCCTCGCGCACATAGGCCAGCGGCCGGATCACCACGTGCCTGCCGTCGTCCGACAGCAGCTTGGGCGGCATGCCCGCCAGCCTGGCGTGGAAGAACAGGTTGAGGAAGAAGGTCGCGACCAGGTCGTCGCGGTGGTGGCCCAGCGCGATCTTCGTGAACCCTTCCTGCTCCGCGTAGCGGTAGAGCGCGCCGCGCCGCAGCCGCGAGCACAGCGAGCACATGGTCCTGCCCTCGGGCACGACGCGGGTGACGACCGAATGGGTGTCCTGCTCGAGGATATGGAAGTCCACGCCGGACGAGCGCAGGTACTCCGGCAGCACGTGTTCCGGGAAGCCCGGCTGCTTCTGGTCGAGGTTGACCGCAGTGATCGAGAACGATACCGGCGCCTTCTTCTGCAGCTGCAGCAGGATGTCCAGCATCGTGTAGCTGTCCTTGCCGCCGGACAGGCACACCATCACCCTGTCGCCGTCCTCGATCATGCCGAAGTCGGCGATCGCGCGGCCGACCTGGTGGCGCAGGCGCTTGCCCAGCTTGTGCTGCTCGCGCGCGGCGCGGTCGGCGCGCGATGCGGGTTCGGCAAGGGAAAGGGCGACGGGCATGCTCGTCATTCTAGCGTCCGCCCCGGACGGTTTCCCGTTAAGCTGCGTCGGTGAACCAACCGACCGACCCCGCCGAACTCGCGATCGTGGCCGAGCGCCTGGCGATGCTGCGGCAGGAACATCGCGATCTCGACACCGCGATCCTGCGGCTGCAGGCGGACATCGACTCCGACGAACTCGCGGTCAAGCGCCTGAAGAAGCGCAAGCTGCAGCTCAAGGACCAGATCGCGCGGCTGGAGAGCGCGCTGATCCCGGACGAGCCGGCGTGAAAACAGGTCTCAGACGATCGCGTCCGCCAGTGCGTCCAGCATCCGCAGCAAATCCACCTGCCTGTGCATCGAGGTCTTTTCGTAGACGGCCTGCAGCCGGGTGCGCGCGCTGCCATCGGTCAGGCCCAGCGTGGCCGCAGCCTGGTGCAGGTCGCCGTGCCGGCGCAGCGCCGCTGCCAGCGTTGCCTCGCCGGCGGTGAGGTCGAATAGCGCGTGCAGCTGCGCGGCGATGTCGGCATCGTCGTCGGAGTGCAACGGGCGCACGTACAGCACGAAGCTGGGCATCCCCTCGCCCGGCGCCGCGGCACCATAGGGCCGCAGGCTGGCGAAGGCCACCAGCGAGGCCAGGGCGTCGTAGACCGGGATGGTTTGCGGGCGCAGGCCTGCGGCACCGGCGGCGAGCCGGCGTTGCGCACCCTGCCAGGCGGCACGGGTCACCGCCGAGCGGCTGTCCAGCCGGGTGCCGCGCCGGCCGCACAGCCAACCCGCCGCGACCATGCGCTCGGCAGTCTCGTTGCCACCGATCCAGCGCAGGTCCGCGTCCAGCAGGAACAGCCCGCGCTGGCGCCGGTCCGAGACCGCGGCCTGCGCCTGCAGGTGCTCGAAGCGGACCATCAGCGCGCAGGCGTTGACCCAGTGCGGACCGACCTGCCGGAACAGGGCCATCTCCTCGCTGCCATAGGGGCCGGCGCGGCTGGAGCGGCACGGGGTCAGGAACACGGCGCGTTCCGGAGACAGCATGCCGCACAGCGCGGCCGAGTGCAGCGTGTCCATCTCCCGCAACACCGAATCGTAGTAGCGCGTGCGGCGGATCTCGGCCGGGCTGGCCCAGTCCTCACCATTGAGGACCGCGCCGGGCCGCATCGCCCCGGCACTGCGCTGGAACCAGATCTTGTCGTCCTCTGCGCCCGGCTCGGTGTCGTAGCGGAGGCGCAGTTCCGGATCCAGGCCGCGGCCGAGGAACTGGTTGTTGGCGGGATCCCGGGTGTCCTCCCGGATCAGCACCGTCAGATGACTGCCGGAAGCCGCGCCGAGCCGGTCGATGAAGCGCCACAGCCGCTCGGGTTCGGCCGCGCCCGCGTACAGGTCGCCCAGCAGCGCGTCGTAGTCCGCCTCGGCAATCATGGCGCCTCCCGCTGCCAAGCCATGTCCATGACCTGTCCCTGGCAGGAGTGTGCCGCATTTTCCGGGCCGAGGGTCAAAGCGTGCTGAGCCGCAGGTTTCCGGCTTCGCGCAGCCGTGGATGCCCCGGCGGCAGGAATCGCGCCAGCATGGCTCCGCAGGCGGCGGCCTGTCCGCGCGTCCGCTCGCGTTCCCCGCGTGCCAACGCCCATTGCGCGTGCAGGCATAGCGCCTCGGCACGCATCGGATGCGGTTCCGGGTACTCGCGCGCCAGGCCCGCGTCGAGCACGCGCAGCAGTTCCCCCGCTGCCGCCTGGTCGCCCAGCACCAGCGCCGCACGGGTCCAGCGCAAGGTGCGCTCGACGATGCGATCGCCGGGGCGGTCGAACACCGCGGTGCGGTTGCGCAATGCAGCGTCGAGCCGCGCCCGCGCCCGGGCACGCTGCCCGGCCGCGGCTTCCGCCCAGGCCAGGTTCGCCTCCGCCAGCAGCCGCAGCGGATGCTCCGGCTTGAGCGTCTCCCGCCAGGCATCGAGCAGCGCCTGCTGCATGGCGGCGGCCTCGCGCCACTGGCCCCTGCGCAGGCGGATTTCGGCGCGCCAGGTGTTCGGCATCTGCGCCTCCACCTGGCCCGCGCCCTGGGTGCGGGCGAACGTCTGGCGGGCGGCGAGCAGGGTCGTTTCCGCGTTGGCGTAGTCGCCGGTTTCCACCATCACGCTGCCGAGCGAGTTGTAGGCCCAGCCCATCCAGGTGCTGTCCGGCGTGGCATGGCGATACAGCCCCAGCAGCGCCTCGAAGTGGCGGCGCGCTTCATCGAACTGCCCGCTGTTGCGCGCGCCCAGCCCCAGCGCCCAGCGGAGTTCGCCCAGCGACTTGGTGTCGCCCTGGAACGCATCGGAGCGCAGCAGCGGCTGCAGCAGTGCGTGCGCATCCGCGTAGCGCCCCTGCTCGGTGCGCAGCTGCCCCAGCTTGAGGGTCGCGAGCGCCAACTCGGCGCCGGTGCGGCGGGCACGGGTCCACGCCGCCATGCACGCGTCTTCGGCTTGCGCGAAATCGCTGGCGATGCGTCGCACGTCGCACAGGGTGGCCTCGACCCGCGTCAGCGCGGCATCGTTGCCTGCGCCTGCGGTGTCGTAGAGCGCGCGCGCGCGGTCGAGCTCGTCGATCGCCGCGGCGTGTTCGTCGCGCGCGAACAGCACCGACCCGACCATCGCGTGCACCGCCGCCGCCGACGCGGGATCGTCGCCCAGGCGCTGGTCGACGTGTTTCGCCGCGCGCTGCACCGCCGCCAGCAGGGTGATGTCCGGGGGGGTTCCAACGCTGCCGTAGGCATCGCCCTGGCCGAGGATGTCCTGGTTGACGAATTCGAGCACCGCCTGGTGCCGGCGCGCCTGGTTCTCGGCGTCGCGTCGCGCGTCGTCGGCCATGGAGTACATCGCGAGCGCGCCGACCAGGCCCACGCCAAGCAACATGCATGCCGCCACGCCGATGCGCCAGCGCGTGCGGTGACGGGCAATCTGCCGGATCCGCATCTGCGCCAGGCGCTGCGATTCGCGTTTCGCATCCAGTGCCGCGCGGCGCTGGTCGAGACTGGCCAGGCGCACGCCCAGCGCGCGTGCATCCACCTGCCGGCGTTCCGGGTTCGCGGCCGCCGCCAGCGCGATGTCCTCGCACAGCAGCCCGTCGCCGATGTCGGCTTCCCAACCGGGTGCCAACGAGCGGCGCAGGTCGCCCGACACCAGCTGGTAGACCAGCACGCCCAGTGCGAATACATCGCTGCGCTGGGTCGACATCTCCCCGGCGATCACTTCCGGCGCGAGGTACAGCATGCTGCCGCCGTGGGCGGACGCCATCGCATCGGCGGCGACGCTCATGGTGATGCCGAGTTCCGCCAGCCAAGGCGAGTGCGCCGCACCGCCCGCGCCGAGGTCGGACACCACGACCCGCCAACCGCCATCCGCGTCCGCGACCGGGTACAGGTTCTCCGGCTTGAGGTCCTTGTGGATGATGCCGATCTCGTGCAGCGCGGCGACCGCTTCGCAGAGCCGCACGCACAGCTGCAGCCGGATTGCCGGGTCGATGCTGCGCAGGCCGCCGCGTGCAAGCGCCCAGTCGGCCAGGTTGCCGTCGGCGTAGAACGGCAACTCGAGGAAGAAGGGCGGCTGGCTGAGGTTCCAGCCCAGTACCGGGGCGACATCGGGCAGTTCGCCCTTGACCGCGCCGATGTAGCGCGCCAGCGCGATCTCGCGCTTGAGGCTGCGCAACCCGAGTTCGCTGGTGGCGAGCTTGATCGCGCGTGAACCTTGTTCTTCCGAGACCGCGAGGAAGATCGCGCCGGCACGCCCTTCGCCCAGCCGCCGCGCCAGCCGCCAGCCGCTGCGGTGGGGAAGCCGGTCGCCCTCGTGCAGGTGTGCCGCCTCGTGGGGATAGGCCGAGACCTTTTCGGCCGCGACCGCCTGGAATCCGACCATCGCGGCGAGCCGGTAGCCGTAACCGTGCACCGCCCGGAGCGACTCGCCGTCCACGCCCAGCGCCAGCCGCAGCCGGCTCACCGCCTTGGCCAGCGAATTCTCCGACACGATGCGCCCGGGCCATCCGGCCTCCAGCAGCTCGTCCTTGGTGACGACCTCGCCCGCATGCCGCAACAACTCGAGCAGCACGTCGTAGCTGCTGCGATCCAGCGGCACCGGCGTGCCCGCGACCGCGAGCTCCGCCACGCGTTCGTCGAGCACGGCCGCGCCGAAGCGCCAGATCCCGGGCAGCGCGCGTGCGCCCAATGGCGTGGTCGGATCCTGCAAGACGGCTGCCCCCTGGCGATGGCAAGAGCATCGCCTGCAATGCCCGGCGTCGCAACGGTTTTCAACGCCGTGCAGGCCGCGATTCAGAACGATTCAGAACTCTTCCGCCGCCGGGAAAGACCGGCCTGGCGACCGCGTGCGGCAATCCCGCCGTCGCCGAGGGGAGCGACGGACAAGCGGCGGGGTCTGGTGCGATGGCGGCAGGGGAAGCAATGGCAACGTCGCGTCCACCCCGCGGCGGACGCTGGCGGGAGGTGCTGGACCAGGCGCAGCAGCGCCTGGCGAAAGCCGTGCTCGCCGCCATCGCCGCCGGCCGCCTCGACCGTGGCGCCTACCAGCAATGGCTGGCCCTCGAGTACGCCTTGTGCCGGGTCGACCAGCGCGCGTTGCTCGCGCTCGCGGACTGGCACCGGCCGCAGCCGGTGCTGCGCTCGGCGGCGCTGGCGTGGGCCGCCGAAATCGACGAGCACGCCAGCCTGGCGGCGACCGCCATCCGTGCGCTCGACGGCATCGCCGCCGGGCCGGCACCGCAAGTCGAGGCATGGCGCCGGTTCGTGGACACCGCCTCCGGCTCCGCGCGCGCGGGCGAGACCCTGGGCGCCGTAGCGCTGCACACCTGCCTGATGCGCGGCGCCGCCCGGTCCGCCATCGCCGTGGTCAGGACGCTTCCTTTCGCGGCCGGCACTGCCGGCAGCCATCTGCTGTGTCGATCGCTGTCGCAGGCGGGGCCCGCATGCGACGCGCGCGAATCGTTGTTGCAGGCCTATTCGGCCACTGCTCTTGCGGTCGGCGCGCAGCGCGCGGCGGCCTGGCATCGCTCGGCCCTTGCGGCCGCATTCACCACCAGAGGGGAAACACCATGAAACACCGCAACATGCTCGAACCGCTTGCCTTCGCGGTCATGCTGGGCTTGGGAACGATGGCGAGCGCGCCGGCGATTGCCGGTGGCGTCTGCACCCTCACCGTGGCACCGGTCGGCAGCGCCGGCGTCGCCAGCACGTCCACCGGCGGCAACGCCGCGTCCGCCTGCGGTCCCAGCAACACCGCCAACGTCGATGCGAGCAGCGCCTACGGACGGGCGAACACCGCGTCCGCGCTGCAGAGCACGGCGTTCGGCAACTTCAACACCGCGTCAGGGGATACCAGCACGGCGTTCGGCGTGGGCAATCTCGCCAGCGGCTTCCACGCGACCGCGTTCGGCCATTTCAACGTGGCGTCCGGCTGGGCAAGCACCGCGTTCGGCAGCAACAGCGAGGCCACGGCGAACGGCAGCAGTGCGTTCGGTCTCGCCGGAAGGGCGACCGGCGAGGGCAGCATCGCGCTGTCGGGCTGGTTCGACGTCGACGGCGACGGCTTCGTCACCATGGACCTCGACCTCGACGGCGACACCGTCATGGATGCGAGTTCGGAAAGCGCCGTCGCCAGCGGGACGGGTTCGGTGGCGGTGGGCGTGGCCAGCCAGGCCAGCGGAACCCTGAGTACGGCATTGGGAACGGCCAACGCCGCATCGGGGGACTGGTCGAATGCGGTGGGCAACGGGAATACCGCAACGGCCGACTCCGCCAGCGCCTTCGGCGCGGAGAACACCGCCAACGGCCTGGCATCCAGCGCGTTCGGCGCCGGCAACACGGCCGGCGGCATCGCTGCCAGTGCCTTCGGTTTCGGCAACCAGGCGATCGCGGACGGCAGCAGCGCGATGGGCGGCTTCAGTTCCGTTGCCGCGGGCGCGTCGCAGTCGGTGGCGCTCGGCGGCGGCACCGGGGCGGCGGACGGCGCGCGGGTCGGGGCCAATGCCACCAGTGCGGTCGCGATCGGTCATGACGCGGCGGTTGCGGCCAATGCGGTCGATTCGGTGGCGATCGGCCACGGATCGAGCGCCGCCGCGGTCAACTCGGTTGCGATCGGCGCAGGCGCCATTGCCGATGAAGCGGACACCATCGCGGTGGGCAACCGCCGGATCACCGACGTGGAAGACGGCGAGAACGACATGGACGCCGTCAATGTCCGCCAGCTGGATGTTGCGGGCGCCGCAGTGGCTTCCTGGTTCGGCGGCGGTGCAAGCTTCGCCGGTGGCGTGTTCACCGCGCCGACCTACGCGATACAGGGCGGCAGCTACAACGATGTCGGCGCCGCGTTCGCGGCCGTCGATACCAGCCTGACCGACCTGCAGACGCAGATCGACACCATTTCGCTGACGCCCGGTCCGCAGGGGCCGGCGGGTCCGCAAGGTCCCACCGGCGCGACAGGCGCTACCGGCGCGACCGGTCCGCAAGGCCCGGCAGGTCCGGTCGGTGCCACGGGCGCCACCGGCGCTACCGGCGCTACCGGCGCGACCGGCGCTACCGGCGCCACCGGTGCCACGGGCGCACAGGGTGTCGCAGGCCCGGTCGGCCCCGTAGGCCCGGAGGGACCCGAAGGCCCCACGGGCGCGACTGGAGCCACCGGTGCGCAGGGTGTCGCAGGCCCGGTCGGTCCCATCGGTCCGGAGGGACCCGAAGGTCCGGCTGGCGTGGATGGCGCGGACGGCACCGGCGGCGGAACCCTCTACGACGATCCCGCCATGACCCGGCTGACCCTCGAAGGCGACGGCGGCACTGTCGTCTCGAACCTCGGCGACGGCGTTGCCCAGACCGATGCGGTGAACGTGCGCCAGCTCGACGGCGTACGCACCCAGGCCGTGGCCTCGGCCCGCACCTACACCGACACCCGCATGCAGGCGCTCGAGTCGCAATGGGACGACTTCCAGGACGATGTATGGCAGCGCATGGGCCGGACCGACCAGCGTATCGACAAGCAGGGCGCGATGAACGCGGCGATGATGCAGATGGGCATGAATGCCGGCGGCAGCCGCAGCCCGCGCGGCCGCGTGGCGGTGGGCGTCGGCTTCCAGTCCGGGCAGAAGGCGATGGCGATCGGCTATGCCAAGCCGGTCGGTGAGCACGCGTCCTTCAGCCTCGGCGCGTCGTTCAGCGGCGATGAAAAATCCGCGGGCGTAGGCTTCGGCCTCGACCTGTAACGACGCCCTCGGTCGTCCGCGGTTCCGGATTCCGGGGCCGCGGCGGCCGGGGTCTGGCCCTGAGATCACAGCGCGACCCAGCCGTCAAGTCGCTGGTGTTAGCTGCAACCACTCGGAGTCTGCCGCATTGTCACGCCGGGATCTGAAGCAGGCGGTCGCCCGCCGCGGGGAGCAGGTATGAAGACACGGGGTCTGAAGCGGGTCGCGGTCGAGATCGTGCCCTGGCTGGTGTTCATGCTGATCGCGCTGGGGCTGCCGAAGGCCGGCTGACTCCAGGGTCAGTCCGGCGCGGGCTCGTTCGGGCCCGTCGCTGCAGGGGGCTCGCGGATCGCCTCCGGGCTGATCTTCTCGATCGTGTGCCGCAGTTCGCGGCCGAGGATGACCTTGGCGTCGCGCGCCCAGGCGTCCAGGCGCTGGTCGAACAGCAGCTTGCTGTTCTCGTCAGGCCACACCAGCCGCAGTTCCTTCAGCTTCTGGATGAAGCCGCGGAACAGCGAGCGGTCGAAGAACTCCGGCGCCGCCGGCGCGTACAGCAGGCTCAGGCGCTGCGCGGCGAGGTGGCACAGGCTTTCCAGCTCGCCGGCGCCGAGGGTGCCGGGGCCGTTCTTGGCCAGCACCGAGATGGCGATGTAGTAGCGCTCGAACGCCTGCTGCAGCGGGTGTCCGATCGCGCGCAGCCGGAACACCTCATCCGACTGGCCGGCGTTGCGCGCGAGGATGCCGCCGTCGTCTTCGTTCACGAGTTCGAGCAGGCCCTCGCGCACGAACACGTCGATGGTGCGGTCCAGCCGCTGCGCGAACTCCTCGTCGGTCCACGGCAGGAACAGCTCGGCCTTGAGGAACGGGTACATGGTCTGTCCCAGCCGCAGTACCGACGCGCGCGGCATGCGCCGGTTGTGGTGGAAGCAGCAGGCGATCCAGCCGGATGCGGTGAACAGGTGCAGCACGTTGTTGCGGAAGTAGCTGAGCTGCACCGCGGTCGCGTTGCCGACCCCGATCACGTCGCCCAGCGGATGCGCGGTGCGGGTGAGCATCGCGATTTCCTCGCCGTGCGCAACGATCTGCTCGGGCGTGTGCGGGGTGACGGTGACTCGCTCGCCGTACGGAACCTCCTCCAGCAGCGTCTTCGACAGCGTGATCTGCGCCAGCAGGTCGGCTTCGCCCATCGCGTGCTTGGGGGTGGACAGCAGCGCCAGCGCCAGCAGGTTGACCGGGTTGACGTCCGCGGCGCGGTTGACGTGCACCTGGATCTGCCGGGCGGTGGCGTCGACGGTGGTCGACAGCCAGTCCGGGCGGTCGCCTTCCTCCAGCGGCGTGCGGTCCCAGGCCGGCGCGTGCGCGGCGAGCATGTCATCGAGCAGCACCGGTTCGCCGAAGTTCACCACGACCTGGCCGTAGTTGCTGCGCAGCACCTTGGGGATGCCCATCAGCAGGCCGAAGATCGATTCGCTCTCCTTCGGCTTGCCGGTGAGTTCGTCCTGGTAGCTGTCGCCCTCCATCAGCTTCTCGTAGCCGATGTACACCGGCTGGAACAGCACCGGGCGCGTGGGCTGGCGCAGGTAAGCGCGCACGGTCATCGCCAGCATGCCGCCCTTGGGCGTCAGCAGGCGACCGGTGCGCGAACGCCCGCCCTCGATGAAGTATTCGAGCGAATAGCCACCGGCCACCAGCTGCGCGACGTATTCGCCCAGGATCGCCGAGTACAGCGCGCTGCCGCGGATCGAGCGGCGGATGTAGAACGCGCCGCCCTTGCGCAGCAGGGTGCCGATGACCGGCAGGTTGAGGTTGATGCCGGCGACGATGTGCGGCGGCACGATGCCGCGCGTGTACAGCAGGTAGCTCAGCAGCAGGTAGTCCATGTGGCTGCGGTGGCTGGGCACGTACACCACCTCGTGCCCGGGCGCGACCTGCTTCAGCGTGTCGAGGTGATGCACCAGCACGCCGCGGTAGATCCGGTTCCATACGGATGTCAGCAGGAACGACACCGAGCGCACCACCGGATGCGAGTAGTCGGCGGCGATCTCGTAGGCGATCGCGTGCGCCTTCTTCCAGGCGGCTTCGGGACCGCTCTTGTCGCGCCGTGCCTGGTCGGCGATCGCATCGCGCACCGGCTCCGCCGCCAGCACCTTGTCGACCAGCAGCCGGCGGGTCGACAGGTCGGGGCCGATCACCGCTTCGCGGATGCGGTGGAAGTGCGTGCGCAGCACGCGCGAGAGCTTGCGCACGGTGCGTTCGGGTTCCAGGCCCTCGGCCAGCACCTCGCGCACCGACACCGGCGGTGCGAACTGGACCAGGGTGTCGCGGCCGTTGAGCAGGATCGCCAGCAGCCGCCGGAAGCGGCCGACCAGCGCCCAGTTCTCCGAGAACAGCACCGAGAACCAGCCGCTCTGCTTGTCCGGCGAGCGCCCGACGAAGATCGATACCGGTACCAGCTGCACGTCCAGCGCAGGATCGGCGCGGTGCGCGTCGATCACCCGCGCCAGCGAACCGGAGTGGGTCTTCACCGCCACCGGCGGCTTGTTGCCGGCCAGGCTGGCGGCGCGGTTGAGCGCGCTGCCGGCGTTGCGCCGCGACAGCGCCACATAGGCGCGCCTGCGCCCGATCGGGTCGCCGGGCAGCGGTCGCAGCGGCGAGGGCAGGCCGGCTTCGCGGCAGGCGCGGTCGAGGATCAGGGCGTTGGACAGGCCGTAGTCCTCGAGCACGTAGCAGACCGGGCGGCCATCGGCCTCCGGGCCTCCTGCCGGTTCGATCTTCAGCCCGATCCAGGGCTCCAGCAGCCGGCCCAGCAGGCGGCTCCACCAGGGCTGGCGGGCGCCGCGGACAGCGCGGGTTGGGGCGGCGGCACGGGCCGAATCGGCGGGCCCGGGGGGCTCCGGCAGCTCGCCGAAGGGAAGGGGCGGTTGGGTCGGCATCGCCGGCATTATCGCCGAGGGGGCGGTGCGGGGGTCGCGGAGGCCGCCGGGGTCGCCGGCGGAGGCGCCGGCCGGGCCAGCGCGGCCTCGGCGTGGTGCAGGTAGTCGGCCAGGTACCAGCGGCCGTCGATCCGTCGCAACGAGACCACGGTGTCGATGTCCTGGCCGGCGAAGCGGTAGCGCATGCGCACCTTGGCCGCGTCGCCGGTCTGTTGCTGCAGGGTGGCCTCCAGGGTGCCGAGGTCGGCGTCCAGGTCCAGCCCGTAGCGCGCCAGCGCCCGCTTGAGCGCGGCGGCAAAGGGGCCGACCCGGCGCAGGCTCGCTTCCATCCCGGCGGTGCGGAAGTCGGCCTCGGACGCCAGCCCGGTGCGGCGTGCGGCGGTCGCCAGTTCCGCGATCGACCGGCGCGCGCGTTCGCGGTCGCCCAGCGGCGCGTGCAATCCCCACTGGCTGGCGGCCGCGATCAGCTGCGCATAGTGCTGGCGCTCGTCGTCGCTGTAATCGCCTTCGTTGGCGACGTACTGGGCGCCGAACTGGCCCAGCGCCGAGGCTGCCGAACGCAATTCCCGGTTGGCGCCGGCGAACTGGCGGTCGAAGGTCTGCTGCAGCCTCTTTTCCGAGCCCGTGGCTGCGAGGGTGTCGAGCATGGCGGGCAAGCGGCGTCCGAACGGCAGCTCGTCCAGCGGCCAGCGGGTGCGGCCTTCGCGCCAGGCGACCGCCAGCCGCGCGTGCACCGCCGGTGGCACCGCCTCGAGTGCGAACGCCTCCAGGTCGTTGTTCCGCAGGTGCGCGGTGAGCTGGCGCACGGCCTGCGCCGGCTTGCGCGCGGCACCGGCGGAAGCGGATGCGGCGGGTGCGGCATCGTCGGGCGGCTGGCGGCAACCGGCCAGCGCCAGGCAAACGCACAGCAGGACAAGGACGGGGCGCATCGACTTGGGCATCCGGGAAGCACCCCTCCCCGGGTGCCCCCGCATCTTGGCAAAGAAAAGGAGGCCGGTGGCCTCCTCAAATCCGGCCGGGCCGGAGGACAGTCGGTTGTGGCATGGCTCCGGCGAGGCCGGATGGGGTCAGGCTAGCGCGAGCCTGAAGCTGACGCAACACCTGAAGTGATCTGCGCCAACTGATTGATTCGATTAGCGCATGTCATCCAGGGCCGCTTCCTTGGCGGCGCGCCGTTCGGCGGCCGGTCGGCTCCAGGCGTTGTTGAACAGCGCCGGTTCCCACGAGCCGTACATCGGGTTCGGCAGCGCCCACCAGCGCTGGCCGACCCAGCCCAGGTAAGGCGCGATCGCGGCCCGCCGGCCTTCGGGCGTATTGGCGACGATCTGCACGAAGTCCCCGACCTGGTCGCCGAACTGCATCAGCACCCGGTAGCCGCGGCCGACCAGCTGGCGGCGACAGGCCTTCTCCGAGCCTTCCTGCTCGCAGCCCTCCACCACCGTGCCCAGGCCCAGGAACTGGCTGGCGTCGGCGATCGGGAAGCCGGCCTGGCGCAGGTTGTCGACGGTGGCCTCGGCGAGGCTGGCGTCGCGGTTGCTGATGTAGAAGACGGTGACGCCCCTGGCCGCGGCGTCGCGCAGGAATTCGAGTGCGCCCGGCAGCGGCTTCGCCGCGCGCTGCTCGACCCAGGCGCCCCAGTCGGCCTCGTTGAAATCCTTGTTGTCGCGGATCTGGCGCACCTGCTCGGGCGAGTTGTCGAGTACCGTCTCGTCGACGTCGACGATGATCGACGGTGGCAGTGCGCGCGGATCGTTGCTGCGGTCGCCTGGCGGCAGCGCGTCCCAGGATTCGTCGGCCAGCGCAATGGCGAGGTAGCCGCCGGCGGCGCGGTAGATCTCGCCGAACACCAGGTCGCGCTCGACCGACGCCTGGAACCAGACCGTGGCATTGAGGTCGTCGTTCGGCGGCGGGGTTTCCGCGGCGGGCTGCACCACCGGCACCGGTTCTGGTGCGAGCGCCGGGGCGGACTGCGGCACGCTCGCGCAGCCGGCGAGCAACGCAACGGACAGCAACGACAGGACGGGCAGGGCGACGCGCATGGTGGTTTCCTCAAGAGCGGGAACGGGGAACAGGGAACGGGGAACAGGACGCCGAGACGAACTGGTCGGGTCCGTTACGTTGCTGGTGATCTTACCGGCGTCGACCGTCCGCAAGGCGCCTTGCAGTCCTGTTCCCCGTTCCCTGTTCCCCGTTCCCGCTGTTCGCTCTCACCCCAATAGCGCCTTGATCGCGGCGAAGCCGGCGTTGGCGCGCTCGGCCTTGCGCTCGGCGTCGGCGACCGGGTCGGCGCCGTCGCGCTGCAACTCGGCCGCGGGCAGTTCCTCGATGAAGCGGCTCGGCGACAGCCTCAGCCTGTCGCCCCAGCGTTGCGCCTCGCGTGCATGCGACAGCCACAGCGCCTCCTTGGCGCGGGTGATGCCGACGTACAGCAGGCGCCGCTCCTCGTCCAGGCGACCTTCCTCGATGCTGGCCTCGTGCGGCAGGTTGCCGTCCTCGACCCCGACGATGAACACGTAACGGAACTCCAGGCCCTTGGCCGCGTGCAGCGACATCAGCCGCACCTGGTTGCCGGCGTCGCCCTTGTCGGCGTGCGACAGCAGCGCCAGCGCGGCGGCGAGGTCGCCGGGGCCGGCGTTGCGGCCGCCGTCGAACCAGTCGGCAAGTTCGTCGAGGTTGCGCCGGCGCGCCTGGAACTGCGCTTCGTCCTTGCATTGCGCGCGCAGCATCGCCAGCAGGCCGCTGCGTTCGTTGAGCCTGCGCACCAGCTCGGCCGGCGCCAGCTTCGCGGCATCCGCGCGCAGCGCGCGCACGATCCCGGCGAATTCCTGCAACGCATTGCCGGAACGTGCCGGCAACTGCTTCAACAATGCGATCGACTCGGCCGCGCGTGCCAGCGGCAGGTGCGCGTGCTGCGCCAGCCCGGCCAGCTTCGCCAGCGTCGTGCCGCCCACGCCGCGCGAGGGCGAGGACACCGCGCGCAGGAACGCGGCATCGTCGTCGGGGTTGGCGATGAGCCGCAACCAGGCCATCGCATCCTTGACCTCGCCGCGGTCCAGGAATGCGGTGCCGCCGCTCAGGTGGTAGGGCACGCGCAGCAGCTGCAGCGCCTTCTCCAGCGCGCGCGACTGGTGATTGCCGCGGAACAGCACGCAGAAGTCGCTCCACGGTGCTGAATTTTTCTGCGACAGGAACTGGATTTCCGCCGCGACCTTCTCGGCCTCGTGCGCGCCGTCCTTGCACTCCCACACCCGGATGCGCTCGCCGTCGGCGTTGCCGCTCCACAGCGTCTTGGGATGCTCGTGCGGGTTGTTGGCGATCAGCGCGTTGGCCGCGCGCAGCACCCGGTTGCTGCAGCGGTAGTTCTGCTCGAGCTTGACCACCTTCAACGCCGGGTAGTCGTCGCCGAGTTGCAGCAGGTTGTCGGGGTTGGCGCCGCGCCAGGCGTAGATCGACTGGTCGTCGTCGCCGACGCAGGTGAAGTCGCCCTTCGGGCCCGCCAGCGCCTTGAGCAGCCGGTATTGCGCATCGTTGGTGTCCTGGCACTCGTCGACCAGCAGGTAGCCGATGCGCTCGCGCCAGGCCGCCACGCACTCCGCGTCCGATTCCAGCAGCTGCACCGGCAACCGGATCAGGTCGTCGAAGTCGACCGCGTTGAACGCCGACAACCGCTGCTGGTAGCGCTTGTACAGCGCCGCCGCTTCGCGTTCGCGCACGCTGGCTGCGGCCTGTGCGGCTTCCTCCGGCGACAGGCACGCGTTCTTGGCGCGCGAGACCAGCTGCTTGGCGGCCTCGATCGCGTCCGGCTTGCTGCCGGGCGGCAGCAGGTCCTTGAACTGCGCGGCACTGTCCTCGGCGTCGAAGATCGAGAAGCCGCGCTTCAAGCCCAGCTTGGCGTGCTCGATCTGCAGCAGCTTCAGGCCGAGCGCATGGAAGGTGCAGATGGTCAGGCCTTCGCCGGCGTCGCCCTTGAGCCGGCGCGCCACCCGTTCGCGCATCTCGCGTGCGGACTTGTTGGTGAAGGTGATCGCCGCGATGCGTTTTGCCGGCATCCGCCCGCTCGCGACCAGGTGCGCGATCTTCTCCACGATCACCCGGGTCTTGCCGCTGCCGGCACCGGCCAGCACCAGCAGGGGGCCGTCGACGTGGTGGACGGCCTGGCGTTGGGGGGGGTTGAGGCTCATTGGGGCCTGTAGGAGCGGGAACAGGGAACGGGGAACAGGGAACTGTAGTGCGGGGCGACTCGGAGCCTGTCGACAATTGTAAGATCACAAGCAAAGTTGCGGGCTGTCGGATCGCCTTGCGGTCCTGTTCCCCGTTCCCTGTTCCCCGTTCCCGCCTTTCGCTCCCAATGGCCAAACTCTATTTCTACTATTCGGCGATGAACGCGGGGAAGACGACGACCCTGCTGCAGTCCGCGCACAACTATCGCGAGCGCGGCATGCGCGTGGCGATCCTGACGCCGCGACTGGACCATCGCGGCGGCAGCGGCACGGTGGCGTCGCGCATCGGCCTGCGCGCCGACGGCACCGCGTTCGGCCGCGACGACGACCTGGAACGGATGGTGCGCGCCAGCGTCGACAACCACGGCGCGCTGCATTGCGTGCTGGTGGACGAGGCGCAGTTCCTGACCCGCAACCAGGTGTGGCAACTGACCGAGATCGTCGACCAGTTGCACATCCCGGTGCTGTGCTACGGCCTGCGCACCGACTTCCGCGGCGAACTGTTCGAGGGCAGCCAGTACCTGCTGGCGTGGGCCGACGAACTGCAGGAGATCAAGACCATCTGCCATACCGGCAGCAAGGCGACCATGACCGTGCGCGTGGACGCCGGGGGCCGCGCGCTGCAGGACGGGCCGCAGGTCGAGATCGGCGGCAATGAACGCTACGTGTCGGTGTCGCGCGCCGAGTTCAAGCGGATCGCGCGCGGCGAAGCCGGGATCGCCCCCCTGCAAGCCCCGCTCCTATAGGCAGCTGGCTTGTGCGGCGGCGATTTCGCGCGCGGTCGCGCCGCCTTCCGGCTGCGCGTTCCTGACCTCGGCGACCAACGCGCGCAACGAAGCCAGGGCGTGGCGGCGCTGCGGACCGTGGCAACGCTGCGCGCCCGCGGCGGCCCCGGCGAGCCAGGCCACCTTGCGCAAACCGATTTCGCGCGGCGCGCGCTGCGCAGCCAATGCATCGAGCCGCGCCAGTGCGGCCCCGTCGCCCTGCGCGGCCCGGAAGCGCGCCAGCGCCAGTTGCGCCCGCCGGGACACCGCATGCGCATCGCCCAGGGCACCGTGGGTGATGCGCACCGCGGCGGCCAGCTCCGCGCTTGCGCGCGCGCGGTCGCCGAGGGCGGCGTCGACATTGCCGAGCTGGCGATCGGTATCGCCCACGCGCGGATGGCCGGCGCCGAAGAGGCCGACCCGGATCCGGCGAGATTCCTCCAGCAGCGGGCGTGCCTCGCCGTCCCGATGCAGCTCATGCAGCACCAGCGCCTTGTGCGCGAGCACATCGGCGAGCAGCGAAGGCGACTTGCCGCTGTCGCGCAGCGAAGCCGCGGCGCGGTCCAAAGTCGACAGCGCGGTGTCCAGCTCGCCGCGCTCCCATTGGATGCGCGCGAGTCCGTCGTCGTCGTCGGCGACATTCACGTGACCCGCGCCGGCATGGGCGACGGTCCATGCGCGGGTCGCGACCAGTGCGGCCCTGGCTTCCGCGAAACGTCCGATCTCGATCTGCATGACCGCCATCGCCCGGCGCGCGGCGATCGTCGCCGGGTGCGACCCGCCATGCAGGGTCCGCGCCAGTTCCAGCGCGCTGCCGCAGTCGCGCTCGGCGCCGACGGTGTCGCCCAGGTTGCGCTGCAGCATGCACATGTCGCGCAGCAGTGCCACCGCCAGCGGATGGCGGCCGCCGGCGTTGGCGCGCAGTTGCCGCAGCGCCGCGCGGTAGCCCTCCAGGGCCAATGCGAACTGCCCGCTGTCGGCCTGCAGGCCGGCCAGGTCGGCCAGGTTCTGCACCGAGCCCGGGACGTCGTGGAGTACGTCGCGGCGCAAGGCCAGCGCACGCTGGAATAGCGGCCGCGCCGTGTCCGGCATTCCCGACGCGCGCTGGCAACGCCCCATCTGCGACCAGAATTCAGCGACCTGCACCGGTAACTGCCGTTGTTCGTGCTGCGCCAGTCCCACCCCGGGTTCCATTGCATCGATGCAGGCCTGCTGTTCGCCCAGCAGCCATTGCGCGCGTCCGAGTTCGGTTGCCGACTCGAGTCGCAGGCTGGGCGGGGCGTCGCCGCCCAGCGCCTGCACCAGGCCGGATTGTTCGCGCAGCAACTCCAGCGCCGGCAGGTAATCGCCGAGGCCCAGGCGTAGGCGCGCGACCACGCCCATCAGCTCGGCGCGCGCGGTGGGTTGCCGCGTCAGCTCGCGGTCGCCGCGCTCCAGGCCGGCGGCAAGCAGTGCGCGCACGTCCAGCGGCGCATCGCCGTCGCTGCCGCCGGCGCGTTCGAACAGGCCGATGACGAAATCCTGCAGCGCCTGCGCGCGGCTGGCTTCGCGTACCGCCTCGCGTGCCTGCCAGGCCACCATCACGAACGCGCTGGACAGCACCAGCGCGACCAGCATGGCGGTCGCCAGCATCCAGCGGTGGCGGAAGGCGAACTTGCCCATGCGGTAACGCATGCCCTGCGGGCGGGCCATCACCGGCTTGTCGCTGCGATAGCGCGAGATGTCCTGCGCCAGCGCTTCCACCGACGGGTAGCGTTGCTCCGGGCGCTTGGCCAGCGCCTTGAGCACGATGTTGTCGAGGTCGCCTGCCAGCACCCTGGCCAGGCGGCGCGGCGAAACCGCGGCCTTCGGCGGCATGCCCTGCCCGGCGGCGTCGCTGTCCTCGCCGGCGCGCAGCACCGCAAGCGAGGGCCGCACCGGATCGGCGTCGAGGATCGCCTCCTCCCATTCGGCGTCGGTGCGGCGCTTGAGTTCGTACGGCCGGCTGCCGGTGAGCAGTTCGTGCAGCACCACGCCCAGCGCGTAGACGTCGGTCATGGTGGTGATCGGCTCGCCGCGGACCTGCTCGGGCGCGGCGTAGTGCAGGGTGAAGGCGCGCAGGCCGGTACCGGTCTGGTCGGGCGGCAGCTCGGTGTTGTCGAGCAGCTTGGCGATGCCGAAATCGAGCAACCGCACTTCCTCCTGCGGCGTCACCAGGATGTTGGACGGCTTCAGGTCGCGGTGCACGATCAGGTTGGCGTGCGCGTGGCTGACCGCGTCGCAGGTCTGCAGGAACAGGCGCAGGCGCGCGTCCAGGGACAGGTCGCGGTGCCGGCACCAGTCGGTGATCGGTTCGCCTTCGACATACTCGAGGGCGAGGTAGGGATGGCCGTCGCTGCTGATGCCGGCGTCGAGCAGGCGCGCGATGTGCGGGTGCGCGAGCCGGGCCAGGATCTGGCGTTCGCGGGTGAAGCGCAGGTGCAGGTTGGGATCGGCCAGCCCGGGTCGCAGCAGCTTCAGCGCCACCCGCCGCTGGTACAGGCCATCGGCGCGGCCTGCCAGCCATACCTGGCCCATGCCGCCTTCGCCGAGCAGGCGTTCCAGCCGATAGGGGCCGGCGAGCGTGCCCGGCCGCGGGCCGGGCAGCGGCGCCACCAGCGGCTCGGTGAGGAAATCCTCGTGCTGGCCCTCCAGCGCCATCAGTGCCGCGAGTTCGTTGCCCAGCTCCGGATCTTCCTCGCGCAGCAGCGCGAGGCTGCGCGCGCGCGTCGCCGGATCCATCTCCAGCATCGCGTCGAGCAGCGGGGAAAGCTTGCGCCAGCGATGCGCGTCCATCAGGTGCGGTGGCTCACTGCTCTTTCAGCGATGCCAGCAGGAACATCCGTGCCTTCTGCCAGTCGCGGCGAACACTGCGTTCCGAGCGCTTCAGCAACGCCGCGATCTCGAGTTCGGACAGTCCGGTGAAGTAACGCAGCTCGACCACCTGCGCCAGCCGCGCGTCGACTGCGGCCAGCCGGGTCAGTGCCGTGTCGAGTCCGAGGGTCTCCTCGTCCAGGCGCACGCCGCCTTCGAGTTCCTCGGGCAGTTCCGCGACCCGGTGCAGGTCGCCGCCGCGCTTCTGCGCCAGGCGCTGGCGGGCGTAATCCACCACCACGCTGCGCATGGCCGAGGCGGCGTAGGCGAAGAAGTGCGCGCGGTCGTCGAACTGCGCGGCATTGCGCCCGATCAGCTTGAGGTAGGCCTCGTGCACCAGCGCGGTGGCATCCAGGGTGTGGCCCTGCTGCCCGGCGAGCTGGCGTCGCGCCATCGCATGCAGTTCCTGGTAGAGCGTGGCGAGCACGCGATCGAGCGCCGCCCGATCGCCGCCGCGCGCAGCATCCAGCCACAAAGTGATTTCGGCGGTCTCGACCAAGGTCCTTCCCCAAAGACGCAGCCAATATAGCCGGTCCACTGGCCGGGGAGTGGCGGTTTTGGCGTTTGCGCGCCGCTATTCAGTTTTTAGCTCAGCGCTGGCAGCGCGTGCACCAGGCGGTGGTCCGTTGCCCGATCGACGCTTGCCTGAGCGGTCGCCCGCAACGCGGGCAGGGTTCGCCGCCGCGGCCGTACGCCGACAGCTCCTGCTCGAAATAGCCCGGGGCGCCGTCGGGGCTGATGAAATCGCGCAGGGTGGTGCCGCCACGTTCGATCGCCGCCGCAAGGATCCGGCGCACCGCATCGGCAAGCACTCTGTAGCGCTCCCGCGACACCTGCCCGGCCGCGCGCAGCGGCGAGATGCCCGCTTCGAACAGCGCCTCGGCGGCATAGATGTTGCCGACCCCGACCACCACCTGCTGGTCCATCAGGAAGGTCTTTACCGGCGCCTTGCGGCCGCGGCTGCGGGCATACAGGTAATCCCCGTCGAAAGCCGCGCCATCGAAGCCATCGGACAGCGGTTCGGGCCCCAATTGCCGCAACAGTTCGTGGATCGTCCCGGGCGCTTGCCATAACAGGCAGCCGAAGCGACGCGGATCGTTGAAGCGCAGCACCCGCGCGCCGCTGCCACGGCCGTCTTCCAGCAGCAGGTCGACGTGGTCGTGCGCCGTGACCGGCGTGCGCGCCGGCAATACCCGCAGGCTGCCGGACATGCCCAGATGCAGCAGCGCGCTGCCGGCGGCGGTGTCCAGCAACAGGTACTTGGCGCGGCGGCGCACGGCGTCGATGCGTTGTCCGGGCAGCAGCTCGCGCACTTCGTCGGGGATCGGCCAGCGGAGGTCCGGCCGGCGCAGGGTCACGCCGGCGATGCGACGACCTTCCACGTGCGGCGCCAGGCCGCGGCGCGTGGTCTCGACTTCGGGCAGTTCGGGCATGCACTCATTGTCGCTCCTCGGGAGGAGCGTTGGCTTCGGGTGGGGCCGCCGCGAGGCCGTGCCCTGCAAGCCGGGTCACGCCGTGAATACATCCATGTAGGCTCTGCTGCGGCATCCATGCCGCAGAAGGCCCCGTCTTGCAGGGCACGGCCTCACGACGTCCTCGGCATCCGGAGGTCGAGTGCTCCGGCGGCAGGAAGCGGGGAAGATCCGGACGCGACAGGCGCCGGGATGGCGGGAATTGCAGGCGGGACCGTCGCCGGCATGGATGCCGGCGCCGAGCCTACAGGGATGTATTCACGGCGTGTCCCGCCTGGAATTCCCGCCATCCCGGCGTCCCCGCACGAGAAGGTCAATCCCCGCTTGCGAGGTACTCGTCCTTCAGGCGGACGTAGTGGCCGGCGCTGTAGTAGAGGGCTTCGATCTCGGCGTCGCTGAGCATGCGCGCCTTGCGCGCCGGGTTGCCGAGCCACATCTCGCCGCTGCCGACCACCTTGCCCGGCGTCACCAGCGCACCGGCGCCGATGAAGCCGTGCTTCTCCACCACCGCGCCGTCGAGCACGATCGCGCCCATGCCGATCAGGCAGGCGTCCTCGATCCGGCAGGCGTGCACGATCGCCTTGTGTCCGATGGTGACGTCCTCGCCGATCACCGTGGCGAAGCCGCCGAGCCGGGCGTGCGGGCCATCGTGGCTGACGTGGATCACGGTGCCGTCCTGCACGTTGGTGCGCGCGCCGATGCGGATGAAGTTGACGTCGCCACGCACCACCACGCCCGGCCACAGCGACACGTCGTCGCCGAGCACGACATCGCCGACCAGGGTGGCGGCGGTGTCGACGTACACGCGTTCGCCGAGGGTCGGCAATACGTTGCGATAAGGACGGGTGCTCATGCCATCTCCCGGAAAGCGCCTGCGATGCGTTCGAGCGCGGCGTCGTGCACGTCCAGGTGCAGCACCAGGCGCAGGCGCGGGTCGTCGGCGATGGACAGCCTGACCCGGCGGGCCTCGGCGGCTCGCTGCAAGCGCGCCAACCGCTCGCGCGGCGCCGTCACGAACACCATGTTGGTATGTTGCGCCACGTCGGAAACTCCGCCGAGTGGCGCCAGCATCGCTGCCAGGCGCGCGGCGCGCGCGTGGTCGTCGGCGAGCCGGGCGACATGGTGGTCGAGCGCATGCAGGCCCGCGGCGGCGAGGATCCCGGCCTGGCGCATGCCGCCGCCGGTGACCTTGCGCCAGCGCCGTGCCACGTCGACCAGCGCGCGGCTGCCGACCAGCACCGAACCGACCGGCGCGCCCAGGCCCTTGGACAGGCTCACCGAGACGCTGTCGAAATGCCGGGTGATCGCGCGCGCCTCGACGCCGCAGGCGACCGCAGCGTTGTACAGCCGCGCGCCGTCCAGGTGCAGCCCGAGCCCATGCCGCCCGCACAGTGCGCGGGCCTGCGCCAGGTAGTCCAGCGACAGTGGCCGTCCGTGCCAGGTGTTCTCCAGGCACAGCAGCCGGGTCCGCGCGAAATGCGCGTCGTCGGGCTTGATCGCGCGCTCGACCGCATCGAGCGGCAGGGTCCCGTCGCTCGCCTGCGGAATGGGCTGGGGCTGGATCGAGCCCAGCACCGCGGCGCCGCCGCCCTCGTACTTGTAGGTGTGGGCGTCCATGCCGACGATGTATTCGTCGCCGCGCGCGCAGTGCGCCATCAGCGCCACCAGGTTCGACTGGGTGCCGCTGGGCAGGAACAGCCCGGCCTCGAAGCCGAGGTCGGCGGCCAGCCGTTCCTGCAACGCGTTGACCGTGGGGTCGTCGCCGTAGACGTCGTCGCCGACCTCCGCTTCCAGCATCGCGGCGCGCATCGCCGCGGTCGGACGGGTGACGGTGTCGCTGCGCAGGTCGATCCAGTCGTCGTTCGTGGGGGTGGCCATGCGCCCATGGTAATGCCGCCACGGCCGATTACACTCGCGCCATGAAGATCGCCAGCTGGAACGTGAACTCGCTCAACGTGCGCCTGCCGCACCTGCAGCAATGGTTGCAGGAGGCGGCGCCGGACGTGGTCGGGTTGCAGGAAACCAAGCTCGAGGACCCCAGGTTCCCCGACGACGTGCTCGCCGGCCACGGCTACCGCAGCGTGTTCGACGGGCAGAAGACCTACAACGGCGTCGCCATCCTCGCCCGCGACCACGCGATCGAGGACGTGCAGACCGGCATGCCCGGCTTCGACGATCCGCAGAAGCGGGTGATCGCCGCGACCGTCAACGGTGTGCGCATCGTCAACTTCTACGTGGTCAACGGCCAGGAAGTGGGCAGCGAGAAGTTCGACTACAAGATGCGCTGGCTGCAGGCCGCGCACGACCTGCTCGCCGGCGAGCTGGCGAAGCATCCGAAGCTGGTGGTGCTGGGCGACTTCAACATCGCCCCGGCCGACGAGGACGTGCACGATCCCAGGCGCTGGCGCGAAAAGATCATGTGCTCCACGCCGGAACGCGAAGCGCTGGCGCGGATCCAGGCATTGGGATTGCACGACAGCTTCCGCTTGCACAACGCGGGCCCCGGCCACCACTCGTGGTGGGATTACCGGTTGCAGGCCTTCGACCGCGGCTGGGGCCTGCGCATCGACCTGCTGCTGGTGTCGGACGCGCTGCGCGGGCAATGCCGCGACGGTGGAATCGACCTGGTGCCGCGCCGCTGGGAGCGCCCCAGCGACCATGCGCCGGTGTGGACCACGATCGAACCGTAGACCCCGGGGCATGAAAAAAGGCCCGGCAATTGCCGGGCCCCTTCGCTTCCGTGCGGAACCCTGTCGTTCAGCGTACGCGTCCGCGACGGAACAGGTTGACGATCGCCAGCAGGATGATCGCGCCAATCAGCGCCGCGATGAATCCCATGATGTCGAAGCCGCCGGTGGTGCTGGTCGAACCGCCGATCAACGGTGCGATCAGCCAGCCGCCGATCAGCGCGCCGATGATGCCGACCACCACGTTGAGCAGGATGCCCTGCTGCGCGTCGGTCTTCATGATCATGCTGGCCAGCCAGCCGATGATGCCGCCCACGATCAGCCAAATGATGAGACCCATCATGTTCACCTCTCCTTATCCATGGTTAGTCGGGGGGAAACGCTCCCCTTGTGGGGCGCGACAAGTCTGTCTAGGCAGGCGTGATGGCAGCGTCAGCGAACCGACCGCCGCCGGGCGGGAAAAGTCGCGTTGAATCAGCGGCTTGCGCGGTGCAGCAGGTCGAGCAGCGCCGCCCGCGGCAACTTGCCGGTGGGGTTGCGCGGCAGCGCGGCCACGCAGCGCAGGGGCCGCGGCAGGAACACCGGGTCGATGCTGCGGCGCAGCGCGCGGAGGATCGCGGTTTCGTCCAGTCCCGGCGCGACCGCCAGCGCGGCGATCCGGCGGACGCCGCTCGCGCCCGCAGCCGCATCGAGCTGGAACACCACGCCGTCGACCACGCCCGGCACCGCCTGCAGCTTGCGGGTGAGGTCGCCGAGCGAGGCGCGCTTGCCCGCGATCTCGAGCAGGTCGGCGTTGCGGCCGCGCAGCAGGAAGCAGCCGTCGTCGCGCATTTCCACCAGGTCGGCCAGCGCCACCGGCGATGGCAGGTGCGGCGCGCGCACCAGGCAACCATCGGGCTGCGGCTGCAGTTGCACGCCGGGGAGCGGTGTCCATGCGGGCTCGCGCGCGCTGCGCCTGCTCGCGATGACGCAGGTCTCGGTGGAACCGAAGAGCTCGCGCAGCTCGCAGTCGAAGCGCGTTTCCGCGGCGGCGGCGAGCTCGGCCGGCATCGCTGCGGTCGCCGAGACGATGCCGGCCAGCGGCGGCGGCACGATCGAAGGATCCGCGGCGCAGGCGTCCAGCAGCGCGCGCAGGTGCACCGGCGTGGTCACCAGCAGCCGCGGCGCGGGGACCTCGCGCAGCGCCTGCAGGATGTCCTGCGGGAAGAACGGCCTTCCCGCATGCACCGCCACGTCCGCGAACAACGGCAACAGCACCGTCAGCTCCAGCCCGTACATGTGCTGCGGCGGCACGGTGGCGACGATGTGCACAGGGGCGCCATCGGGCCACAGGTCGCACAGTGCGGCGAAGTTCTGGCGGGTGCTGGCGCGGAACGAGCCCCAGCGCTTGGGGTGGGCGCCCGGTTCGCCGGTGCTGCCGGAAGTGAAGCCGATCGCAGCCAGTCCTCCAGGGTCGACGCAGGGCGGCGCGCCTTCGGCCTCGGGCAGCGACTCCGGCAAGCGCCAGTAACGCGGTGGCTGTGCCGTGGCCGCGAACCGGCTGTCGCCGAGGCAGTAGCTGTCGGCGTGGCGCGCGGCCTCTTCGGCGATCGTTCCCGGCGCGCGCGAAGCCGGCAGCAGCGTCACCTGTCCGCGCAGCGCCACCGCGCAGAACGCCAGCAGGAAGTGGTAGCGGTCCTCGCACAGGTTGATCGCGTGGCGGCCATCCGGCAGCAATGCGGCGAGTGCCCGCGCCCGGGCCAGGAAGCGGTCCAGCGAAACCGGTCCGCCGGCGCCAAGAACGATTGCGCGCGACCCGGCACCCGCGGCCAGCGGCATGGCGCGGGGGCTTGGCTGGCTGTCCTCGATCACGGCCGACATGCCGATTACTTTACGCTGGCGCCATGTCGTCGTCCGCCCAGGCACCGTTCCCCGAAGCGCCACGCTGGCAGTGGCTGGCATGGCAGCCCGGTGCGCGCGCCGAGGATGCGGCACGCATCTGGCTGGCGCCGCAGCTGGGTTGCCCTCCGCAGGCGATCGCGCTCTCGCGCGACGCGCACGGGCGGCCGCGCCTGGCGTCCGGCGACGGCATCGACGTCGGCTGGAGCCACAGCGGCGACGGCCTGCTGCTGGCCGCGGGCCGCGGCGTGCTGGTCGGCATCGATCTGGAGCGCGAGCGCCCGCGGCCGCGCGCGCTGGAGTTGGCGCGCCGCTTCTTCGACATCGGCGAGGCGGAGTGGCTGGAGGCGCAGGCCGACGAGTCCGCGCGCGCGGCGGCGTTCGTGCGCCTCTGGTGCGCGAAGGAGGCGGTGTTGAAAGCGCACGGCCGCGGCATCGCCTTCGGCCTGCATCGCCTGGTGTTCGCCGAGCGCAACGGCGTGCTGGTGCTCGCGCAGGCGGATCCGGCGCTGGGCGACGCCGCGCAATGGCAGCTGCGCGAGTTCGTCCCCCACCCCGGCTACCGCGCCGCGCTCGCCTGGAAACCGCTCCCGTAAAGCCGAGCATGCCGCCTTCGTGCGGGGGCCGCCGCGAGGCCGTGCCCTGCAAGCCGGGTCACGCCGTGAATACGTCCATGTAGGCTCTGCTGCGGCATCCATGCCGCAGAAGGCCCCGTCTTGCAGGACACGGCCTCACGACGCCCTCGGCATCCGGAGGTCGCGTGCTTCGGTCGCAAGAAGCCGGGCGACTTCGCGTTCGGTAGGCGCCAGGAGGGTGTGGGGTTTGAGGCGGGACCGTCGCCGGCATGGATGCCGGCGCCGAGCCTACATGGATGTATTCACGGCGTGTCCCGACTCAAACCCCACACCCTCCAGGTGCCCCTTCACGAAGCCGACGGCCCCGCTTTTCGTGATCGCCAGTGCGCCGCTCCTACAATGGCGGGATGGACGAGACGACGATTCCGGCGGCGGCACGCAGCGAACTCGAGCGGGGGCTGGAGGCGCTCGGACTGGCACGCGGGCATGCGGCGCCATTGCTCGAGTATGTCGCGCTGCTGCTGCGCTGGAACCGCGCCTACAACCTCACCGCGATCCGCGACCCGCAGGAAATGGTGCCCAGGCACCTGCTCGACTCGCTCGCCATGCACCCCAGCGTCGGGGCGATCGGCGCGGCCGCCGGCAGCCTGGCCGACCTCGGCAGCGGCGCGGGCCTTCCGGGCATTCCGCTGGCGATCGTCTCGCCGGGCCTGCAGGTGACGCTGGTCGAAGCCAATGGCAAGAAGGCACGTTTCCTGCGCGAAGCCGTCCGCACCCTGGGCCTGGGCAACGCGCGGGTGGTGGAATCGCGGATCGAGGCCTTCGACGCACCGGGCGCCTTCGACGCGATCACCGCGCGGGCGCTCGCGACCCTGCCGCTGATCCTGGCGCTGGGAGGCCACCTGCTCAAGCCCGGCGGCGTGCTGCTGGCGATGAAGGGCGTGGTCCCCGCCGACGAGATCGCCGCGCTGCCGGCGGGCTGGACGACCCTGGATGTGCGCCCGCTCATGGTTCCCGGGCTGGCCGCCGAACGCCACCTGGTGGTGGTCGGCCGCGACCCCGCCGGGGATAACGCATAATCCAGGGTCCGGTTGCACTCCGCGCCGGCATCCACCGCAACGAGGCACGCGCCGAGCCATGGCCCGCATCATCGCTGTCGCCAACCAGAAGGGCGGAGTCGGCAAGACCACCACCGCGGTCAATCTGGCCGCGGCGCTGGCGGCCACGCCCAAGCGCGTGCTGCTGGTCGACCTGGATGCCCAGGGCAACGCGACCATGGGCAGCGGCATCGACAAGCAGGACCTCGCCGCATCCGCCTGCGACGTGCTGCTCGAGGAGCAGCACGCCGACACCGCGATCGTGAAGACGCCCGAGGGCTTCGACCTGCTGCCGGGCAACGCCGACCTCACCGCGGCCGAGATCGAACTGATGGACGAGGAAGGCCGCGAGCAGCGCCTCAAGCGCGCGCTCGAGCCGCTGCGTCCGCGCTACGACTTCATCATCGTCGACTGCCCGCCGGCGCTGTCGCTGCTCACGCTCAATGCGCTGACCGCGGCGGACTCGGTGCTGGTGCCGATGCAGTGCGAGTATTACGCGCTGGAAGGGCTGACCTCGCTGCTGCGCACGATCGACGCGCTCAAGGGCCGGCTCAACCCGCAACTGGAGATCGAGGGGGTGTTGCGTACCATGTTCGACGTGCGCAACAACCTGGCCAACGCGGTCTCGGCCGAGCTGGTCAACCATTTCGGCGAGAAGGTGTTCCGCACCATCGTGCCGCGCAACGTGCGCCTGGCCGAGGCGCCGAGCCATGGCCAGAGCATCGTCGGCTACGACCGCGGCTCGCGCGGCGCGGTCGCATACCTCGGCCTGGCCGGCGAGGTGCTGCGCCGCCAGCGCGAGCGCGAGCAGGCCGCAAGGACAAGCAACGGGGAACGCAAGGCAATGAAGGACACCGCAGGGAGCGCCGCATGAACGCCGCCAAGGGCGCGCAGAAGAAGCGCGGGCTGGGCCGGGGCCTGGAGGCATTGCTCGGGCCCAAGGCCGCCGCCGAGGCGCCGGTATTGCAGGCCACGCCGGGCGACGTGCTGCGCACGCTGCCGGTGGATGCGCTGGCGCCGGGCAAATACCAGCCGCGCAAGCGCATGGACGATGCCAAGCTCGCCGAGCTGGCCGAATCGATCCGCGCGCAGGGCGTGATCCAGCCCATCGTGGTGCGCGAGGTTGCACACAAGGGGGGCCGCGACCGCGGCGGACGCACCTACGAGATCATCGCCGGCGAGCGTCGCTGGCGGGCTTCGCAACTGGCCGGGCTGGCGGAAATCCCGGTGGTGGTGCGCGAAGTCGACGACCGCACCGTGGTCGCGATGGCGCTGATCGAGAACATCCAGCGAGAGGACCTCAATCCGCTCGAGGAAGCCACCGCGCTGCAGCGGTTGATCGAGGAGTTCGACCTCACCCACGCCCAGGCCGCGGAGGCCGTCGGCCGTTCGCGCGCGGCGGTGTCCAACCTGCTGCGGCTGCTCGAGTTGCCGCCGGAGATCCGCACCCTGGTGGAAACCGGGGCGCTGGAAATGGGCCATGCACGCGCGCTGCTGACGCTGGCGCCGCCGGCCGCGATCGCGCTGGCCCGGCAGGCTGCGGACAACGGCTGGTCGGTGCGCGAAGTCGAACATCGCGTGCAGCAGCTGGCCGCGGGCAAGGTCGACAACGGCGCCGGCAAGGCCAAGGCCGCCAAGGCCAGGCCGCAGGCCGACATCCTCGCGCTGGAGCGCGAGTTGGCCGAGACCCTGGGCACCCGCGTCAACGTCCTGCACGCACGCGGCGGCAAGGGGCGGCTGGTGATCCACTACGCCAACCTCGACGCGCTCGACGGCGTGCTCGAGCGCCTGCGCAAGCACGACTGACAGGATTTCCCTGCACATGGCCATGCCTGCCCTTTCGGTGGTGGTTCCGGTGTTCGACGAGGAAGACAATGTCGCGCCGCTGGTCGGCGAGACAGTTGCCGCGCTGCGCGGGCACGTCGACTTCGAGATCGTGTACGTCGACGACGATTCGAAGGACGCGACCCTCGCGCGGCTGCAGGCGCTGAAGGCCGAAGTGCCGGAGCTGCGCGTCGTCCACCACCTGCGCCAGAGCGGCCAGAGCACCGCGATCCGCAACGGGGTCAAGGCCGCGCGCGGCGCCTGGATCGCGACCCTCGACGGCGACGGCCAGAACGATCCCGCCGATATCCCGAAGCTCCTCGCGCAGCGTGCGCACTCGCCGGGCGAGGTCAAGCTGTTCGCCGGCTGGCGGGTCAACCGCATGGACAGCGGCAGCAAGCGCTGGGCCTCGAAATGGGCCAACACGATCCGCTCGCGGATGCTGCGCGACGCCACCCCGGACACCGGCTGCGGCATCAAGCTGTTCGAGCGCGAAGCCTTCCTCGACCTGCCGCACTTCAACCACATGCACCGCTACCTGCCGGCGCTGATGCAGCGCGCGGGCTGGAAAACGGTGAGCGTGCCGGTCAACCACCGCCACCGCGGCACCGGCGTGTCCAAGTACAACAACCTCAACCGCGCCCTGGCCGGGATCGCCGACCTGCGCGGGGTGGCCTGGCTGATCAAGCGCGGCAAGGTCACGGCGGTGGAGGAGCTGCCATGAGCCCGGACTTCATGAACAGCCCGATCCTCTGGCTGGAGTGGACCGGGCTGTACCTGTCGCCGTGGAAGCTGATCGGCCTCACCGGGGCGCTGATGTTCGGCGGCCGCTGGCTGATCCAGTTCCTGGCCTCCCGCAAGCAGGGCAAGCCGGTGATCCCGCGGCTGTTCTGGTACATGAGCCTGGTCGGCAGCGTCATGACCCTGAGCTACTTCGTGTTTTCGCAGAAGCAGGACTCGGTGGGCGTGGTCCAGAACCTGTTCCCGGCCTTCACCGCCGCCTACAGCCTGTACCTGGACATCCGCCACCGCGGCTGGCGCCGGGAAAAGGCCGGCCACTAGCCCCAAGCCCCTGTTTTAGGGCACAATTGCCGGCTCGCTGCGCCTGGGCTCCGGCCTTGACCTGTCCAGCGGGGCCGAGGGTTCCCGGGCTACGGGGGCCGACCACAGACACCTTCGATGGTGCGCTCCCAGGAGTTGATCATGTCCCGTGTATGCCAAGTCACCGGCAAGGGCGTGCAGACCGGCAACAACGTCTCGCATGCCAACAACAAGACCCGCCGCCGCTTCCTGCCCAACCTGCACGAGCGCCGCTTCTGGGTCGCCAGCGAGAACCGCTGGGTCAAGCTGAAGGTTTCCGCGCAGGCACTGCGCACCATCGACAAGAACGGCATCGACGGCGTTCTGGCCGATCTCCGCGCCCGCGGCGAAAAGGTCTGAGGAGGACGACATGGCAACCAAGCGCGACAAGATCCGTCTGATCTCCTCGGCCAACACCGGCCACTTCTACACCACCGACAAGAACAAGAAGAACACGCCGAACAAGATGGAGGTCAAGAAGTACGACCCCGTCGTCCGGAAGCACGTGATCTACAAGGAAGGCAAGATCAAGTGAGCAAGGGCCCGCGCAAGCGGGCCTTTCTTCTTGTAGGAGCGGCTACGCGCCCCTGCGGTTTTTCACCAGGGCGTCGACGACCGACGGATCGGCCAGGGTCGACGTGTCGCCGAGCTGGTCGGGCGCGTTCTCGGCGATCTTGCGCAGGATCCGCCGCATGATCTTGCCCGAGCGCGTCTTCGGCAGCGCCGGCGCCCACTGGATGTGGTCGGGCGTGGCGGTCGGGCCGATCTCGCTGCGCACCTGCGCCACCAGCTCCTTGCGCAATGCCTCCGATGGCTCGACGCCTTCCTGCAGGGTCACGTAGGCGTAGATGCCCTGGCCCTTGATGTCGTGCGGGAAGCCGACCACCGCCGCTTCGGTGACGCCGTGGTGGCCGACCAGCGCGCTCTCGATCTCGGCGGTGCCGATGCGGTGGCCGCTGACGTTGATCACGTCGTCGACCCGCCCGGTGATCCACCAGTCTCCGTCGGCATCGCGGCGCGCGCCGTCGCCGCTGAAGTACATGCCCGGATAGGCCTTGAAATAGGTGTCGATGAGGCGCTGCGGATCGCCGTACACGCTGCGCATCTGCCCCGGCCACGAATCCAGCAGCACCAGGTTGCCCTCGGCCTCGCCCTCCAGCACCGCGCCGTCGGCATCGACCAGCGCGGGGCGCACGCCGAAGAAGGGTTTCATCGCCGCGCCCGGCTTGGCGTCAGCCACTGCACCAGGCAGCGGCGCGATCAGGATCCCGCCGGTTTCGGTCTGCCACCAGGTGTCCACCACCGGGCAGCGCGATTCGCCGACCACCTCGTGGTACCAGCGCCAGGCCTCGGGATTGATCGGCTCGCCGACGCTGCCCAGCACCCGCAGCGATTTGCGCGAGGTCTTCGCGACCCAGTCGTCGCCCTCGCGCATCAGCGCGCGGATCGCGGTCGGCGCGGTGTAGAAGATCGTCACCCGGTGCTTGTCGATCACCTGCCAGAAGCGCGAGAAGTCCGGATGCGTGGGCACGCCCTCGAACACCAGCGCGGTGGCGCCGTTGGCCAGCGGCCCGTAGACGATGTAGCTGTGCCCGGTGACCCAGCCGATGTCGGCGGTGCACCAGTACACGTCGTCTTCGCGGAGATCGAACGCGGCCTCGTGGGTGCAGGCGCAGAACACCAGGTAGCCGCCGGTGGTGTGCAGCACGCCCTTGGGCTTGCCGGTGCTGCCGGAGGTGTAGAGGATGAACAGCGGATCCTCTGCGTTCATGCGTTCGGGCTCGCAGCTGTCCGGCTGGCCCTCCATCACCGCGTCGTACCAGCGGTCGCGCGGCATCTGCATGTCGACCGCGCCGCGGGTGTGGCGCACCACCAGCACCGTTTCCACCGGGTTGGTGCCCGGCAGCTTCAGCGCCGCGTCGACGTTGGCCTTGAGCGGGATGCGCTTGCCGGCGCGGAGGCCTTCGTCGGCGGTGATCACCAGCTTGCTGCCGCAGTCGGCGATGCGGTCGGCGATCGAATGCGGCGCGAAGCCGCCGAACACCACCATGTGCACCGCGCCGATCCGCGCGCAGGCCAGCATCGCCACCACCGCCTCGGGAATCATCGGCAGGTAGATGGTGACCCGGTCGCCCTTGCCGATGCCGAGGTTGCGCAAGGCGTTCGCCAGCCGGCAGGTGCGCGCGTGCAACTCGCGATAGCTGATGCGTTGCGAAGGCTGCGCGGGATCGTCGGGCTCGAACACGATCGCGGTCTTGTCGCCGCGCGTCGCCAGGTGCCGGTCCAGGCACTCGACGCTGGCGTTGAGCTCGCCGTCGGCGTACCAGCGGATGTGGAAATCGTCGGCATCGAAGCTGGTGTCCTTCACCCGGGTCGGCGCGCGCATCCAGTCCAGGCGCCGGGCGGCCCGGCCCCAGAAGGCATCCGGGTCGCTCACAGACTCGGCGTAGAGACGTTCATATTCGGCGACGTCGATGCCCATGGGTGACTCCAGTTGCGGCCAATCGCCACAGTTTGCCGTAAGCCGGGCCGGCCTGCGTCGGGCAGAACGGTGACTTCCTGCCTATGCCGCGCTCACGCCGGCGGGTCTATCGTGGCGATCCCTTCCGAACCCGGTGACTGCCATGCGCGGCATTGCCATACGTGTTTCGCGTCCGACCCTGCTGGCGATGGCGATCTGCGCCTGCGTCGCGTGCAGCCGCACGCCCACGCCTTCGGCCAACGACGCCGCCACGCCGCCTGCCGCCACCGCGCCCGCGGCGCCGGTCATCGGAATCGACCTCGCCGGCATCGACAAGTCGGTGCAGCCGGGCGACGACTTCGACGCGTACGCGAACGGCAACTGGCGCAAGACCGCCGAGATCCCGGCCGACCGTTCCAGTACCGGCATCTTCCTGCAGGTGTTCCAGAAGGCCGAACAGCGCAACGCCGACCTGGTGAAGGAAGTCGCCGCGTCCAATCCGGCTGCCGGCACCGACGAGCGCCGCATCGCCGACTACTACGCCGCGTTCATGGACGAGGCCGCGATCGAGCAGGCCGGCCTCGAGCCGGTGCAGGCCGAGATCGACCAGGCCAACGCCGTCGCCGACAGGATCGCGCTGGCGCAGGCGCTCGGCGCCGGGCTGCGCGCCGACGTCGACCCGCTCAACGCCACCAATTACTACACCGACCGCCTGTTCGGCCTGTTCGTGACCCAGGGCCTGGAGGATCCGGCGCACAACACCGCCTACCTGCTGCAGGGCGGACTGGGCATGCCCAACCGCGACTACTACCTGTCCGGCGACAAGGAAATGGTCGCGATCCGCGACAAGTACAAGGCCTACGTCGCGGCGCTGCTGAAGCAGGCGGGCGTCGCCGATGCCGACGCCAAGGCGAAGTCGATCTACGCGCTGGAGGAAAAGATCGCGAAGGCGCAGGCCTCGATCGTCGACACCGAGAACGTGCACAACGCGCGCGCCTGGAGCATGGACGACTTCGCGAAGAAGGCGCCGGGCCTCGACTGGGCGGCGTACTTCAAGGCCGCCGGCCTCGACCGGCAGCAGTCGATCACCGCCTGGCAGCCCGACGCCATCGCCAAGCTGTCGGCGCTCACCGCCAGCCAGCCGCTGCAGGCGTGGAAGGACTGGATGGTGTTCCACGCCGTCAATCGCAGTGCGAGCCTGCTGCCGAAGGCCTATGCAGACCTGTCGTTCGGTTTCTACGGCACCACCCTCAACGGCATTCCGCAGCAGCGCGAGCGCAGCAAGCGCGCGCTCGGCGCGGTCAACAACGCGCTCGGCGACGCGGTCGGCAAGATCTACGTGCGGAAGTACTTCCCGGCGTCCTCGCGCGAGCAGGTGCAGCAGCTGGTGTCCAACCTGCTGGCGGTGTTCCCGGAGCGCATCGACAGGCTCGACTGGATGGACGACGCCACCAAGGCCAAGGCGAAGGCCAAGGTCGCCTCGATGAAGGTCGGCGTCGGCTATCCGGACACTTGGCGCGATTACTCGTCGCTGGAGATCAAGCCCGGCGATGCGTTGGGCAATGCAGAGCGCGCCGAACTGGCCGAATACCGCCACCAGCTCGCCAAGCTCGGCCAGAAGCCCGACCACGGCGAGTGGTGGATGACGCCGCAGACGGTGAACGCGGTCAACCTGCCGCTGCAGAACGCGCTCAACTTCCCGGCCGCGATCCTGGAGCCGCCGTTCTTCGATCCGAAGGCGGATGCCGCCGCGAACTACGGTTCGATCGGCGCGGTGATCGGCCACGAGATCAGCCACAGCTTCGACAACCTGGGTTCCGAGTTCGACGCCGAAGGCCGCCTCGCCAACTGGTGGACGCCGGAGGATTCCGCGCACTTCAAGGCCGCGAGCCAGGAGCTGATCGACCAGTACGACGCCTACGAGCCGCTGCCGGGCCTGCACATCAACGGCGAGCAGACGCTGGGCGAGAACATCGCCGACCTCGCCGGGCTGGAGGTCGCCTACCAGGCTTATCGCAAGTCGCTGGGCGGCAAGGAAGCGCCGGTGATCGACGGTCTCAGCGGCGACCAGCGCTTCTTCCTCGCCTTTGCCCAGAGCTGGCGCAGCAAGACCCGCGATGCCGCGCTGCGCGCGCAGGTGATCGGCGACGGCCACGCACCCGGTGGCTTCCGCGCCCGGACCGTGCGCAACATCGACGCCTGGTACGACGCCTTCGGCGCCAGGGAAGGGCAGAAGCTGTACCTCGCGCCGGACGATCGCGTGCGCATCTGGTAACCGGGGTGCGCTCCTACCGCGGTGGCGCGGCCAATTCACGAGCGTCGAGGACCCCGTCGCCGTTGCGATCCTGGCGGCGGAAGCCGGTGGCGAGGCGTTCGCGATGCGCGCTGCGAGTGATCGCGAGGCCGTGGCCGCCGGGCAATTCCGCGGCCGTCAGCACGCCGTCGTGGTCGCGGTCCATGGCGTCGAAGGCGTAGGCCATCCAGGCCTGGTATTCGGTCAGCGACACCCGGCCGTCGCCGTCAGTGTCCATCCGTGCCAGGTAGTCTCTGCTGTGCTGCACCTGCGCCTGCGCGCCACACGACAGGCAGGCCAGCAGCAAGCAAAAGCCCGGCCATCGCAGGCCGGGCTTTTGTTGTGCGATCGCGACGCGCATCGGCGTGTCAGGCGGTCGCGCCCTGCAACGAGTAGCCCTTCAACCGCGCCGAGAAGTCCTGCAGCGCGCGGATGCCGCTGGCCTCGGCCTCGTGGCACCAGGCCTGCAGCGCATGCAGGCGATCGGCGGCGTCCTGGCTGCGGGATTCCAGCACCGCGGCCAGGCGGCGGCGATGCTCGACCAGCGTTCCGATCCGCGGCCGCTGCGCGACGAAGGCCTGCAGCTGCTGGCGCGCGTCCGGCTTCAGCCAGCGGCCGTCGTCGGCGAGGCCGCGGCGCAGCTTGCGCGGCAGCAGCGCGCGCAGCTTCGCACCGGCGGCGCTGGCTTCCTCGCGCAGCGCCGGCTTCAGCACGTTGCGCTGGTAGTCGGTCATCGCCTGGAAGCGCACCGCGAGCAGCGCCTTCAGGGTGTCGCTGTCCGGCACCTTGATGTTCGGGCGCACGTTGAGCCGCGGCGCGGTGCGCAGCACCTTCGCCAGGCCGACACGCTCCAGCCCGCGGATCACGCCCCAGCCGATGTCCACTTCCCACTTGCGCAGGGCGAACTTGGCCGATGAGGGGAACGCATGGTGGTTGTTGTGCAGCTCTTCGCCGCCGATCCACAGTCCCCAGGGCGTGAGGTTGGTGGCGGTGTCGTCGGTCTCGAAGTTGCGGTAGCCCCACCAGTGGCCGAGGCCGTTGACCACGCCGGCCGCCCAGAACGGGATCCACAGCATCTGGATCGCCCAGATCGCGACGCCGGCGAAGCCGCCCAGCGCGAAGCTCAGGAACAGCAGCAGGGTCGGACCCATGGTGGCGTGCGGCGTATAGAGGTGGCGCTCGATCCAGTCGTCCGGGCAGCCCTTGCCGTACTTCTCGATCGACTCGCGGTCGGCGCGCGCGTCGCGGTACAACTCGACGCCGCGCCAGAACACGTTGCCGATGCCCTTGACCACCGGGCTGTGCGGATCTTCCTCGGTCTCGCACTTGGCGTGGTGCTTGCGATGGATCGCGACCCACTCGCGCGTGATCATCGACGTGGTCAGCCACGACCAGAAGCGGAACACGTGCGAGACCAGCGGATGGAAATCCACGCCACGGTGCGCCTGGCTGCGATGCAGGTACAGGGTGACGGCGAGGATGGTGAGCTGGGTGGCGGCCAGCAGGTACAGCGCAAGCTCGCCCCAACCCGGCTGCAGCAGGCCGCCTGCGAGGAATTCAAAAAAGGACATCGGGACTCCAGTGGAAAAAACGCCGGACGATCGCGCCCGCCGCAACCGGCATCATGCCAGCCCGGCCGTCAATCTGCCGTGTGGAGGCCTGCTGCGTTCAGCTTCAGTCGGCCGAAACGAGCGCGTCGTCACGCTCGCGCAAGGCCGCATAGACCGCATCGGGGTCCGGACGCACGCCGTGCCAGAGCAGGAAGCTTTCGGCCGCCTGCTCGACCAGCATGCCGAGGCCGTCGACGATGTCGTGGGCGCCGGCCGCGCGCGCCCAGGCGAGGAAGCCCACCGCGGCCTCGCCGTAGCTCAGGTCCACGGCGCCGGTGCGACGGCCGACCAGCGACATCGGCAGCTGCGGGAACGTTCCCTCGCGGGTGGCCGAGGTCGCATTCACCACCAGGTCGAACTCGCCCAGCGTGCGCAGGTCGTCGAAATAGCGCGGGTGCACCCGCTTCGGCTCGCCCAGCGCATCGGCCAGTGCGTCGCTGCGCTCGGGCGTGCGGTTGACGATGAACAGGTCGGCGACGCCGGCGTCCAGCAGCGCCGGGGCCACGCCGCGCGCGCCGCCGCCGGCACCCAGGAGCAGGGTGCGGCGGTTGCGCAGGTCCAGGCGCTGGCGTCCGGTGAGGTCGCGCACCAGGCCGAGGCCGTCGGTGTTGTCGCCGTGCCAGCCGCCGTCGCGGCGGACCAGGGTGTTGACCACGCCGCAGCGGCGCGCGCGCTCGCCGAGTGTGGCGCAAACGGCCGCGGCACGCTGCTTGTGCGGCAGGGTGATGTTGGCGCCGTCGCCGTCGAACGCGGCGAGTGCGGAGTCGAGGTCGGGCGCGTCGATCGCCGCGTACGCCATGTCGATCCCGGCCTGGCGCGCGAACGCGGCATGGATGCGCGGCGACAGCGAGTGCGCCACCGGGTGTCCGAATACTGCGTAGTGCTTGCGCATGGCCGATCTCCTGGTTGGATCGCGCGCAAGGCGCGCTCCTACGTCGCTTCGCGCAGCCAGCGGGCGGCGTCGAGGGCGAAATAGGTGAGCACACCGTCGGCGCCGGCGCGCTTGATGCCGGTCAGTGCCTCCAGCGTGCAGGCGCGCTCGTCGAGCCAGCCGTTGGCGAAGGCCGCCTTGAGCATCGCGTACTCGCCGCTGACCTGGTAGACGAAGGTCGGCGCGCCGAACTCGTCCTTCACCCGGCGCACGATGTCGAGGTAGGGCATGCCCGGCTTGACCATCACCATGTCCGCGCCTTCCTCGAGGTCGAGCGCGACCTCGCGCAGCGCCTCGTCGGCGTTCGCCGGGTCCATCTGGTAGGTGTACTTGTTGCCCTTGCCGAGCGCGCCGGAGGAGCCGACGGCGTCGCGGAACGGGCCGTAGAAGCTGGAGGCGTACTTGGCGCTGTAGGCGAGGATGCGGGTATGGACGTGGCCGTCGAGCTCGAGCGCCGCGCGTATCGCGCCGATGCGCCCGTCCATCATGTCGCTGGGGGCGACCACGTCGGCGCCGGCGCGCGCATGCGACAGGGCCTGTTTCACCAGCACTTCGACGGTCTCGTCGTTCACGACGTAGCCGCTGTCGTCGATCAGCCCGTCCTGGCCATGCACGGTGTACGGATCCAGGGCGACGTCGGTGATCACGCCCAGTTCCGGGAAGCGCTGCTTGAGCGCGCGCACTGCGCGCTGGCACAGGCCGTCGTCGTCGTATGCGGCGGCGGCGTCCAGCGACTTCGCTTCCGGCGCGGTCACCGGAAACAGCGCGAGCGCCGGCACCCGCAGCTCGCTGGCCTGCTCGGCAACCTTCAGCAGCTCGTCGATCGACAGCCGCTCGATCCCGGGCATCGACGGTATCGCGGCGCGGCCTTGCAACTCGTGCACGAACACCGGGTAGATGAGGTCGTTCGTGGACAGCATCGTCTCGCGCATCAACCGGCGCGAGAACTCGTCGCGGCGCATCCGCCGCGGTCGGATGAAGGGATGGCTCATGGCGGTCATTCTACGCTGCCGTGGACGCCGTCGATCTCGACCGCGAGGTCGCGCCGGCAGATGGCCGCGTGCAGCAGGAAGTGCGGGACGCGGTCGCCGAAGCGGGCGCGCAGGGCCGCGGCGACCGCATCCATGTCGTCGCGTTCGCGCACGTAGACCTTGAGCCGGGTGCCGGGGCCGAACGCGGGCGGCAGCGCCGGCTGGCTTTCGCGCGCCGCGCCGAGCAGGGCATCGAAGTTGGCGAGGGTTTCCTGCAGCTGGGCCAGCAGCGCGCCGGCATGCAGGGTCGCGTGGCCGACCACGCTGGCGGTGCCCGACAGCAGCAACGGCATCCGCGAGTCGGTCGGCGGCAGCATGGCGCGGGCAAAGCTCGGTGGTTGCGGGCCGTACGCGCGTGGGTAGCGCCAGGCGCTGACCTGGCGCGGGTTCTCCACCGGCGTGCCGGGCGCGGCGGCCGACAGCCAGTAGACCTGCAGCATCCGTGCCTCGTCGCAGCGCCCGATCGCGGTGGCCGCAGGCAGGCGCCCGGCATCGACGCTGCCGAGCCCGCGCGCGCGGCCGATGCAGAACTGGCGGTAGCGCTCGTTGTCGCCATCGCCGCGGGTGATGGCGTCCAGGTAATTCCAGATCCGCAGCAGGTGCGGCGTGCTGCTGCTGCCGACGAAATCGACCAGGCGCGCATAGGCATGGGCGGCGGCGCCCACGATCCCGGTCGGATCGGCATCGCAGGCATGCGCGCGCTCGTCGACTTCGATCACGCCGAAGGCGAGCGCGCCGTCGCTGGACCAGGCGATGTCGCCGTCGCGGCCGCTGCGCACCGGGCCGGCGCTGCGCCATACCTCGCACGGCGCGGCACTGGCGTGAGGCTGCAGGCCGATGTGCAGGTAGCGCGGATCGTCCAGGCGCCGCGGCGCGGTGTCGCCGAAGCCGAACACCGCCAGCACGCTGGTGTCGGCGAGCAGTGCCTGGGGCCCGCCGGCGTCGGCCGCAACGTAATCGACCGCCAGCATGGCCGTGCCCACCCGGGGATCGAAGGCTGCAGCTGGGGCGACAGGAACGGCGGCGGACATGGGGCTCGATCGGGGACGGATGCGCCATGATACCGGCGGGGCTGCATCCGGCGTGCGATCCGGTGCCCCGCACTGGTTTAACCTGTCGTCTCCTTTCCGCTGGAACCGCCGATGTCCCCGCAATCCGCCGCCGAGCACGAACTGGCGCAGCTGCTGGTCGAAAGCCTGAACCTCGAGGGCGTCGACGCCGCGGGCATCGATCCGGAAGCGCCGCTGTTCAACGCCGGGCTGGGACTGGACTCGATCGACGCGCTGGAACTGTCGTTGGCGATCAGCAAGCGCTACGGCTTCCAGCTGCGTTCCGACAACGACGGCAACCGCCGGATCTTCGCCTCGCTGCGCGCGCTGGCCGCGCATGTCCAGCAACACAAGTCCGCCTGAGGCCGGGATGGCGCGCGGCATGGCCGCGGCATGGCTGCGCATCGTGCTGATGGTCGCGTATCCGTTGATCGCGCATGCCGCGGCCGCCACCGGTAATGGCTGGCTGGCCGCGCTGGCGGCGTTCGACATCGCCCTGGTGGTATTGCTGGAGGCACTGGTGCAACCAAGGGCGGGGGCTTGGCTTCTGCTCGCCGGGCTCGCGTCGGCGCTGGTATGGCTCGCGCAAACGCCGCACGCGCTGCTGCCGTTGCTGCTGGCGCCGCCGGTGTTCGTGGGCATGGTGGCGTGGGCGTTCGCGCGCACCTTGCGCGCCGGGCGGATCCCGCTGGTGGGAAGGATCGCGGGCGCGATCGACGGCATCCCATGGCAGCGCATGGAACCCGAAGTGCGTCGCTATACCCGTCAGGTGACCTGGGCCTGGGCGGTGCTGCTGGGCGTGCTCGCCTGCGCCGACCTGGCGTTCGCGGTGCTGGCGCCGCCGCTGCAATGGTCATGGTTCGCGAACATCGGCGACTACCTGGTGATCGGCGGTTTCATGCTGTGCGAATTCGGCTACCGGCGCCTGCGTTTCCCGCGGCGGGGCCCGGGCCTGGGCGGATTCCTGCGGCGGATGGCGACGCTGGGTCCCGCGTTCTGGCGCGAGGCGTTGCGGTGAGCGACGACCTGCGGTTTTCGATCCCGGGCGATCATCCCTGCCTGGCGGGACACTTCCCCGGCCGGCCGCTCGTGCCCGGCGTGCTGCTGCTCGAGCATGCGCTTGCAGCGATCGAGGCGGCGCACGGTCCGTTGCACGCGTTGTACCTGCCGCAGGTGAAGTTCGTGCGACCGCTGCTGCCCGGCGAACCGGCGCAGGTCGAATTCGAAGGGGTGGATCCCGCAGCGAACGGTGCGCGGCGCTGGCGTTTCCGGGTGCTGCGCGGGGACGGCGTGCTGCTTGCCAGCGGCGAGGTCGCCGCCCCATGAGCGCACAGTGGAAGCAGCGTCCGGAAGGCGGCGGCCGCTTCGCGATCTGGCTGATCCGGTCGATCGGGCGTCGCGGCGGACGTGCGCTCGGGCGTGCCCTGCTGTATCCGATCACGCTGTACTTCCTCGTGCGCCGCGGCCCGGAACGGCGTGCCTCGCGGGCGTGGCTGACGCGCGCATTCGGGCGGCCGGCGTCGCTGTTCGAAGTCGCCCGCCACATCCACACCTTCGCCGCCACCATCCTCGATCGCGTGTTCCTGCTGTCCGGGCAGCTGCACCGCTTCGACATCCGCACCGAGGGCCTGCCGCAGCTGGAAGCGCAACTGGACGCCGGCCGTGGCGTGCTGCTGTTCGGTTCGCACCTGGGCAGCTTCGAGGCGCTGCGGGTACTGGCGCGCAACCGGCCGGACGCCGGCCTGCGGGTGGTGCTGGACGTGGGCCACAACCCGGCGATGACCCAGCTGCTCGATGCACTCAACCCGGAGGTCGCCGCGACCGTCATCGATGCGGGCCGGGACGGCACCGCGATCATGCTGGACATCCAGCAGGCGATCGCCGCGGGCCGGATGGTGGCCCTGCTGGTGGATCGCCCGCAGCCCGGCGAGCCGGCGCTGGACGCGCCCTTCCTCGGCGCCGATGCGCCGTTCCCGCTGGCGCCGTGGCAGCTGGCCGCGGTGCTGGGCGCGCCGGTGCTGCTCGTGTTCGGCCTGTATCGCGGCGGCAACCGCTACGATCTCCACTTCGAGGCCTTCAGCGAGGGTGAGGCGGTGCCGCGGCCGCGGCGGGCGCAGCATGTAGCCGCGCTCATCCGCCGTTACGCCGCGCGGCTGGAACATCGCGCGCGGCAAGCCCCCTACAACTGGTTCAATTTCTATGACTACTGGTCCCACGAAAGCCGGCAAGGCAACGACGCTGGCGACAGCGCTGCTGCTGGCGATGCTGCCGGCCGCGGCTGAGTCGCCGCAGGCGGTGGCGGCTTCGCAGGTCGAGCCGGCCTGGATCCTGGCGCGGATCGCGCGCCCGGCGCCCAGCCGCACCGGCTTCGTCGAGCTGCGCGATTCGAAGCTGCTGAAGGCGCCGCTGCGGATTGCCGGCGAATACCGCCATCCGGACGCGGCGACGCTGGTGCGCGAGGTGCGCACGCCGTATGCGGAAACCACCACCATCCGTGCCGGCGAAGCAGTGATCGCGCGCACCGGCAAGACGCCGCGCCGGGTGCAGCTTGCGCGGGTACCGGAACTGGCTGCGCTGCAGGCGAGCTTCGGCGCGCTGCTGGATGGCGACCGCGAACGGCTGCAACGGCATTACACGGTGCGCAGCGAAGGCACCCGCCAGCACTGGCGGTTGTGGCTGGCGCCGAAGGACGCGGCGCTCGCACGTCGAGTGCGGGGAATCGTCCTGCACGGGCGCGGCGCGGAGTTGCGCTGCATCGAAACCAGGCCGGTGCAGGGCAGCGACGTGCAACGCACGTTGCTGGCCGGCGCCGCGCGCGATGCCGCGCAGGTCGCTGATCCGGCCGCGTTGGCCGCGCTGTGCAGCGGCGTGCCGGCCGGATGAGCGCACGCACGCGGCTGCTGCTGGCGCTGTTGTGGCTGGGCCTGCTGCTGCTCGCCGGCTGGGCGCTCGGCGGCCGCCTGCAGCTCACCGGCGACCTGCGCAAGTTCATGCCCGAGCCGCGCACACCGGCGCAGACACTGCTGATCGAGGAGCTCGGCGAAGGCCCGGGCTCGCGCCTGTTGCTGCTCGCGATCTCCGGCGCCGATCCGGCGACGCTGGCGCGGCAATCGCAGGCGCTGCACGAGCGCCTGGCGCAGGCGCCTCAGTTCGAGCTGTTCGCCAACGGCGGCGATGCCGGCTTGGAATCGATTCCGGCGCGGATGCGGCCCTATCGCTACCTGCTGACCGACAGCTTCGACCACGCGACGCTGGACGCCGACTACCTGCGCGAACAGCTCGATGCGCGGGTGCAGGACCTGGGCTCACCGGCGGCCGGCCTGGTCGAACCGCTGCTGGCTGCGGATCCGACCCTGGAGACACTGGAGCTCGTGCAAGCCTGGCAACCGGCGACGGCGCCGCAGCAGATGTATGGCGTGTGGTTCGACCGCGCCGGGCGCCAGGCATTGCTGCTGGCGCAGACCGCGGCTGCCGGTTTCGATCCCGGTGGCCAGCAGGCGGCGGTGGACGCGATCCGCGCCGCCTTCGCACAGGCGCGCGGCGACACCACGTCGAAGCTCGACATTACCGGGCCCGGAGCGTTCTCGGTCGAGATCGGCGGGCGCACCCAGCGCGAGGCGGGCTGGATCGGCAGCATCGATACGCTCGGGCTGATCCTGTTGTTGTGGATTGCGTACCGCAGCTGGAAGGCGCCGCTGCTCGGGGTGCTGCCGCTGGCCAGTGCGGGTCTTGCCGGGCTGGGCGCGGTGGCGCTGGCGTTTCCCGGCGGCGTGCACGGCATCACCGTGGCGTTCGGGTTCACCCTGATCGGTGTCGCCCAGGACTATCCGATCCATCTCTTCAGCCACCAGCGCGCCGGACTGGCGCCGCGCGACAGCGCACGCAGGCTGTGGCCGACCCTGGCGACCGGCCTGGTCTCGACCTGCATCGCCTATGTCACCTTCCTCGCCTCCGGTGTCGATGGCCTGCGCCAGCTGGCGGTATTCACCATCTGCGGCCTGGCGACGGCGGCGCTGACCACGCGTTTCCTGCTGCCGTCGCTGATGGACCCGGCACCGCGCGATGCCGCCGCCTCGCCGCGGCTGGCCCGGTTGTGGACCCGGATCGAGCGCTTGCCGCGGCCGCGTATCGCGCTCGCGTGGCTGGCGGCGATCGCCTTCGCGGTGGTCGCGTTCGCGCCGGGCCCGTTCTGGCAGAACGACCTGTCGAAGCTGACCCCGGTACCGGCCGGCGCCCTGTTGCGCGATGCGCAGCTGCGCGACGAACTCGGCGCGCCCGACGTGCGCTACCTGGTCGCGCTGCAGGCCGCGGACGCCGAACACGCGCTGCAGGGGGTAGAGCGCCTGCGCCCGGTGCTGGATGCGCTGGCGCAGCGCGGAGCGATCGCCGGTTACGACAGCGCAGTGCGTTACCTGCCCAGTGCCGCGACCCAGCGTGCACGACAGGCACGATTGCCCGATACGCCGACACTGCAGGCGGCGCTCGACGCAGCGCTCGCCGACAGTCCGTTCCGCGCCGATGCCTTCGCCGATTTCGTCGCCGACGTGGCCGTGGCGAAACAGGCGCCGCCACTGCGCGCGGGCGATCTCGCCGGCACGCCGCTGGCGGTCGGCGTGGCGGGCCTGCTGTTGCAGCGCGACGGCCATGCGACCGCACTGGTGTCGCTGCGCGGTCTCGACGACCCGGCCGAAGTCGCGCGCACCGTGCGCGCCAACGGCGCCCGGCTTCTGGACCTGAAGCAGGCATCGGAATCGCTGGTGGCCGATTACCGCGGCCGCGTGCTGCTGGCATTGGCGGTCGCCGCGCTGCTGCTGGCGGCGACGGTCTGGATCGCGTTGCGCGACCACCGCCGGGTCCTGCGGGTGCTGGTGCCGATGGCGCTGGCCACGCTGCTGGTGCTGGCGGTGCTGCGCGGCTGTGGCGTCGAGCTCAACCTGTTCCACCTGGTGGCGCTGATCCTGGGCGCGGGCCTGGGACTCGATTACGCACTGTTCTTCGAGCACGCCGGCGACGACCGCGCCGAACAGCTGCGCACCCTGCACGCGGTGATCGTGTGCAGCCTGACCACGCTGCTGGTGTTCGCGCTTCTGGCGCTGTCCTCGATCCCGGTGCTGCGCGCGATCGGCAGCACGGTCGCGCTGGCGGTCGTCGCCAACTTCGTGCTGGCGCTGCTGGTCGCGCGGGCCCCCGCGGGGCATCGCGCATGAGCGGCGACGTCCTCGATCGCGCGGGGATCCTCGCGCTGGTGCCGCACCAGGGCGCGATGTGCCTGTGGGACGAAGTGCTGGCATGGGACGCCACCACGATCCGCCTGCGCGCGCGCAACCACCGCGATCCGGCGCACCCGCTGCGCAGTGGCGGCGGCCGCCTGCGCGCGCTGCACCTGTGCGAGTACGGCGCGCAGGCGATGGCGGTGCACGGCGGGCTGCGCGCACGGTCCGCCGGCAGCGTCGCCAGGCCCGGGATGCTGGTGGCGTTGCGCGGAGTGGAACTGCACTGCGACCGCATCGACGACCTGCCCGGACCGCTGGAGTGCGAGGCCGAGCTGCTGATCGACGGCGACGCGGGCTGGCAATATGGGTTCCGCATCCTGCACGACGGAAACCTGCTGGCCGCCGGACGTGCCGCGGTGATGCCGCAGGGGAAGGACTGAGCATGCATCAGGGAAGCGGGGACAGAACCGGAACGCAACGGCGTGCGCTGGTCACCGGCGGCAGCGGCGACATCGGTGGCGCGATCTGCCGCCGGCTCGCGGCCGACGGCCTGCACGTGATCGTGCACGGCAACGGCAATCGCGAGCGCGCCGAGGCGGTGGCGGCGACGATCCGCGGCGACGGCGGCAGCGCCGAAGCGATCGCCTTCGACGTCGCCGACGGCGTGGCCGCCGGCGCCAGGATCGCAGCACTGCTCGGGGACGGCCCGATCCAGGTCGTGGTCAACAACGCCGGCATCCACGACGACGCCCCCATGGCCGGGATGTCGGAGGCGCAGTGGAAGCGCGTCATCGACGTGTCGCTGCACGGGTTCTTCCACGTCACCCAGCCGCTGCTGTTGCCGATGGCGCGTACCCGCTGGGGCCGCATCGTCAGCATCTCCAGCGTCGCCGCGGTGCTGGGCAACCGCGGCCAGGCCAACTACGCGGCGGCCAAGGCCGCGCTGCACGGCGCCAGCCGCTCGCTGGCGCGCGAGATGGCCAGCCGCGGCATCACCGTGAACGTCATCGCCCCTGGCCTGATCGCCGGCCGCATGGCCGATGCCGCGTTCGCGCCGGAGGCGGTGAAGCAACTGGTCCCGGCCGGCCGCGCCGGCACCCCGGACGAGGTCGCCGCGCTGGCGGGGTTCCTGTGCTCCGATGCCGCCGGTTATGTCAGTGGCCAGGTCATCGGGGTCAACGGCGGCATGGGATAGCAGGCATTCAGGGCCAAAGGGAGATCATCCGCGCATGCGCAAGCCTGCCATCGCCAGCCTCGTTCTCGCCTCGGTGCTGCTCGCCGGCTGCGCCACCACGTCGCACGTGATGCTGGCGCCGCCACGCCCGGCGATCGCGCCGGCGCAGGTGCGCGTCTACTTCACGCCGCCACCCGGTCGCTACGTGGAAATCGCGCTGCTGGAAACCGCCAGCGGCCCGTTCACCTACGGCGAGCAGAACAAGATGGACGCGGTGATGGCCAGGCTGCGCGCGGAAGCGGCCAGCCTCGGCGCCAACGGCGTGCTGGTACAGGGCATGGCCAGCGGCTATCGCGGTGGTGGTGTCAACGTCGGCGTGGGCGGCGGCAGTTTCGGCGGCCGTACCCGCATCGGTGGCGGTGTCGGCGTCGACATCAGCCCGACCCGGAAGCACGCGCAGGCGACCGCGATCTTCGTCGAGTAGCTCGGCGACTGCTACGTGCGCTGCACCTGCAGCGAAGCCGCGAACTCGCCGTCCGGATCATCGATCACCGGCGGGTTGGCGCGGATGCTGCGGTGGACCGCGGCCATGTCGCCGTAAGCCAGCGCCTGGCGCACGATGTGGCTGGTAATCCGCCACAGGTCGCGCAGCGGCCGGAAATGGCTGGCGCGGAACTGCTCCTGCGAGTGCACGCACTTGTAGCGCGACTCGATCGGCACCGACACGCAGCGCGTGCCCAGCCTGCGCGCGGCCGAGATCACGATCTGCGATTCGAACACGAAATCCTCGCCGGGGACGCCGTCGAGCGCGGCCACCGCGGCCGGATACAGGCGCTGGCCGCTCTGGCTGTCGGCGATCTGGTAGCCGGTGCCCCAGGCCAGGCCCCAGTCGCCGAATTCGTTGGCCAGGCGCCGGTACAGCGGCTGCTGCGAGCGCCGGCGCAAGCGGGCGCCGATCACCACGCAACCGGGATGGCGGTTGGCGGCCGCGAGCAGGCGCGGGATGTCCGCCGCGGCATGCTGGCCGTCGCCGTCCATCGTCAGCACCGCACGTGCGCCCTGGCGCAGGGCTTCGCGGAAGCCGTCGCGCAGCGAAGCGCCCTTGCCCATCCGTCGTGGATGCCGCAGCAAGGTCACCGGCAGGTCGGCGACCTGCTCGACGGTGTCGTCGTCGGAGCCATCGTCGACCACGATCACGTGCGGGCAGTGCGCCAGCGCGTCCTCGACCACGCCGCGGATGCGCAGCGCCTCGTTCAGCGCCGGGATCACCACGGCGATGTCGCTGCCGTCCAATGGCATGCGGTCGACGGGCAGGGTTTCAACCATGGGCAATCTCCACGCGCAATGCCTGGGAGGGCCCGGCGTGCAGCGAAACGAGGTCGCCGCCGGCCGCCAGGGCCTGGAACAATGGCAGCATGGGGGCCATCGCGTTAGCGCCGAGTCGTCGTGCCAGCGCGCCCGCCGGCGGCGGCGCGATCGCGTCGACCAGGGTCGCGCGCAGCCGCGGCGTGCCATGGCGCGGCTCGCGCGCCAGCACCAGAGCGGCCCCGAGCAGGCCTTCGCTGCGCGATACCTGCCCCACCGGTCCGGTGGCAGCGCTGTCATAGGCGACCAGCAGCACCTGCCCGGCGCCGGCGGCCAGTTGCGCCATCGCCTCCAGCAGGCCTTGCGCGAAGCTGGCGTCATGGCTGCTGATCGCGGTGGCCGGCGCGCGGCAGCCGGCACCGATGGTCCAGTAGCCGGCGGCGGCGTTGTGCACCGAATTGTGGAAACGCGTCGGCGACAGCGACTGCGGGTCGCTGGCCAGGGTGCTGCAGATGTAGTCGGTGATGTCGAGGTCGCCGTGGGTGGAGGCGAATACCGAGGGCAGCGTCGCCAGGTCGGCGCCGGCATCGGCGCAGGCCGCGAGCGCGACTTCGAGCGCGATCGCCACGCTCTCCGGCGCGCGCCGCCGCTCGTTGGCCGGCAGCAGCTGCGGCGAAGGCCGGGCGGGCGCCGACCCGGGCAGCGCGCCGGTGGCGGCGAAGGCACGCGCCGCCTCCCAGGACGGCAGGCCGTCGGCCCAGAAGCCGATGCCCTCGACGCCGGCGACCAGGTCGCTGATCCGGCGCGATCCGCCCACCCGGTTCATGCCGCGCTCCCGAACAGCAGCGAGCAGTTGTTGCCGCCGAAGCCGAAGGCATTGTTCATCGCCAGCCGCAGCGGCCGTTCGGCATTCGCGAAGCGCAGCTGCGGTCCGCAGGCCGGGTCGGGCTGCGTGCTGTTGAGCGTGCCCGGCAGCAGGCCGTGGCGCAGTGCCAGCAGCGCGAACACCGACTCGACGATGCCGGAAGCGCCGAGCGTGTGTCCGGTCCAGCCCTTGGTCGAACCGGCGTGCAGGCCGGCGGGGAATATCGCGGCCACCGCGCACGCTTCGACCGCGTCGTTGGCCGGGGTCGCGGTGCCGTGCAGGTTGAGGTAGTCGACTTCGGAGGCATCGATGCCGGCCGAGGCGAGCGCCTGGCGCATCGCCAGCTGCGCGCCGAGCCCCTCGGGATGCGGCGCTGACATGTGATGGGCGTCGCTGGATTCGCCGTAGCCGCGCAGTTGCGGGGCCTCGTCGCCGGCACTCGCGCGCTCGAGCACGGCGAAGCCGCCGGCTTCGCCCAGCGACAGCCCGTCGCGCGCGGCGTCGAACGGCCGGCACGGCGATGCCGACACCAGCCCCAGCGAGTTGAAGCCGAACAGCACGCTGCCGCAGAGCGTGTCGACGCCACCCACCAGGGCCGCATCGACGATCCCGGCGTGGATCAGCCGCGCTGCCTGGGCGAACACCTTGGCGCTGGATGAACACGCCGTCGCCACCGTGACGCAAGGTCCGCGCAGCCCGGTCGCCTCCTGCACGAAGCCGCCGAGCGAATGCGGCGTGTGCACGCAGGCGCGGCGCAGGTCGACGGGGAAGGCACCGTCGTCGCCGAGGCGCGCATAGCCTTCCTCGGTGGCGCCGATGCTCGCGGTCGAGGTGCCGAGCACGATCGCGACCCGCGTCGCGCCGAGCCTGTGGCGCAGCCTGGCGACTGCCTCGAGCACGCTGTCCTGCTGCAGCGCCAGCCAGGCCAGGCGGTTGTTGCGGCATTCCCAGCGCGCCCATTGCGCCGGCAACGGCGCGTTCTCGATGCCGTCCACGCGGCCGATCCAGGTCTGCAACGGTGCACCGGCGGTGAAATCGTTGCGGCGCAGTCCGCCGCGGCGCGTGCGCAACGCTTCCAGCTGCGCCGCGCAGCCATGGCCGAGGGCGGTGGTGGCGGTGCAGGCGCGGATCGCGAGCGGCGGCAAGGGCTGCGGTGTCGACGCTGGCGGCACGCAGGGCTCCGGACAGGGGGATGGCGGCGAGTATAGCCAGCGTCCCCGGGGACGCGGCCGTGAAGGCATGCGGCCGAGCCACGCCCGGGAACACGACCAATTGCACAGGCGGGGTCGCCGCGGCCGCTGCTAGCATGCCCGGGCGGTGCACCGTCCGCATCGTGGGGAGATCGCATGTTTTCGACGCTGAAGTCGCGCCTGCCGGGCGCCATGGCGCTGGTACTGGTGTCGGCAATCGCACTGCCATCCGTGGCCGCTGCGCAAGGCCGCACGCTCACCGCGCGGGACTATGCGCAGGCCGAGCGTTTCGTCGGCTACAACGCCAACCCGCTGCTCGATCATGCGGTGACCAAGGTCACCTGGCTGGACGACGGCCGGTTCTGGTACCGCGACCACGATGCCGCCGGCGACCACTTCCTGGTCATGGATGCCGGCAGCGCAACCGCGAAGCCGGCCGCCGCCTTCGACCCGGCGCGCCTCGCCGACGCCCTGTCCCGGGCCACCGGCAAGCCGGTCAAGCCCGACAAGCTGCCGGTCACCGATTTCAGCGTGCGCGCCGATGGCGGCTTCGACATCGACCTGCGCGGCAAGCATTTCCTGTGCGACGCCGCGATCGACGGGTGCACCGAGGTCGCGGCCAAGGGCGGCAAGGAACCCGGCGTGCGTTCGCCCGACGGCAAGTCCGAGGCCTTCATCCGCGACTGGAACCTGTGGCTGCGCGACGTCGCCAGCGGCAAGGAAACGCAGCTCACCCGCGACGGCGTCGAGGATTACGGCTACGCCACCGACAACGCCGGCTGGACCCACAGCGACCGCGCGATCCTGGTGTGGTCGCCGGATTCGAAGGCCATCGCCACCTTCCAGCAGGACCAGCGCAAGACCGGGACCATGACCCTGGTGTCGACCACGGTCGGGCACCCGGAAGTGCAGACCTGGAAGTATCCGCTGGTCGGCGACAAGGACGTCACGATGATCGAGCGCGTCGTCATCAGCGTGCCCTCGACCAGCATGCCGTCGGCGAAGGTGCTGCGGCTGAAGATGCCGCCGGACCAGCACCGCTCCACCCAGTGCGACGACGTCAGCTGCTTCGGCGGCTGGGAGGACGTGCAGTGGGCGCCCGACGCGAAGACCCTGGCCTTCGTGTCCAGCTCGCGCGACCACAAGGATGCCTGGCTGCGCATCGCCGACACCGCCACCGGCGCGGTGCGCGAGGTGATGCACGAGCACGTGCCGACCTGGTTCGAGAGCGGCATCAACGCGATCAACTGGCGCTACCTGGCTAACAGCAACGAGATCCTGTGGTGGAGCCAGCGCAACGACTGGGGCAACCTCTACCTGTACGACGCCGGCAACGGCAAGCTCAAGCGCGCGGTCACCACGGGCGACGGCAACGTCACCGAAGTGCTGCGGGTGGACCCGGCGTCGCGCACCGTATGGTTCCGCGGCGTCGGCCGCACCGCCGGCGTGAATCCCTATTACCAGCAGTTCTTCAAGGTCGGCCTGGACAGCGGCGCCCCGGTGTTGCTGACCCCCGAAGCAGCCGACCACAGCGTCACCCTGTCGCCCGACGGCACGTATTTCGTCGACGCGTATTCGACCCCGGTGGAACCGCCGGTGACCGTGCTGCGCCGCGCCGACGACGGCAGCACCATCGCCACCGTTGCCACCGCCGACATCACCCGCCTCAAGGCCGGCGGCTGGGTGCCGCCGGTGCCGTTCACGGTCAAGGCGCGCGACGGCAGGACCGAGCTGTACGGGATGATGTTCAAGCCCACGGATTTCGACCCGGCGAAGAAGTACCCGATCGTCGACTACGTGTATCCGGGCCCGCAGACCGGCTCGGTGCGCGGCCGCAGCTTCTCCGCCGCGCGCGGCGACCACCAGGCGCTGGCCGAGCTGGGATTCATCGTGGTCGCGATCGACGGCATGGGCAGCCAGCCCTGGCGCAACAAGGCCTTCCACGATGCCTACGCCGGCAACATCGCCGACAACACCCTGCCCGACCAGGTTGCCGGGCTGAAGCAGCTGGGCGCTCGCCATGCGTGGATCGACCTCGACCGGGTCGGCATCTGGGGCCATTCCGGCGGCGGCAACGCCACCGCGGGCGCGATGTTCGGCTACCCGGACTTCTTCAAGGTGGGCTGGGCCGAGAGCGGCAACCACGAGAACCGCCTGTACGAGGACGACTGGGCCGAGAAGTGGCAGGGCCTGCTGGTCACCGGCGAGGACGGCACGACCAACTACGACTCGCAGGCCAACCAGTCGCTGGCGAAGAACCTCAAGGGCAGGCTGATGCTGGTGCACGGCCTGATGGACGACAACGTGCCGCCGTACAGCACGCTGCTGGTGGTGGATGCGCTGGTCAAGGCCAACAAGGACTTCGACCTGATCGTGCTGCCGCACGCGCGCCACGGCTACGGTGTGGACGCGCCCTACATCATGCGTCGCCGCTGGGACTACTTCGTCCAGCACCTCGCCGGCAACACCCCGCCGGCCCAGTACCAGATGCAGGCCCCGAAGGACTGAGGCAGGAGCTGAACGCAGGACGCGGATCACACGGATCCTTAAAAGCGATTGACGCGGATAGAGCAAAAGATGGAGTGGATTGGAGGTGGATGAGGCAGGTCGCCTTGGCCCACTCCCGCTTTATCCGTGTTTATCCGCATTTTTATCTGCGTTGATCCGCGTCCTGCGGTTGCCCTTAGCGGGCGCCCTGGTTGAAGAGGATCTTCTTCTCGGCGTCGGAGAGGGGCTGGCCGGCTTCGGGGTTGACGATCTTCGACAGGGCGTAGGCGCGCTTCGTGGCGGGGCGGGTGGCGATGGCGGCATGCCAGCGGCGCACTTCGGCGAACGGCGACAGGTCCAGCGGCGCCTTGTCGTAGGGACTGATCCACGGGTGGCAGGCCATGTCGGCGATGGTGTAGTCGTCGCCGGCGATGAACTCGCGTCCCTGCAACTGCTTGTCGAGCACGCCGAGCAGGCGCTCGGACTCGCGCCGATAGCGCTCGATCGCGTAGGGCACCGGTTCCGGCGCATAGGCGCCGAAGTGCCCGTGCTGCCCGGTCATCGGGCCGAGACCGCCGACCTGCCAGAACAGCCATTGCAGCACGTCGTAACGGCCGCGCAGGTCGGCGGGCAGGAAGCGCCCGGTCTTCTCGGCCAGGTACATCAGGATCGCGCCCGACTCGAATACCGCGACCGGCGCGCCGCCGCCGGCCGGCGCAGTGTCGACCATCGCCGGCATCTTGTTGTTGGGCGAGATCGCGAGGAAGGCGGGCTCGAACTGCGCGCCCTTGCCGATGTCCACCGGCACGATGCGGTAGTCGAGGCCGGCGCCGGCTTCGGCCAGTTCCTCCAGCAGCAGGGTGGCCTTGTGGCCGTTCGGCGTGGGCCAATAGTGCAGCGCTATCATGGTGCGGAACCTCGGCGTGGAAGGGGGTAGCCAGCTTAACGCGCTGCCTTTACGCTGCCGCGTCCCCACTTCCGCGATCCCCGCATGTCCGACCCGCGCCGCGCCGCCCTTGCCCCCGCCAACCTCAATCCGCTGGCCACGCTGATCTTCTCGTCGCGCTGGCTGCAACTCCCGTTGTACCTGGGGCTGATCCTGGCGCAGGGCGTGTACGTGGTCCTCTTCATGAAGGAGTTGTGGCACCTGCTGCACGGCGCCACCGAACTCGGCGAGCAGCTGATCATGCTGGCGGTGCTGGGCCTGATCGACGTGGTGATGATCTCCAACCTGCTGGTGATGGTGATCGTCGGCGGCTACGAGACCTTCGTCTCGCGACTGCGGCTGGAGGGCCATCCGGACCAGCCGGAGTGGCTCAGCCACGTCAACGCCTCGGTGCTGAAGGTGAAGCTGGCGATGGCGATCATCGGCATCTCCTCGATCCACCTGCTCAAGACCTTCATCGAAGCCGGAACCCTGGGCCTGCCGGTGTGCGTCTCGGTGCCGGCGGGCACGCCCTGCACCCGCTTCTCCGCCGACGGCGTGATGTGGCAGACCATCATCCATTGTGTGTTCATCCTTTCGGCGATCGGCATCGCCTACACCGACCGGCTGATGCAGGCGACTTCCAGTCGCCGCGAGGAACATGCCCGTTAGGAGCATGCGCGCCAGCACTTAGAATGGGGGGATGGATGTCTCCCACCTGCTCGACGGCCTCAATTCCGCGCAACGCGAGGCCGTCACCGCGCCCGCGGGGCATTACCTGGTGCTGGCGGGCGCCGGTTCCGGCAAGACCCGGGTGCTGACCCACCGCATCGCCTGGCTCAACGAAGTCCACGGCGTGCCGGCGCACGGCATCCTCGCGGTGACGTTCACCAACAAGGCGGCGGCGGAAATGCGCAGCCGCACCGAGGCGCTGCTGCAGCGCACCCGACCGGGGGCGGGGGCGCGCGGGATGTGGATCGGCACCTTCCATGGCCTCGCGCACCGCCTGCTGCGGCTGCACTGGCAGGATGCGAAGCTGCCGGAAGGCTTCCAGGTGCTCGACAGCGACGACCAGCTGCGCCTGGTCAAGCGCGTGGTCCAGCAGCTCGAACTCGACGAAGCGCGCTTCCCGCCGCGCCAGATCGCCTGGTGGATCAACGCGCAGAAGGACGAGGGCCGCCGCCCGCAGCACCTGCAGCCCGGCAACGACGCCTGGCTCGACGTGATGCAGCGCAGCTACGCGCTGTACCAGGAGCGCTGCGACCGCGCCGGCCTGGTCGACTTCGCCGAGCTGCTGCTGCGCGCGCACGAACTGCTGCGCGACAATCCGGCGCTGCTGGCGCATTACCGGCGCCGCTTCGGCGAGCTGCTGGTCGACGAGTTCCAGGACACCAATGCGATCCAGTACGGCTTCGTGCGCCTGCTCGCGGGCAGCAGTACCGATGAAAGCAGCGGCCACGTGCTGGTGGTCGGCGACGACGACCAGGCGATCTACGGCTGGCGCGGCGCCAAGGTCGAGAACGTGCAGCGCTTCCTCGCCGATTTCCCCGGCGCGACCACCCTGCGGCTGGAGCAGAACTACCGCTCCAGCGCCAACATCCTCAACGCCGCCAACGCGGTGATCGTGCACAACCCGGACCGCCTGGGAAAGCAGCTGTGGACCGACAGCGGCGAGGGCGATCCGATCGACCTGTACGCCGCCTACAACGAGATCGACGAGGCGCGCTTCGTGGTCGAACGCGTCCGCCAGTGGATGCGCGATGGCGGTTCGTACGGCGATGCGGCGATCCTGTATCGCAGCAACGCGCAGTCGCGCGCGTTCGAAGAGGCGTTGCTGGCCGAGCAGGTCCCGTATCGCGTGTATGGCGGCCAGCGCTTCTTCGAGCGCGCCGAGATCAAGGACACCCTGGCCTACCTGCGGCTGGTGTCCAATCGCGACGACGACGCGGCGTTCGAGCGCGCGGTCAACACGCCGACCCGCGGCATCGGCGAGCGCACCCTCGGCGAGGTGCGCCAGTGCGCGCGCGGCGAAGCACTGTCGCTGTGGGAAGCGACCCGGCGCTGCGCCGGTGCAGGCGTGCTGTCCGCGCGCGCGCGCAATGCGCTGGCCGGCTTCATGGCGCTGGTCGACGCGCTGGCCGGCGAGATCGCGGAACTCCCGCTGCAGGAAAAGATCGACCACGTGCTCGCGCGCAGCGGCCTGCGTGCGCACTACGCCGCGGAATCGAAGGGCGCCCTGGATTCGCGCACGGATAACCTCGACGAGCTGGTGTCGGTGGCCTCGCGCTTCGTGCAGCGCGACGACGACGAGGAATCCGCGGCGCTCAGCGAGCTGGTGGCGTTCCTTTCATATGCCGCGCTCGAGGCGGGCGAGGGCCAGGCCCAGGCCGGCGAGGATGGCGTGCAGCTGATGACCCTGCACAGTGCCAAGGGCCTGGAGTTCCCGCTGGTGTTCCTGGCCGGCCTGGAGGAAGGCCTGTTCCCCAGCGGCAGGTCGCTGGAGGAAAGCGGACGGCTGGAAGAAGAGCGGCGCCTGGCCTACGTTGGCATCACCCGCGCGCGGCAGAAGCTGGTGCTCAGCTACGCCGAGGCGCGGCGGATCCACGGCATGGAGATGTACGGCATCCCGTCGCGCTTCCTGCGCGAGATCCCGGCGGCGTTGCTGCACGAAGTGAGGCCGCGGGTGCAGGTGTCTCGGCCGATGGCGGCATCGCTGCCGCGACGCGACCTGGCGGGAAAAGGCGTGGGCCATGCCGCGATCGAAACCCCCGGCATCCGCCTCGGCCAGAACGTGCGCCACCCGACCTTCGGCACCGGCTTCGTCACCGATGTCGAGGGCAGCGGTGCGCACGCGCGGGTGCAGGTCAACTTCGACGACGTCGGCAGCAAGTGGCTGGTGCTGGCCTACGCCAACCTGCAACCTACCAGCTGAACAGCTGGTAGTAGGTCGCCGGCCCGCCATCCCTGGGGTCGACCTTGCCGTCGCCGTTGCGGTCGACCAGGTAGTAGGTCGGCCCGCGCACCGGCACCACCTTCACCATGCGCAGCTGGCCCTGCACGCGGTACTCGTGGATCACGTCGCCGTTGTCCTCGGTACGCACGGCTTCCACCGCGCCTTCGGGAATGGCGTAGGCGGCGTCCGCGGTCTGCGGCACCGGCAAGGCCTCGCCGCTGCTGGCGCAGGCCGACAGCAGCAGGATGGCGAGCATCACGATCGGGATACGCATGGCCTGGCTCCGTTGCGGTCGGTCGGGGTCGCCGGGATTATGCGCTGGCCGCGTAGAATCCACGTATGCCCGGTATGTCCCCCGAGACCCCGCACCGCCTCGTCCTGATCGACGGCTCGTCCTACCTGTATCGCGCCTTCCACGCGTTGCCGCCGTTGACCAACGCCGCCGGCGAGCCCACCGGCGCGCTGTTCGGGGTGGTCAACATGCTGCGCGCCACCCTCAAGGAGAACCCGGACTGCGCCGCGTTCGTGGTCGATGCGCCGGGCCGGACCTTCCGCGACGACCTCTACCCGCAGTACAAGGCCAATCGCCCGCCGATGCCGGATGAATTGCGGGCGCAGGTGCAGCCGATGTGCGACATCGTGCAGGCGCTGGGCTTCCCGATCCTGCGCATCGAGGGCGTGGAGGCCGACGACGTCATCGGCACCCTGGCGATGGAGGCGGCGCGCGAAGGCAGCACCGTCACCATCTCCACCGGCGACAAGGACTTCGCGCAACTGGTGCAGGGCTTCGACGGCGGCGGCCGGATCGAGCTGGTCAACACCATGAGCGGCAGCCGCCTCGACAGCGACGAATCGGTGCTCGCCAAGTTCGGCGTGTATCCGCGGCAGATCATCGACCTGCTCGCGTTGATGGGCGACGCGGTCGACAACGTGCCCGGGATCGAGAAGGTCGGCCCCAAGACCGCCGCCAAGTGGTTGGCCGAACATGGCAGCCTGGACGGCGTGATCGCGGCCGCTGCCGGCATCAAGGGCAAGATCGGCGACAACCTGCGTGCCGGGCTCGGACGCCTGCCGCTCAACCGCCAGCTGGTGACGATCAGGACCGATGTCGCGCTGGACCTGCCGGCGCGCGCGCTGGCCCTGCGCGCGCGCGATGCCGACAGCCTGCGCACGCTGTACACCCGCTACGGCTTCAACCAGGCGCTGCGCGAACTGGAAGGCAACGCCGCTCCGGAACCCGGGCCCGGCAAGGCGGCGTTGCGCGCCACCGAGGCCGGCTACGCGCGCGGCACGTCCGCGGCCGCGCCCGATGTCGATCCGGCGTTGTCGGCGCCCGGCAGCTACGACACCGTGCTGACGCGCCCGCAACTGGATGCCTGGATCGCGAAGCTGCAGGCGGCCGGCGAGTTCGCCTTCGATACCGAGACCGATTCGCTGGATGCGCTGTGCGCCCGGCTGGTCGGCCTGAGCCTGGCGGTGGAGCCCGGCAGCGCCGCCTACATCCCGGTGGGGCACGACTATCCCGGCGCGCCCGCGCAGTTGCCGGTACAGGAAGTACTGGACGCGCTGCGCCCGCTGTTCACCGACGCCGGCAAGCGCAAGCTCGGCCAGCACGGCAAGTACGACCTGCACGTGCTGCGCTGCCACGGCCTGGACGTGGCCGGCTACGCCGACGACACCATGCTCGAGAGCTTCGTGCTCAATGCCACCGCCAGCCGCCACGACATGGATTCGCTGGCGCAGCGTTATCTCGGCTACCGGACGATCAAGTTCGCGGAGGTCGCCGGCAAGGGCGCCAAGCAGATCACCTTCAACCAGGTGGCGCTCGACGACGCCACCCGCTACGCCGCCGAGGACGCCGACGTCACCCTGCGCCTGCACCGGGTGCTGGCGCCGCGGCTGGCGGCCGAACCGGCGCTGGAGCGCGTCTACCGTGACATCGAGATGCCGCTGGTGCCGGTGCTCGCGCGGATCGAGGCCAACGGCGTGCTGGTCGACGCCGACGAATTGCGGCGCCAGTCCGCCGACCTCGGCAAGCGCATGCTCGCCGCGCAACAGAAGGCGACCGCGCTGGCCGGCCGCACCTTCAACCTGGATTCGCCGAAGCAGGTGTGCGCGCTGCTGTTCGAGGAATTGAAGCTGCCGGCGCTGGTGAAGACCCCGACCGGGCAGCCCTCCGCGAACGAGGAAGCACTGGAGGCGATCGCGGACCTGCACGAGCTGCCGCGGGTGATCCTCGAGTACCGCGGCCTGGCCAAGCTGCGCAGCACCTACACCGACAAGCTGCCGGAGATGCTCAATCCCGACGACGGCCGCGTGCACACCAGCTACCACCAGGCCGGCGCGGCCACCGGGCGCCTGGCCTCCAGCGATCCCAACCTGCAGAACATCCCGATCCGCACCGAGGACGGGCGCCGCATCCGCAAGGCGTTCGTGGCGCCGCCGGGGCGCCGCATCGTCGCCTGCGACTACTCGCAGATCGAGTTGCGGATCATGGCCCACCTGTCGGGGGATCCGGCCCTGCTGCGCGCGTTCGAGTCCGGCGCCGACGTGCACCGCGCCACCGCGGCGGAAGTGTTCGGCAAGGCGATCGATGCGGTCGACGGCAACGAGCGGCGCGCCGCCAAGGCGATCAACTTCGGACTGATGTACGGCATGAGCGCGTTCGGCCTGGCCAAGCAGCTGGGCATCGCCCGCGGCGAGGCCCAGGACTACATCGCGCTGTACTTCAGCCGTTACCCGGGCGTGCGCGATTTCATGGAAAGCACCCGCCAGCAGGCGCGCGAACGCGGCTACGTGGAGACCGTGTTCGGCCGCCGCCTGTACCTGGACAACATCCACGCCCGCAACCAGGGCCTGCGCGCCGGCGCCGAGCGCGCCGCCATCAACGCGCCCATGCAGGGCACCGCCGCCGACATCATCAAGCGCGCGATGGTGGACATCGACGGCTGGCTGGCCCCGCACCGGGAGCGTGCCCTGATGGTGCTGCAGGTGCACGACGAACTGGTGTTCGAGGTCGACGCAGGCTTCGTCGACACCCTGTTGTCCGAGGTGCCCCGGCGGATGGCGGGGGCGGCCGAGCTGCGGGTGCCGCTGGTGGTGGATTCGGGGGTCGGGGTGGACTGGGACGAGGCCCATTGAAGACGGCGGCCGAGCGGCGCGCCGGGGGAATGAATCATTCCTGAACCCAACAGTTTCTTAACCCCTTTCTTCACGAACTATCAATGCGGCGGGTGGTCATATAGCTCGCGACGGATGCAAGGTCCGTCGCACGATCATCTCCCCTCCCCTGGAGTGATCCCGGAACGGCTACCTCTCCCCAAGGTGCCGTTCCCCGGCCCCGCTAGCCCTCCCCCTGGCTCGCGGGGCTTTTTTATGCGCCGCCTTTTTGGCGGCGCATAAAAAACCCCAAAGTTCTGGCGCGGGGAATCGCGGTAGAAACCGGGGTATGTGGGCGCCAAAACTTTGGGCCCCGGCTAGTGCTTGCATCCCCTGCGGCTTCGCCGCGCCCCCCTTGGGAAGGGGGGCTCTCCTCCAAGGAGACCGGGGATTTCCTCCATGCGGGAGCGAGGGGCTGCCTCCATGGGGGCATCACGGGCTTGTGGGATGCTCGTGCGACGGGTCCTGGATCGGAGGTCGTATGGAAGCGCTGTTCGGGTTGTCGGCGCCGTGGTGGACGTTCGTGCTGCGGGCGGTGGCGGTTTACCTGGTGGTGATGGTGCTGGTGCGGGTGTCGGGGAAGCGCGCGGTGGGGCAGTTCACGCCGTTCGATCTGGTGCTGCTGATCCTGATCGGCAACGCGGTGCAGAACGGGATGAACGGGGGCGACGACTCGCTCACCGCCGCGGCGGTCCTGTCCGGTTGCCTGATCGGGCTGAACTACCTGGTGGCCTGGCTCTCGGCGCGTTATCCGCCGGTGCGCAAGCTGGTCGAGGGCGAGCCGGTCGAGCTGGCGAGCGACGGCCACGTCTTCCGCGACGTGCTCAGGCGCGAACTGGTCAGCCGTGCCGATTTCGACAAGGCGATGCGCGAGTCCGGCTGCGGCGAACTCGACCACATCCACAAGGCGATCCTGGAAACCAACGGCCACATCACCATCATCACGCGCAAGGAAAACGAGGGTCGCTAGAGCCAGTCGCGGGGGCGCAGGTAGTCGGGCAGGCGCGCTTCGGCGCTGCCGGGCTCCGGGGTGTAGCCGTATTCCCAGCGCACGAGCGGCGGCAGGCTCATCAGGATCGATTCGGCGCGGCCGCCGGATTGCAATCCGAACAGGGTGCCGCGGTCGTAGACCAGGTTGAACTCGACGTAGCGGCCGCGCCGGTACAACTGGAATTCGCGTTCGCGTTCGCCGAACGGCGTGTCGCGGCGGCGTTCGACCAGCGGCAGGTACGCATCGAGGAAACCGTCGCCGATTGCGCGCAGATAGCCGAAGTCGGAGTCGAAGTCCGTATGCAGGTCGTCGAAGAACAGGCCGCCGACGCCGCGGGTCTCGTTGCGGTGCTTCAGGAAGAAATACTCGTCGCACCAGCGCTTGTGCGCGTCGTAGCGCTGCCGGCCGCCGAACGGTTCGCACAGCGCGTGCGCGGTGCGATGCCAGTGCAGTACGTCTTCGTCGAAGGGATAGCACGGGGTCAGGTCGAAACCGCCGCCGAACCACCAGGCCACGGTTTCGCCGTCGCGCATGGCGCGGAAGTGGCGGACGTTGGCGTGGGTGGTCGGCAGGTACGGATTGCGCGGATGGAACACCAGCGACACCCCGGCCGCGCGCCACGAGGCGCCGGCCAGTTCCGGGCGCGCCGCGCTCGCCGACGGCGGCAGCTTCGTGCCCAGCACGTCGGAGAAGCCGACCCCGGCCTGCTCGAACACTGCGCCGTCGCGCAGCACCCGGGTGCGCCCGCCGCCGCCTTCGCTGCGGGTCCAGTTGTCTTCGGCGAAGCGTGCGCCGCCGTCGACACCCTCGATCGCTGCGCAGATGCGGTCCTGCAGATCGGTCAGGTAATCGCGGACCGTGTCGAAACCGGTCACGGGGCCGACTCCAGCAGCAGGCGGGCGAGGCCGGCCTCGCCGTCCTCCAGCAGCTGCACCGGCGTGCGCTGGAATCCGGTCCGCACCAGCGCTTCGCCGATGCAGCACTCCAGCTCGTCCTTGCCGAAGGCACGCGTGCCTGCGACCACCGCCTCCAGCTCGGCGCGCGAGGGAAAACCGGGAGGGCCGGGCGGGGTGCCTGCAGCCAAGCCCGCGGCGGCCGGCGATCCCGCCTGGGTTGCCGCTGTCGTTGCCACTGCGGGTGCGGCGCGCAGCATGGCGAGTTCCGCGCCGGCGCTGGCCAGCGCCTGTTCGCCCGCGGCCAGCTTCGCCTGCAGCGCCGCGATCTCGCTGGCCGGATCCTCCAGCGCGGCGACATCCAGCAGCGCCAGTACTTTTTCCCACAGGTGCTGGTAGAGCTCTGGATGGGTCTGCCGCAGTTCCCGCGCCGCGCTCTGCCAGGCATAGGCAACGCGCTGGGCGACCGGCTTGTCCGGCGCAGCCGGGGCCTGGGTCGCCTGGACCTGTTGCTGCTCGGCGGCCCGGCCGACTTCCAGGATGCTGGCGTCGAGCCGGCGCCCCAGCGGGCTGTCCTCGAACCTGGGGTCGCCCTTGCGCAGGGCCGCGCGGCAATCCAGCAGCAGGTTGCGGATTTCCTTCATGGACTCACTTCAGGGTGTCTTCGAACAACTCGAAGATGCGACGGTACTCGTCGTACCACGCATCCGCATGGGTGAAGCCGTGGCGCTCCAGCGGGTAGGGCGCGATCGACCAATTGCCCTTGCGCAGCTCGATCAGCCTCTGGGTCATCGCCACGCTGTCCTGGAAGAACACATTGTCGTCGATCATGCCGTGCGCGATCAGCAGGTGGTCCTGCAGGCCGGCCGCGAACTCGATCGGCGACGAGCGCTTGTACGCTTCCGGATCGATGTCCGGCGTGTTGAGGATGTTGGACGTGTATTCGTGGTTGTACAGGGCCCAGTCCGACACCGGACGCAGCGCGGCGCCGGCCTTGAACACGCCGGGCTCGCGGAACAGCGCCATGAAGGTCATGAAGCCGCCGTAGCTGCCGCCGTAGATGCCGACGCGATCGCGGTCGGCCTGGCGGTTGGCCACCGCCCAGTCGAGGCCGTCGAGGTAATCCTCCAGCTCCGGGTGGCCCATGTTGCGATAGATCGCGGTGCGCCAGTCGCGGCCGTAGCCCTCGGAACCGCGGTAGTCGATGTCGAGCACCACGTAGCCGTGCTGCACCAGCAGGTTGTGGAACATCTGCTCGCGGAAATATTCGGGCCAGTGCAGGTCGGCGTTCTGCAGGTAGCCGGCGCCGTGCACGAACATCACCAGCGGATATTCGCGGCCCGGTTCCGGTGTCGCCGGGCCGTAGTATTTGCCCCACAGCATGCCGGCGCCATGCTTCGACGGCATCTGCACCGACTGCGGCTGCAGCCAGTCGATCGCCTTGAACGCCGGCGTGCGGGTGTCGGTCAGCTGGCGCGCGCTGCCGCCGGCGACATCGACCACCGCCAGCTGCGGTGGCAGGTACGCGGACGAATGCCGCACCAGCAGCCTGCTGCCGTCCGGGGACAGGGCGAAACCCTCGACCCCGTCCAGCGCGGTCAGCTCGCGCACGGCGCCACCCTTGGCGTCGACCGCGCACACCTCGTAATCCACCGGGCTGGCGCGGTTGCACAGGAACAGGAAGCCCTGCCCGTCGGCGGACATCTGCGGCTGCGAAACTTCCCAGCGGCCGCTGGTGAGCGCGCGTGCGCCGCCACCCGCGACGTCCAGCGCGTAGAGCTGCGAATAACCGGTTTCCTCGGACAGGTACCACAGCGTACGGTTGTCCGGCATCCAGCCGAAGTCGTTGAAGTCCCAGTTGATCCAGGCGTCGTCGTGCAGGCGGTGGCGCGATTGCAGCGCGCCCTTCGCGGTGTCCACGGTGGCGATCCAGCGATCCTTGTTGTCGACCGCGCGCACCAGCACCGCGACGTTGCGCGAATCGGCCGACCAGTGGATCGCCGGCCCGCTGCCGTCGGTGTCGGTCTCGATCCGGACCGCGCGGTTGCCCTTCAGCGCATCCTTGCCGGCGGCCTTGCGCAGGGCGGCCAGCGGATCGATCGCGATCCCCGGCAACGGGTCGAAGGAAAGCTCGCGCGCGCTGCCCGTCGCGACCTCCACCAGCCACAACGCATGCGGCAGCGGCGCGTTGTGCCCGACCACGGGGCGGCCTTCCTCGGCTTCCTGGTAGCCCGATTCGGTGACGTAGTGCGGCAGCTTGCTGCCCTGGCCGACGTCGCCATCCTTTTTGGTGGTCGCCACCAGCATCCAGCGGCCGTCGGGCGAGAGCGCGGTGTCGGCGATGGTGACATCGTCGCCGAGGTAGGCCGGCGCGGGGGCGCGGGTCGGATCCGCGGTGCGCCAGGCATCCTGTTGCGCGCGGGCGGCGTCGCGGCGGGCACGATCGTCGCGCAGGGTATCGAGCAGCCGCAGCTGGCGTTCGCGCAGGTCGTCGGCTTCGGGTGGCGTGCCGGGGGCGTCCTCGGCCAGCACGCTGGCCGCCTGTGCCGCGCCGCCCTGCGCGGTCCAGCGGTACCAGTCGTTGCCCACCCGCCACGACAGCGAGCCGTCGCTGCCCCACTGCGGCAGCGCCTCGTCGTCGTTGCTGCGGGTGAGCTGGGCGAGCGCGCCGCTGCGCAGGTCGCGCACGAACACGTCGCCATTGCGGACAAAGGCCATGCGCGCGCGCTGCGGGTCGTAGACCGCGCCCGACGCGTCCAGTGTTGCGCGCGCCGCGCCGTCGACGCGCGCCGTGCCGGTGCTGCCATCGACCGGCAACGCCCAGGTGTCGCGGATCGACGCGCCCTCGCGCTTGAGTTCGTACTGCGCGCGGCGGCTGTCCCAGCTCCACCAGAAATCCTCCACCGGCGGCCCGATCCAGTCCGGATCAGCCATCACCCGGGCCAGCGTCAGCGGCGGCGAAGCGACCCCCGTGGGCGCCCCGGCGGGATTCTGGGCCGCGGCGGGCAAGGCCAACAACAGGGCGATGGGCATCAAGGCGAGGGCTGGGCGCATGGGAAGAGTGGTCCGGAAGTGAAATCCGGCGCAGCGTAGCAGCCCGCCGCGCGGCCCGGCGGGGCCGAAGGTCATCCACTCGGGGCATAATGCCCGCAGCGGCACCGCCCCCGTGCCGCGGGAGACGCCGCGTTGGATGCGCTGCTGTTTTCGCCGCTGTTCCTGTCCAGGGTCCAGTTCGGCTTCGTCATCTCGTTCCACATCCTGTTCCCGGCGTTCACCATCGGCCTGGCGCACTGGCTGGCCTTCATCGAATGGCACTGGCTGCGCACCCGCGACGACCTCTGGCGCGACCTGTACTTCTTCTGGGTCAAGGTGTTCGCCGTTTCGTTCGGCATGGGCGTGGTCTCCGGCATCGTCATGAGCTTCCAGTTCGGCACCAACTGGGCGGTGCTGAGCGAGCGCGCCGGCAGCATCCTCGGGCCGCTGCTGTCGTACGAAGTGCTGACCGCGTTCTTCCTCGAGGCGACCTTCCTCGGGGTGATGCTGTTCGGCTGGCGCAAGGTGTCCGACCGGCTGCACTTCTTCGCCACCTGCATGGTCGCGCTCGGCACCCTGCTCTCGACCTTCTGGATCATCTCCGCCAACAGCTGGATGCAGACCCCGCAGGGCTACCTCATCGATGCGCAGGGCTACTTCCAGCCGGCCGACTGGTGGGCGATCGTGTTCAACCCGTCGTTCCCGTACCGGCTGGCGCACATGGTGCTGGCCGCGTTCATCACCACCTGCTTCGTGATCGGCGGCGTGAGCGCGTGGTACCTGCGCCGCGGCGTGCACCATGCCGCGGCGGTGCGGATGCTCAGGCACGCGGTGGTGTTCGCCGCGATCGCGGTGCCGCTGCAGATCCTGGCCGGCGACCTGCACGGGCTCAATGTCGGCGAGCACCAGCCGGTGAAGCTGGCGGCGATGGAGGCGCACTGGCACGAGTCCGCGCCCGGTGCCGGCACGCCGCTGGTGCTGTTCGCGTGGCCCGACGAGGCTGCCGAGCGCAACGATTACGAGGTCGCGGTCCCGCGCCTGGGCGGGCTGATCCTCAAGCACGAATGGGACGGCACCATCCAGCCGCTGACCGCGGTGCCGCGTACCGAGCGGCCACCGGTGGCGCCGGTGTTCTTCGCTTTCCGGGTGATGGTCGGGCTCGGCATGCTGATGCTGCTGCTGGCGTTCGCGTCGCTGTGGGCATGGCGGCGCGGGACGCTGGAACGTTCGCGCTGGCTGCTGGACAGCTGGCGCTGGATGAGCCCCACCGGCTTCATCGCCCTGCTGTCCGGCTGGTACGTGGTGGAGATCGGGCGCCAGCCGTACGTGGTGTACGGACTGCTGCGCACCAGCGAGGCGGTGAGTCCCAACATCGTCGCCGCGGCGGTGATGACTTCGCTGATCGTCTATGCGATGGCCTATGCGGTGATCTTCGGCGCCGGCATCTGGTACCTGCGCAAGCTGCTGCTGGTCGGGCCGGTGAAGCAGCCGCCGAAGGACACCCAGGGCGGCGAGAAGACCCCGGCGCGGCCGCTGTCGCTGCCGGACGAGACCGTCGACGGCGGCGCCCCGCGGGCGGAGGTGCGGCCATGATTCCCGACGGCATGCTCCTGGACGGCATGACCCTGGAAACCGTGCTGCCCGTGCTGTGGTTCGGCGTGATCGGCTTCGGCGTGCTGATGTACGTGGTGCTGGACGGATTCGTGCTCGGCCTCGGCATCCTCGCGCCGTTCGCCCACGACGAGCACCAGCTCGACCACATGATGAACACCGCCGCGCCGATCTGGGACGGCAACGAGACCTGGCTGGTACTCGGCGGCGCCGGCCTGCTGGCCGCGTTCCCCAGGGCCTATGCGCTGGTGCTGTCGACGCTGTACCTGCCGGTGCTGATGATGCTGATCGCGCTGATCTTCCGCGGCGTCGCTTTCGAGTTCCGGTTCAAGGCCACCCGCGGCAAGCCGTTCTGGGGCGGGGCGTTCGCGCTCGGCTCGATGGTCGCGGCGTTCGCCCAGGGCGTGATCCTCGGCGCGATCGTGCAGGGCATTCCGCACGCGGGTTCGCCGCTGTTGCCGGCGGCGCTGTCGTGGTTCAGTCCGTTCTCGATGCTGACCGGGATCGCGGTGATGTTCGGCTACGCGCTGCTCGGTGCCGGCTGGCTGGTGCTGAAGACCACCGGGCCGCTGCAGCAGGTGGCGCGCGGCCTGACCCGGCCGCTGGTGCTGGTGGTGGTGGCGTTCATGGGCCTGGTCAGCGCCTGGTTGCCGTTCCTGGACTCGCGGATCATGGCGCGCTGGTTCGAAGGCGGACATTTCTGGTGGCTGGCGCCGGTGCCGCTGCTGGCGCTGGCGAATGCGGTGCTGCTGTGGCGCGCGGCGCTGGCCGAGGGCCGCGACGCGCACCCGTTCATGTACACGTTGAGCTTCTTCGTGCTGGGCTTCATCGGCCTGGTGCTCGGAATCTGGCCGAACATCGTGCCGCCCGACCTGGGCATCTGGGAGGCGGCGTCCTCGACGTCCTCGCAACTGTTCCTCGGGGTCGGGCTGCTGTTCCTGCTGCCGGCGATCCTCGGCTACACGTGGTGGTCGTACCGCGTGTTCAGGGGCAAGGTCGAAGCGGGCGACGGCTACCACTGAGGGCTATCGCTACGCGAGGGATTTCCGACACAATCCCCGTGATGCACGCTTTCGTCTACAAGAGCCTGAAAAAGGCCGATACCTACGTGTACCTCGCGGCGCGCGACGATTTCATGCGCCTGCCCGAGCCGCTGCGCACGCAGCTGGGCGGGCTGCGGTTCGTGCTCGAGTTCGCGCTCACGCCGGGCCGCAGGCTGGCCCGCGAAGACGCCGCGGTGGTGCGTGAAAACCTGGCCCTGCGCGGCTTCCACCTGCAATTCCCGCCCGCCACCGACGTCGACCCGATGTCGGAGGACTGGGGCACCGATGCCTGAGGGGCGGAAAGTGGTCCCGGCCATCGCGCTCGCCACGGGCGCCGCGTTCGCTGCCGTCGCAGGGGTAGGCGGTGCGGCCGGAGCGCTGGGCGCGATCCTGGCGCAGCCTGCCTTTGCGCTGGCCGCAGCGCGCTGGCGGAACAAGGTGCCTGCGCAGCCATGGAGGCGCGACGCACTGGCGCTGCTGCTGCTGTGGGTGGCGACCGCGGCCCTGTTCGCGGCGCTGCTGGCCTGGCCGTTCTCGGTGCTGCTCGACAGCGGTTCGCTGGGTGCGACCCTGGCCACCAGCCTGGCCCTGGGGCTGGCGTTGCTCGCCGCGTGGCGGTTGTGGCCGCTGTGGCACGGCCTCGAGCGCGATGGCGGCAGTGCCGGATCGCACTGGCGCGCGCTGGCGCGCTACGAGTCCGGCGCCTGGCGCGGGCTCGGTGCGGCGGCGATCGTCATCGCGCTCGCGGCATTGCCGTTGCTGTTGGCCTGGCCTGGCTTGCTCGACCCGCGCGGGCGCTGGATCCTCGCGTTCGCATCGCTTGCGGTGGCGCCATTGCTGCATGTCCTGCTGCAACGGATCCCGGCTGCTGCTTCACTGCCGGAGCGCTGGCTGGATGTGGATTCCGGCCAGGCGGAAGCAGCGGACGACGGCGCGCCGCTGCTGGCGCCGGGCGAGTCGGCCGACATTGCGATCTATGCCGCCGCGCGCAGCGGCCGCGTCGATCGCGCGCTCGCCCTGCTCGAGGCCGGTGCCGATCCGCTCGCGCCGCCACCGGCGGAGGAACGCGACCAGCGTTCGCTGCCGGTGCTGGCGGCGGTGCTGCCCGACCTGCGCCTGCTGCGCGCGTTGATCGGCCGCGGCATCGACCTCAACGCCGCGCACGCCGGCACGACCCCGTTGCTGGCGGCCACCCGCGACAGCTGGCACGGCCGCCCGGAAGCGGTGATGACATTGCTCGCCAACGGCGCCGACCCGCGCGCGCGCGACCAGGACGGCAACACCCCGCTGCACCATGCAGCACGCAGTTCCGATCCGGGGGTGGCGGCGCTGCTGCGCGATGCCGCGGCCGAACTCGAGGAACGCAACGACGACGGCCTGACCCCGCTCGGGGTCGCCTGCGCCGCCGGCAACTGGCGGCTGGCGCGCTTCCTGCTCGAGCGCGGCGCGAAGGCGCAATCCGGCGAAGCGACGCCGGCGCTGATCGCCGCCGCCAGCGTCGAGGAAGACGATGCCGCCGGCGTGCAGCTGCTGCTCAAGCACAAGGCACGGGTCGATGCACGCGATGCGCAGGGCCGCAGCGCGCTGCACGAGGCCGCCTTCGCCGGCCATGTCGAGATCATCCAGGCGTTGCTGGCCGCGCACGCCGATCCGCAGGCGCGCGACGGCAAGGGACGCACGCCGCTGTTGGCGGCGGCGCGCGGCGCGCGCCTCGCGGCGATCGACGCATTGGTGGCGGCCGGCGCCGGGATCGCCGCCGTCGACGAGGAAGGCGGCGGCGTGCTGGCGCTCGCCTGCGTTGCCGAAGCGCCGCAGCCGGCGCTGTTGCAGCGCCTGCTCGAACTCGGCGCGGATCCGGAAATCGTGGATCGCGGAGGTCGCCGTGCACTCGACCACGCGGTGCAGGCCGGGCGCTGGGCGTTGGTCGCCGTGCTGGATCCGGACTATCCGCTGCCGGCCGCGGTCGCCTCCGACCCGCAGGCGCCGCTGCCGGAGCCGCCGCCCGCGCCGCGCGATCCCGAGGCGCGCGACGGACTGCAGGACAGCCTGGTGTTCGCGCTGCTGGCGCAGGGCGCGCAGGCGGTACCGGAATTGCATGGACTGCTGCGCCAGGGCCACGCGCCCGCGGGGGTGGGCGGACTGGCACGCTTCCTCGACGCCTGCGCCAGCGACGACCAGGCCGCGCGCGGGCTGGAACAGTTCGCGCTGGAGCTGGTCGAGCGCGGCGCCGATCCGTTCGCGGCCTCGACTGCCGGCGATCCGCCGCTGGCGCTGGCCGTGCGCCTGGGCTGGCCGCGCCTGGCCGAGCGCCTGCTGTCGGCGGGCGTCGACCTGGCGGCGCGCGACAGCCATGGCATGACCGCGCTGCACCTCGCCGCCGCGCTGGGTCGCGAACAGGCGCTCAAGCTGCTGGTGCTGCGCGGCGCATCGCCCGAGATGCGCGCCGCCGACGGGCAGACGCCGCTGGGCGTGGCCTTGTCGAGCGGCCGCCGCGACCTCGTCGACTGGCTCGACTGGCACGGCTGGCCGTTGCCTCGGCGCGCGCTGCAGGCGGGCGACCTGCCGGCGGCGGCGATCGTCGGCGACGCCGATGCGGTGCGGCGCCTGCTCGAGTTCGGTTTCCCGATCGACGCCACGGATACGCAAGGCTGCACTGCGCTGTTGCGCGCCGCCGGCGGCGGCCATCGCGCCTGCGTCGAATTGCTGCTGGCGCGCGGCGCCGATCCGCAGCTCGCCGCGCATACCGGCGCCACGCCGCTTTCGGCCGCGGTGAGCATGCGCCACGTCGAGATCGTCGACCGCCTGCTCGCCGCCGGTGCCGGCCTGGAACAACGCCTGCCGGGCGAGGTGACGGTGCTGATGCTGGCCGCCGCGCTGGGTCTGCCGGACCTGTGCGCGCGCCTGTTGCTCGCGGGCGCCAACGTGCATGCCGGCGATGCGCAGGGACTGACGCCGCTGCATTGCGCGGTACTGTTCGCGTTCACCGCGCGCGAGAAGCCGCGCGTGCTGGCGCTGCTCGATACGCTGCTGCTGGCCGGTGCCGAGCCCGACATGGCCGCGGCCGGCAACGTCACCCCGTTGCTGTTGCTGCTCGGTGCGCGCGCCGAGCCAGGTACCGCCTGCGACGAGGAAGTGGTGCTGACCGCACTGGAGCGCTTGCTGGACGAGGAAGTCGCGCTCGACGTGCAGGATCCGCGCGGCTTCGGCCCGCTGCACCTGGCCGCGCTGCACGGCCTGTTGCGGGTGACCCAGCGCCTGTTGCGCGCCGGCTGCGACCCCAACCTGCGCGATGCGCTCAACCGCAGCCCGCGCGAGATCGCGGTGATGCGGGGATTCGTCGACGTCGCCGGCGAATACACGCCGGCGACCACCGGCGTCTCGATGGCCCGCTTCCTGCGCGAGCCCTGACGCAAGGGGGGAGCAACGATGCGAGCAGGGGCAAAGCGCCGCACACGCCGCAAGCGGCATGCACGACGCTTCGCCCCCTGACCCATCACTGGCCCTTGCCTTGCAGCCGGCGCCGGCCGGAACCAGCTCCCGACCTCGAAAGTTGAGCAAGAGCTGTCGGCACCCGCTCGAATGCCACATGGTGTTCCCCATGCAGCATTCGAGCGTTGGCTTGGACCACCGCGATTTGGCGAGGTCGTGAGCTGGTTCCACCCGACGCTGCGGGAGGGAGCCGCCGGCGCAGGGCTCAGGGGCCAGGTACCGCTGTCGCAGGGGGAAAAAATCGCCTTCGGCAGAAGCGGCAGGGACGCGGAGAAGGTTTCGCGACGCCGGTGACGGAGCCCTTCATTCCGATCGGCTCGTCTGCCGTCAACGCAAGTCACGCACTGGCGCCGAAGAGGTCGAGCAGGCGGGACCCTTTTCCCCCTGCGGCAGCGGTGCCTGGCCACGACTCAAGCGTACAACCCGGCTCGCTCACGAAGCTTCCTCGTCCTTGCGCTCCACCATGCCGCCGAGCACGCCTTCGCCGAGATCGGCGGCGAACAGCTGCTCCAGGTCCTTGCGCGCTTCCTGCGAGGTCTGGATCAGCGCTGCCTCGTCGTCGTAGACCTGGTGCTGCGCGATCAGCAGCGCCTCGTCGTGCTCGCGGAAGCGTTCGGCGCGCCGCGCCGCCACCTCCGCGGATGCACCCAGCGCCACCAGCACCTGCTCGCCCATCTTCAGGCTGGAGTGGAAGGTCTCGCGGACCTCCTCGGCGCCCAGGTCCATCAGTTCCCAGGCGTGGCGCCGGTTGCGCGCACGCGCGAACACGCTGGCGCCGGGATACAGCCGCCGCAGCGTGCGCACCGCCTGCAGGTTCGCGGCGACGTCCTCGATCGCGACCACGAACACGCGCACGCTGCCGGCACCGGCGGCGCGCAGCAACGCCGGCTGCGACGGATCGCCGTAATAGATCTGGCTGCCGAAGCGGCGCACGAAGTCGACCTGTTCCGGGCTGTGCTCGATCGCCACGAACGGAATCCGCTGCGCCACCAGCAGGCGCGCGATGATCTGGCCGAACCGGCCGAAGCCGGCGATCAGCACCTGCGGCTGCCCGTCGGGAATCTCGTCGAACGGGCGCGGCTTCGCCAGGCGCAGGTCGTCCTCGCGCAGCAGCCGTGCCATCGCCATCAGCAGCAGCGGCGTCAGCGCCATCGACACGCCGACGATCGCCACCAGCCGGTCGCGCATGATGCCCGGCAGCAATCCCGCCTTCTGCGCCTCGCCGAACACCACGAACGCGAACTCGCCGCCCAGTGCCAGCACGCAACCCAGGAACAGCGCCTCGCGGGTCGCCAGCCGCCCCGGACGCAGGCCCACCGCGAACAGGATCCCGAATTTCACCAGCATCAGGCCCAGTACGCCCAGTTCGATCAGCACCGGCTCGGCCATCACCCGGGCGAGGTCGATGCTCATGCCGACGGCCATGAAGAACAGGCCCAGCAGCAGGCCTTCGAACGGCTCGACCTGGGCCTCGAGTTCATGCCGGAACTCGGAATCGGCCAGCAGCACGCCGGCCAGGAACGCGCCCAGGCCCATGCTCAGGCCCGCCAGCTGCATCAGCCACGCGCTGCCCAGCACCACCAGCAACGCGGTGGCGGTGAATACCTCGGGCATGCGCGTGCGTGCAACGATCCGGAACACGTGCCGCAGCAACACCCGGCCGCCGAACACCAGCGCCGCGATCGCCGCGACCGCCTTCAGCAGCATCCACCATGGCGACTGGGTCGCCGCCGCGTTGGCAACGTGCCCGAGCAGCGGGATCGCCGCCAGCAGCGGGATCGCCGCGAGGTCCTGGAACAGCAGGATGGCGAAGGCCAGGCGCCCGTAGTCGCTGGTCAGCGCCTTGCGCTCGGCCAGCAACTGCAGCCCGACCGCGGTCGAGGACAGGGCCAGGCCGAAGCCGACCACCAGCGCCGTACGCCATTCGAAGCCCAGGCCCAGGCACAGCGCGCCCAGCACCAGGCCGGTCGCGAGCACCTGCAATCCGCCGGCGCCGAACACCGGCTTGCGCATGACCCGCAGGCGCGAGGGCGACAGTTCCAGCCCGATCACGAACAGCAGCATCACCACGCCGATCTCGCTGGCGGCCAGCACCGGCCCGGCGTCGCGCACCACCCGGATCCCGTGCGGCCCGAGCACCACGCCCGCGGCCAGGTAGCCCAGCACCGCGCCGAGGCCGAAGCGCTTGAACACCGGCACCGCCACGACCGCGGCGAGCAGGAACACCAGCGCCAGTTCGAGTCCGCTACCGTGCATGCGCACCTCCTGCCGGGATTATGCCGCCGGGACTCGGCCAACTACCGTGAGCCAGGCGATTGCGGATGGTCCTGCCTGGTCCTAGGATCTGGCGATCGGGCCGGGGGAGAATCCAGATGAAGCCGTGGATCATTTTGGCGTGCCTGCTGCTCGTGCCAATGAGCGGTACTGCAGGGAAAAAAATCGAAGTCTCCAACAGCATCATGACCATGCGGGTGGATGGCCAGATCACCATCGGCCAGGCCGGGAGTGTGCTCGATTACAGGATCACTACACCCGTCCAGCCGGAACTGCAGCAGTTGCTCGATACCGCCGTCCGCAAATGGACCTTCCATCCAGTGACGGTGGATGGCAAGCCGGCCATCGCGAAGAACAACATGCGCGTCACGCTTGCTGCCCGGGAAGCGGGCCGCGGCTACGTCGTATCCGTCGACAACGTGACCTTCCGCGGTATTTCCCCGGAATCATCGACCCGACAGGACAAGCCATCCACGGAGCAGGGCGAATCAGTGGTCATCACGGCCAAGTCGATGCGGCCTGGCGACTACCCGAGCGGCATGATGCGGGCCGGCGTGGAAGGCGCCGTCCTGCTGTATGTCAGGGTTTCTCCCAGTGGGGACGTCGAGGACGTCATTGCGGTCCAGTCGAGTCTGTACGACGTGCGCGGCCGTCCGGACGTACTGGACAAGGCGCGGAAGCTGTTGGAGGACAATGCCATCAGCGCAGCCAGGCGGTGGAAGTTCGACGTCGCTGTGATCAAGCCGGAGCCGACTGCTGCCGACCTGACGGTGAGCGTGCCCTACTGGTACGTCATGAGCGACAATGCGCGTCGCGAAAACGCCGGGCAGTGGCGCGTGGAATTGCGCAGCGAAAAAGCGATTGTCCCTTGGCTGCTGGACACGCGGACCGCACAGGACATCGGCGTTTCCGACCTGGATTCCGACGATGTCATGCCATTGGCAAGTGCGTTCCGGGTTCCGGATGGGGTGATCGGCAAGACGCTCTGAGTCCGACGTACCGGCAGGGAATAAAAAAACGCCCCGCAATGCGGGGCGTTTTCGTCTGCGGTCGCTACGGCACTCAGCGCTTCATCGAGGCGAAGAACTCGTCGTTGGACTTGGTGCTCTTCATCTTGTCGAGCAGGAATTCCATCGCACCGATCTCGTCCATGCCGTGCAGCAGCTTGCGCAGGATCCAGATCTTCTGCAGCAGCTCGGGCTCGATCAGCAGGTCCTCGCGGCGGGTGCCGGAGCGGTTGATGTCGATCGCCGGGTACACGCGCTTCTCGGTGATGCGGCGGCTGAGCAGTACTTCCGAGTTGCCGGTGCCCTTGAACTCCTCGTAGATCACCTCGTCCATCTTGCTGCCGGTGTCGACCAGCGCGGTGGCGATGATCGTCAGCGAGCCGCCTTCCTCGACGTTGCGCGCGGCGCCGAAGAAGCGCTTCGGGCGGTGCAGGGCGTTGGCGTCGACGCCGCCCGACAGCACCTTGCCGCTGGAGGGCACGACGTTGTTGTAGGCGCGGGCCAGGCGGGTGATCGAGTCGAGCAGGATCACCACGTCCTTCTTGTGCTCGACCAGGCGCTTGGCGCGCTCGATCACCATCTCGGCGACCTGCACGTGGCGCGCGGCCGGCTCGTCGAAGGTCGAGGAGATCACCTCGCCGCGCACGGTGCGCTGCATGTCGGTGACTTCCTCGGGGCGCTCGTCGATCAGCAGCACGATCAGGTGCACGTCGGGATGGTTGTGGGTGATCGCAGTCGCCACCTGCTGCATCATCATGGTCTTGCCGGCCTTGGGCGGCGAGACGATCAGCGCGCGCTGGCCCTTGCCCTGCGGCGCCATCAGATCGAGGATGCGGCCGGTGATGTCCTCCGTCGAGCCGTCGCCGCGCTCGAGCTTGAACTTGCGGCGCGGGAACAGCGGGGTCAGGTTCTCGAACAGGACCTTGTTCTTGGAGGCTTCGATCGGTTCGCCGTTGATCTCGTCGACGATGTTGAGCGCGAAGTAGCGCTCGCCGTCCTTGGGCCAGCGGATGCGCCCGGACAGGTGGTCGCCGGTGCGCAGGTTGAAACGGCGGATCTGGCTGGGCGAAATGTAGGTGTCGTCCGGGCCGGCCAGGTAGCTGGCCTCGGCCGCGCGCAGGAAGCCGAAGCCGTCGGGCAGGATCTCCAGCACGCCGTCGGCGGCGACGCCTTCCGCGGTGCGGGTCAGCACCTTGAGCAGGGCGAAGATCACGTCCTGCTTGCGGGCGCGGGCGACGGTCTCGGACAGGCCCAGCTGCTCGGCGATGTCGAGCAGCTTCTGCGCCGGCATCCGCTTCAGGTCGCCCAGCGAGTACTGCGGGAAGCCTTCGGGAAGGTTCGGCACCGGCCGGTTGGGCTGCTGCTGGGCGTTGTCGTTGTCGTCGCGCGGCAGGCCGTCGTCGCGGAAGCGCTCGCCGCCGCCACCACCGCCACCGCCACTGCGCTGGCGATCGCGGCGGTTGCGGAAGCGGTCGCGGCGGTTGCCGTGGCGACCGCCGTCGTGGTCATTGCCGCCACCGCCACCCTGGTTGTTGTTGTTGCCGTTGCCGCCGCCCTGGGCAGGCGCCTCGCTGGAGGCAGCGGCGTTGCTTGCCGGTGGCACGGCCATGGCGGGCGGTGCCTGGGGCGCGACTGGCGCAGCGGCTTCGGCAGGTGCAGGCGGGCTGGGCGACGTGGAAGCACCGGTGTCGGCGGCTTCGGTCTTGGGGGCGCGCGGCTTGCGCACGCGCTTCTCGGCGGTGTCGCCGGGATCGCTTCCACTGGAAGCAGGGGTATTGTCGGACAAGTTGCGAATTCCTCGCGGATGCGAGCGCCCGGAGCGGGCGGACGGGGAAAGAATCTAGGGAAGGGTGCGGCAGACGGGGAGGCCAGGAGGCCACGCAAACATGCCGGTACGCCAAACCTAGCATCCCGGCCGCGGCCCGGCAAGCATGCGCGGGCGGCGGTTCAGGTTGGCGGGCCATCCACCGGACGCCCGCGGGTGGCGCCTTGCTTAAAGGGCCTTGTCGATCATCTGGCTCAGCTGGGCCTTGCCGACCGCGCCGATCTGGGTGGCCTGGACCTGGCCGCCCTTGAACAGCAGCAGCATCGGGATCGAACGCACGTGGTACTTCATCGCCGTGCTGCGGTTCTGGTCGATGTCGATCTTGACCACCTTGGCCTTGCCGGCATATTCGGCCGCCAGCTGGTCCAGCGCGGGCGCGATCATCTTGCAGGGGCCGCACCACTGCGCCCAGAAATCGACCAGCACGGGTTCCTCGGACTGCAGGACCGCGTCGTCGAAGTCGGCGTCGGTGGCGTGGATCACGGTGTCGTTCATGGGGTCTCCTCTGGAAACGGGCGGGCACCGTCGGATGGGCGACGGATGCTGTCGGGCGTTGACTGCTGTTAAACTGGGGTGTTCCCCAGCGGGAATCAAGCACGGGGAACCAGCGCGCTGCGCAATCCCCGGGCGCCGACCGGCAGTCTGCTTCGCGGACGCCTCCCACGCAAGCGCGCCGCGCCAGCGCCGCCCATTCCCGGAATTTCGCAACCATACGCATGAGCGACAAGCCCCTAACCGATATCGCCTTTTCCTCCTTCGAGCTGCATCCGGACCTGTTGGCCGGGCTGGAAGGAGCCGGGTTCTCGCGCTGCACCCCGATCCAGGCCATGACCCTGCCGATCACCCTGGCCGGTCGCGATGTCGCCGGCCAGGCCCAGACCGGCACCGGCAAGACCCTCGCCTTCCTGGTCACGGTGGTGAACCGCCTGCTGACCCGACCGGCGCTGGCCGAGCGCAATCCCGAGGACCCGCGCGCCCTGATCCTGGCGCCGACCCGCGAGCTGGCGATCCAGATCCACAAGGACGCAGTCAGGTTCGGCTCCGACCTCGGGCTCAAGTTCGCCCTGGTCTACGGCGGCGTCGACTACGACAAGCAGCGCGCCCTGCTGCAGGCCGGCGCCGACGTGATCATCGCCACCCCCGGCCGCCTGATCGACTACGTCAAGCAGCACAAGGTGGTCAGCCTGCACGCCTGCGAGATCTGCGTGCTGGACGAGGCCGACCGCATGTTCGACCTCGGCTTCATCAAGGACATCCGCTTCCTGCTGCGGCGCATGCCGGCGCGCACCGAGCGCCAGACCATGCTGTTCTCGGCCACCCTCAGCCATCGCGTGCTCGAGCTCGCCTACGAGCACATGAACGAGCCCGAGAAGATCGTGGTCGAGTCCGAGTTCATCACCAACGCCACGGTCCGGCAGCGGATGTACCTGCCGGCCGACGACGAGAAGCTGCCGCTGCTGCTGGGCCTGCTGTCGCGCTCCAGCGGCAGCCGCACCATGGTGTTCGTCAACACCAAGGCTTTCGTCGAGCGGGTGGCACGGGCGCTGGAACGCGCCGGCTACCGCGTCGGCGTGCTCTCCGGCGACGTGCCGCAGAAGAAGCGCGAGTCGCTGCTGAAGAAGTTCCAGGCCGGCCAGCTCGAGATCCTGGTCGCCACCGACGTGGCCGCGCGCGGCCTGCACATCGATGGCGTCAGCCACGTCTACAACTACGACCTGCCGTTCGACGCCGAGGATTACGTCCATCGCATCGGCCGTACCGCGCGGCTGGGTGCCGAGGGCGATGCGATCAGCTTCGCCTGCGAGCGCTACGCGATCTCGCTGCCCGACATCGAGGCCTACATCGAGCAGAAGATCCCGGTCGAGCCGGTGACCCCGGAGCTGCTGAAGGCGCTGCCGCGCAAGCCGCGCGAGGTTCCGGCCGGCGCCGTGGCCGACGACGACGGCGAGAGCGTCAGCGAGATCTTCCGCGAGGCGCGTGAACAGCGTGCCGCCGAGGAGCAGCGCCGCGGTGGCGGCCGTAGCACCGGTGCGGGTGCCGCCGGGCGTGGCCCGCGCAGTGGCGCCGGCGGCAGTGCTGGCGAAGGCCGTCGCGGCCCGCGTCCGCCGCGCAAGCCGCACGACGCGGTCGCGGCTCCGGCGGCTCCGGCAGCCGCGCCTGCCGCGATCGCTGCCGTGGCTTCCGCACCGGCCGCCGAAGGCGGGCACGCGCCGCGCAAGCGCCGCCGCCGTCGCGGCGGCAAGCGGGTCGAAGGTGCCGAAGCCGCGCCGCAACCGGCCAGCGCCGGGCAGGAAGCCGCCAGGCCCCGCGGTGGCGGTCGTCATCCGGCCCCGGCACCCAAGCCGGAATCCGGTGGTGCGCGTGAACCCTCGCTGCTCTCGCGGCTCGGCCGCGGGCTGAAATCGCTGGTCACCCGCGCGCCACGCTCGCAGCACTAGCGCCGGCGCCCTAGAATCCGGGCATGGCCGTCCTCCGCTTCGACAACGTCAGCAAGCAGTACCCGGGCGGCCACGTCGCCCTCAGCGACGTGAGCTTCGAGGTCCAGGCCGGCGAGATGCTGTTCGTCACCGGCCATTCCGGCGCCGGCAAGAGCACCCTGCTCAAGTTGATCCACCTCGCCGAGCGGCCCAGCCGCGGCGCGGTGCTGTTCGGCGAGCGCAACCTGCTCAAGGTGCGCGGCCGGCGGGTGCCGCTGCACCGGCGCGAGGTCGGGGTGGTGTTCCAGGACCATCGCCTGCTCGCCGACCGCAGCGTGCAGGAAAACGTCGCCCTGCCGCTGATCCTGCGCGGCATGCAGCGCGGCGAGATCGGCAAGCGCGTGCGCTCGGTGCTCGAACGCCTCGGCCTCGGCGCGCGCGAACGCGCGCTGCCGACCCAGTTGTCCGCAGGCGAGCAACAGCGCGTCGGCATCGCCCGTGCGCTGGTCGGCGAACCGCGCCTGCTGGTGGCCGACGAGCCGACCGGCAACCTCGATCCCACCTTGTCCGCCGAGATTATGGCGTTGTTCTCGTCGCTGCCCGAGCGCGGCACCAGCGTGCTGGTGGCCAGCCACGACCTCGGCCTGGTCAAGCGCATGAAGCGGCGGGTGCTGGTGCTCGACCACGGTCAGCTGGTCGACGACATCGCGCCGGAGGACCTGGCGGATGAATAAGGGCAAGGGCGGGAACGGGGAACAGGGAACAGGGAACAGGGGCGCGCAGCAATCCGGCGTGGTCACCTGGATCGACCACCATCTTTACAGCTTCATGGCCAGCCTCGGCCGCGTGTTGCGGCGGCCGTGGGCGACCGTGCTCACCGTGGGCGTGATGGCGGTGGCGCTGGCGCTGCCGCTCGGGCTATGGCTGGTGCTGGGCAACGTCGCGCGCTTTTCCGGACAGGTGCAGCAGTCGCGCGAGATCAGCGTGTTCCTCAAGGCGGACGTCGATGCCGCGCGGGCGCAGGCACTGGCCGGCGAGCTGCGTGCGCGCAACGACATCGACAAGGTCGAACTGCGCACGCCCGAACAGGGCCTGCAGCAACTGCGCGAGGCCGGACTCGGCGACGCGATCGATGCGCTCGGCCCGGACGCCGGCGGCAACCCGCTGCCCAGCCTGCTGATCGTGACGCCCGCCGGCGACGAGGCGCTGCTCGCCAATTCGCTGCAGACCCTGCCGGAAGCCGATCTGGTGCAGCACGACGCGCTGTGGCGGCAACGGCTCGATGGCTGGCTGCGCTTCGGCAACCGGGTGGCGCTGGTGCTCGCGGCCCTGCTCGGCCTCGGCGCGTTGCTGGTGGTGGGCAACACCGTGCGCCTGGACATCCAGTCGCGGCGCGAGGAGATCGGCGTGCTGCAGCACCTGGGCGCGACCGACGGCTTCATCCGCCGCCCGTTCCTGTACCTGGGCGCGTGGTACGGCCTCGCCGCCGGCGCGCTCGCGATCGGCCTGCTGACGCTGGCGGCGATGGCGCTGCGCGTGCCGCTGGCCGAGCTGGCGGCCAGCTATGGCAGCCGGTTCGTGCTCGGCGGCTTCGCACCCGCTACTGCGCTGTGCGTGGTCGCGGGCGCGGCCGTGCTGGGCTGGCTGGGCGCCGGCGTGGTCACCGGGCACTTCCTGCGCCAGACTCGGCCCACTGATACATGACGATCCCGACCTGATGGATGCCATGCAAGCGCAGCAGGACATGGACAAGCTCCGCCACGTCGTCAGCGACGCGCCGCGGGTGATGGTGGTCGACGGCTCGAGGCTGGTGCGCAAGCTGATCGGCGACGTGCTGCAGCGCGAGCTGCCCGGTGCGCGCATCGTCGCGTGCGAAGGCCTCGCGGAGGCGCGCGCCGCGCTCGCCGCCGAGCCGGTCGACCTGGTCACGACCGCGCTGGTGCTGCCCGACGGCGACGGCCTGGCGCTGGCGCACGCGGTGCGCGAGGCGGCGGGCCAGAGCTACGTGGCGGTGATCGTGGTTTCGGGCGAAGTGCAGTCGCGGCTCGAGTCGCGCAGCTTCAACGACGACATCACCGACTATTTCGACAAGGCGCTGGGCCACAGCGCGCTCGCCGCCTTCATCCGCGGCTACGTGCACCCGGAGCCGGTGCCGGGCGCGCGGGTGCTGTACGTCGAGGACAGCCGCGTGGTGGCGGCCGCGACCAAGCGCATGCTCGAGCGCCAGGGCCTGGAAGTGATGCACTTCGCCGACGCCGAGCCCGCGCTCGATTACCTGCGCCAGCGCCATGCCGCCGGCGAGATCGGCGCCGACCTGCTGTTGACCGACGTCTACCTGAAGGGTGAGCTCAGCGGCATGGACGTGCTGGCGGAAGTGCGCGGGCCGCTCGGCTACGGCAAGCGCGCGCTGCCGGTGCTGGTGATGACCGGCGACGCCAATCGCGACAACCAGAGCCAGCTGTTGCGCGACGGCGCCAACGACCTGGTGCTGAAGCCGATCGAGGAGCGCCTGCTGGTGACCAAGACCTTGTTCCAGCTGCGCGTCTCGCGCCTGCCCGAGCAACCCAGCTTCGACGCGTGAGCGACATCAGGCTCGAGCCGTCGTGGAAGGCGCGGGTCGGTGATTACCTGCAGCGCGACGACATGCAGGCACTCGCGGCTTTCCTGCGCCAGCGCAAGGCGGCCGGTGCACGCATCTACCCGCCGGGCCCGCGCATCTTCGGCGCGCTGGACGCGACCCCGTTCGACCAGGTCAAGGTCGTCATCCTCGGCCAGGATCCCTACCACGGCGCCGGCCAGGCCCATGGCCTGTGCTTCTCGGTGCAGCCCGGAGTGGCGATCCCGCCGTCGCTGGACAACATCTACAAGGAACTGCAGCACGACCTCGGCATCGCCCGGCCCGACCATGGTTGCCTGCTGCCGTGGGCGCGCCAGGGCGTGTTGCTGCTGAACGCGGTGCTGACGGTCGAGGACGGCCGTGCCGGTGCGCATGCCGGCAAGGGTTGGGAAGGCTTCACCGACCACATCGTGGAAACCCTCGGCCGCGAGCGCGAGCACCTGGTGTTCCTGCTCTGGGGCGCCTACGCACAGAAGAAGGGCGCGGTGATCGACCCGCGCCGGCACCGGGTGCTCAAGGCTCCGCATCCTTCGCCGCTGTCGGCCCACCGCGGCTTCCTCGGCTGCGGCCACTTCTCGGCCACCAACGAGTACCTGGCCCGCCATGGCCAGGCACCGATCGACTGGGCGCTGCCGGCGGTGGCGGGCTGAACGTGGCCGCGCACGCGGACGGCCGGACCCCGGAGGCAGCCACCGCCCCGCTGTCCCTGGCGGTGATCCTGCTGCTGGCACTCGGCCATTGCGCGGCATTCGTCGATCGGAACCTGCCGGCCACCGCGGCGCCGCTGCTGAAGGCCGACCTCGGCCTGTCGGATGGCCAGATCGGGCTGCTGCAGGGGCCGGCCTTCGCGGTGCTGTATGCGGTCGGCATGCTCGCGACCGCGCCGCTGGCGCGTTCCCGGCACCGGTTCCGGCTGTTGGCCGCGTGCGTCGCGGGTTGGGCGCTGGGCATGGTGGCCTTTGCGGTGGCGCCGTCGTTCGAAGCGCTGGTCGCGTCGCGCGCGCTGGTGGGGCTGGCGCAGGCGGCATTCGTGCCACTGGCGCTGGGGCTGATCGTGGAGCGCACGCCGGCCATGCGACGGGCGCGCTCGATCGCCGCGTTCACCGCCGGCTCGGTGCTGGGGCGCAGCCTCGCGCTGCTCGGCGGCGGGCTGGCGCTCGCGTTGCTGTTGTACTGGCTGCCCACCCCGGCGATGGAGCACTGGCGATTGCTGTTCCTGGTGATGGCGGCGCCGAACCTGTTGTTGATCCTGCTGCTCTGGCGCTGCCGGGAACGCGAGCCGCTGGCGCCGGAGCCGGCCGCGAGCCTGCGCGCGATCCTCGTCTGGCTGCGCGCGCGGCCGGCTGCCGCGGCGCTGTACCTTTGCGGTGCCGGCGGCAGCGTGCTGGTGGTGCAGAGCGTCGGTGCGTGGGCGCCGTCGATCCTCAATCGCGAACAACACCTGCCGCCGGCCCAGGCCGCACTCGCCTTCGGTGCCGCGCTGGCGTTGGCATCGCCACTCGGGCACTTCATCGCCGGGATGCTGGTCGATCGTTCCGGCGTGCGCGTGGCGCCGACCAGGGTCGTCGCCGCAGGCCTTCTGCTGGCGATTCCCCTGCTGCTGGCGGTGCCGTACGCCGGTTCCGCGGCGACCGCCTGCGCATTGCTGGCATTGGCCTCGTTCGCCGGCGGTGCCGCCGCGGTGGCATCGCTCGCGGGTCTGCCGCCCGCGCTTCCGGCGCCGCTGCGCGGACCCGCGGTGCGCCTGTTCCTGGTGTTCATCACCGTGGCCGGCGTGGGCCTGGGCCCGTTCGCTGCCGGCCTGGTCAGCGACAGCTTCGGGGAAGGGGGCCGGGGCCTGTCGCAGGCGCTGTGCCTGGTATGCCTCGCGGCTGCGATCCCGGCCTTGCTGGCGGCGCTGCGGGCGGGCAGCGGCTGGCACCGCGCGGTGGCGGAGGTGGCCTCGGCATGAGCGAGATGTTCTGCTTCGACAGCGACGAGCACCCCGGCGACGAGGCGTTCGAACACTATCGGCTGCTCTATGCCGGCGGCTCGGATGTGGAGCGCACCGCCGATCCTTTCCATGCCCGCGTCCGTGGCTGGCGCCTGGACCGGACGCTGTTGTTCACCCGGGCGTATGGCGGGGTGCGGCATCGCCGGCGCGAGCGCGTGGCCAGCGACGGCTTCGACCACTTCGTGCTGCACCATGTCGTCGGCGGCGAACTGCTGGGGGGACCCGATGGCGCACCGATCGCGGTGGGCCCGGGCGAAACCCTGCTGCTCGACACCCGGCGGCCCATGGAGAACGGCGCCCGCGACGTCGACCTTGTCACCGTCAGCCTCGCGCGTGACGCGGTACGGGCCGCGGCCGGACATCCCGACGACCTCCACGGCCGCCGGATCGCCGCGGCGGACGGCGTGTTCCTCGCGACGCTGCTGCGCACGCTGGTCGCGGAAGCTCCGCGATTGCCGCCGGGAACACTGTCGACCGCGACCCGGATGCTGGTCGATGCCCTGTCGATGGCGGTCAACCCCGCGGGACAGGGTGCCCGCTCCGACTTCTACCGGCTCGAGTACGCGCGGCGCGAGGCGGCGCAACGCCTGATCGAGGCCAGGCTCGACGCACGCGATTTCTCGATCGCCGAGATCACCGCCGAAACGGGGACTTCGCGCGCGACCCTGTACCGGTTGTTCGAGGCGCAGGGCGGCGTGTTGCGTTACATCCAGTTGCGGCGGTTGCAGCGCCTGCGCGACCGGCTCGACGATCGCAGCTTCGACCGCCATCCGCTCGCCGAGCTGGCCGCGCTTTCGGGCTTTTCCGGGGAAAGCCACGCCGGCCGCCTGTTCAAGCGGGTGTTCGGCGTCGCGCCCGGCGCCTATCGCGCAGCCAGCATCCGCGGCACCCGGGTGCCTTCCGTGGACCTGATGGCGCGGCGCTGGACCGCCAGCATGGCGGAACTGGATTGAGGCCTCCGGGCACCGGGTTGCGCCGGGTGGCCCACGCGTCTTCAGAATGCGATCCGGGGACATGTCGGCGTGCGGGCCGCACGCCTAGCATGGCGTGGATGGATGGGTCCGCACTGGCCAACCGCTTCGAGCAGAGGAATGTCCGCGCCATGCCGGCCGTGCGCTGCCGGCGTGCGCTGTTCCTGCTCGACCACGCCTTGCACTGGATCGGCGGCAACGAGCCGGCCGAGCGCATGGTCGCCGCCGGCTGGTGGCGGGCGTCCCGTGGGGCGCGGCTGGACAGCCCGTCGGAGGTGACCCGCGCGGCCTTGTACCAGGCCGAGCAATGGTCGCAGCTGCCGGGCACGGCGACCTATCGCGCGATTCCGGTATACGACCGGCTTGCGGACCTGGTCGCCTTCGGCATCCTCCAGCCCTGCGCCCTGCCGGCTTCCGGCGAGTGCCTGTCGCGCTATCTGCTGGTGGTGCGGGCGATCGCGAGCGCAGGCGATTCAGCGCTGGCGGCGCAGCTGCGGACCCTGTTCGATCTGGCCCCCGATGAAGCGGCGCTGGCAGTCACCCTGCGCCACCACCGCGGCCTGCAGGGGGCGGCTGCGGCGCTCGCTCTCGAGGAGGGCAGTGCACGCGGCCGGCTGCAGGCGGTGCTCGCGAAGACCGGGATGCTGCGTCCGGCCGACCTTTTGCGGATGCTCGACGCTCTGGCTGATACGATCGGCTGAACGGGTGGTTCATCGTTCCATGAACGGAACGCAAAGGAACCATCACGGCCATTAGCAGTCATACATGGCCACTGCTAAAATCGCGCCATGAGCGAAACCACCATGTCCCAGACTTCAGCCCTTGTCGCCAGCAACCTGCCGATCCCCAGTGCGATCGGCTCGCTCGATGCCTATATCGGCGCCGTGCACCGCATCCCGGTGCTGTCGGTCGAGGACGAGCAGGCGCTTGCGCGCCGCTTCCGCGACGAAGACGACCTCGGCGCCGCGCGCGAACTGGTGATGTCGCACCTGCGCTTCGTCGTGCACGTGGCCCGTGGCTACAACGGCTACGGCCTGCCGCTGGGCGACCTGATCCAGGAAGGCAACATCGGCCTGATGAAGGCGGTCAAGCGTTTCGACCCCGACGTGGGCGTGCGCCTGGTCAGCTTCGCGGTGCACTGGATCCGCGCCGAGATGCACGAGTTCATCCTCAAGAACTGGCGCATCGTCAAGGTCGCGACCACCAAGGCGCAGCGCAAGCTGTTCTTCAACCTGCGCAAGTCCAAGAAGCGCCTGGGCTGGCTCAACGCCGAGGAAGTGAAGGCGGTCGCCGCCGATCTCCGGGTCTCCGAGCGCGAAGTGATGGAAATGGAGTCGCGCCTGTCCGGCCGCGACATCGGCTTCGACCTGTCTTCCGACGACGATGACGACCACGCCCCGCCGGCGCCGGCCGCCTACCTGATGGCGCAGGAAGACGATCCTTCGCAGGCCTACGAACGGGCCGACAGCGAAGACAGCCAGCTCGAGCTGCTGCGCGACGGCCTGCAAACGCTGGATGCGCGCTCGCGCGACATCATCCGCCGCCGCTGGCTCGACGCGGACAACAAGGTGACGCTGCAGGAGCTGGCCGACGAATACGGCGTCAGCGCCGAACGCATCCGCCAGGTCGAGGCCAACGCGCTGAAGAAGATGAAGGCGCTGTTCGCCGCGTAAATCGCGGCCATGCCGATGGACCTTGCCACGGCCCGGAGCGATCCGGGCCGTTTCGCTTGCGGCTGCTAGACTGCCGGCTCCGGGAGGGACCATGGACGCGACGCTGCGCATCGCCCTGCTGATCGACGCGGACAACGCGCCGGCGGCGAAGATCGACCTCGTCCTCAACGAACTGGCCCGCCATGGCGTGGCCAACGTTCGCCGCGCCTACGGCAACTGGAAGAGCCAGCACCTGCAGGCGTGGGAGCGGATGCTGCATCCGTACGCGATCCAGCCGATGCAGCAATTCGCCTACAGCGTTGGCAAGAACGCATCCGACATGGCGATGGTGGTCGATGCGATGGACCTCCTGCACAGTGGTCGCTTCGACGCCTTCGCGATCGTTTCGAGCGACGCGGACTTCACCCCTCTCGTCATGCGCCTGCGCAGCCAGAACATGCGGGTCTTCGGTTTCGGCGCCAAACAGGCGCCACAGCCGTTCATCAATGCCTGCTCCACTTTCCTCTATCTCGACGATTCGCCGTCTGCCGGCACGGAATCTGCGACCGGCCCCGCTGTTGCGAAGCCGAAGACCACCGCGCAATTACGCCAGGACACGGCGTTGGTCAATCTGCTGCGCGGTGCCGTCGAAGCCGCCACCGGCGACGACGGCTGGGCACACCTCGGGCCGGTCGGCCAGCACATCGCCAACAAGTCTTCGTTCGAATCGAGGAACTATGGCTATCCGAACCTGAGTAGCCTGATCGAGGCCAGCGACCTCTTCGAAGTACGCAAAACGGGCCAGATCGTGCACGTGCGAACGAAACCGACAAAGAAGCCTTCCAGGACCCGATCGCCTGCCTGACGACCAGCAAGGGATATGCCGCAAGACCTGCGGTGCGGTCGCGTCGCAATTGACCGGCTGGCGCGCAGACGAGCGTGGCCCGGCTCTACGGTTCGTCCTTCCCCAGGATGATGCGGGCCGCGCGCTGGTAGCTCCAGTAGGCCCAGGTCCAGTTGAGCATCACCGAGAGCCGGTTGCGGAAGCCGATCAGGAAGAAGATGTGCGCGGTGAGCCAGAACCACCAGGCCAGCGCGCCGGACAGCCGTAGCCGGCCGAGGTGCACGACTGCGGCCATCCTGCCGATGGTCGCAAGGTTGCCGAAGTCGCGGTAACGGAATGGCGGCACCGGCTTTCCGGCCAGTCGCGCACGGATCGCCGTGGCGACATGCCGTCCCATCTGCTTGGCTGCCGGCGCCACGCCCGGCACTGGACGACCATCCTGCCGCCGCACCGACGCCAGATCGCCGGCGACGAACACGTCCGGCATGCCTGGCACCGTGAGGTCGGCCTGCACCGGCACGCGGCCCGCGCGATCGAGCGGCACGCCCAGCGTGCGCGCCAGCGGGGATGCCGCGACTCCCGCGGCCCACAGCACGGTGCGCGCGGCGATGCGTTCATCGCCGAGCAGCACGCCTTCGGCATCGATCGCGTTCACCGGCGCGCCGGTGCGGACTTCGACGCCGAGTTTGTGCAATTGTCGCCGCGTCTTCTCCGACAGTGGCTCGGGGAACGTCGACAGCACCCGCGGTCCGGCTTCCAGCAGCAGCACGCGCGCCTCGCGCGGATCGATGCGGCGGAATTCGCGCTTCAACGTGTGCCGCGCGATCTCCGCGAGCGTGCCGGCCAGTTCCACCCCGGTCGGGCCGCCGCCGACGATGGCGAAGGTCAGCAACGCGCGTTTCGCAGCCGGGTCGGTTTCCGCCTCCGCCTGCTCGAACGCGGACAGGATGCGACGGCGGATGCGCAGCGCATCGTCCAGGGTCTTGAGCCCAGGTGCATGCTGCTCCCATTCGTCGCGACCGAAATACGCGTGGGTGGCGCCGCTGGCCAGCAGCAGGTAGTCGTAGTGCAGGGCATCGCGGTGTTCGAGCCTCACTTCGCGCGCGGCGCCGTCGATGCCGGCGACCGTTTCCATCAGCACGGTCACGTTGCGCTGGCGGCGCAGGATGTGGCGCAGCGGTGCGGCGATGTCCGGCGCGGACAGGCCTGCAGTCGCGACCTGGTAGAGCAGCGGCTGGAACAGGTGGTGGTTGCCGCGGTCGAGCAGGGTGATGCGCACAGGCGCGGTTGCCAGCGCACGCGTGGCCCACAGGCCGGCGAAGCCGCCGCCAACGATCACCACATGGGGCAGGCGGGAATCCACGGCCGCTCCTTCAGTACAGATCGACCGGATCCACGTCCAGCGACCAGCGCACCTTGCGCGCTTCCGGTGATGCCCGCAATGCATCCAGGGTCGCGTCCAGCGCGGCGTGCAGCGCCGGGCGCTGCGGCGACGACAGCAGCAGCTGCATGCGCTGGTAGCCGGCGCGACGCGGCATCGGTGCCGGCAGCGGGCCATGCAGTTCGAGCCGCGCACCGGCATCGCGCAAGGCGCCCTTCGCGGCCTGCAGGAACTGCATCGGCGGGTCCGCATGCTTCGCCTCCGCGCGCAACAGCGCCAGGTGCGCGAACGGCGGGAAGCCCGCCTGTTCGCGCTGTTCCAGCTCGGCATCGGCGAAGGCGTGGTAGCCGCCGTGCACCAGCAGGTGCAGCAGCGGATGTTCCGGATGGTGGGTCTGCAGCAGCACTTCGCCGCGGCGCGCGGCGCGGCCGGCGCGGCCGGCGACCTGGATCAGCAGCTGCGCCAGCTTCTCGCCGGCGCGGAAGTCGGCCGAGAACAGGCCCTCGTCGATGCCGACCACCGCGACCAGGGTCAGGTTCGGCAGGTCGTGGCCCTTGGCCAGCATCTGGGTGCCGACCAGGATTCCCGGTCTGTCGCCCAGTTCGTCCAGCAACCCCTCCAGCGCATCGCGCCGGCGGGTGCTGCCGCGATCCACGCGCAGCACCGGCATGTCGGCGAAGCGTTCGGCAAGCAACTGCTCCAGCCGTTCGGTGCCCACGCCCTGCGGTTGCAACGCGAGTCCGCCGCAATCCGGGCATGCGGGCGGTGCCGGGCGCCGCGCGCCGCAGTGGTGGCACTGCAGCCGCCGCCCGCCGGCGTGCACGGTCATCGGTCCGCCGTGGGAAGGCGTGCTGCAGCGCTGGCATTGCGCGCTCCAGCCGCAGTCGTGGCACAGCAGCACCGGCGCATAACCGCGGCGGTTCTTGAACACCAGCACCTGGCCGCCGGCATCCAGCGCGCCGCGGATCGCGGCCAGCAGGTCCGGCGACAGCCCGGCCTCGAGCGCGCGCTTGCGCACGTCGAGCACGCGCACCGCCGGCGGCCGCGCGTCGCCGGCACGGTGCGGCAGCCGCAAGTGCGCGTAGCGGCCCTGGCGCGCGTTGTGCAGCGACTCCAGCGACGGCGTGGCGCTGCCCAGCACGATCGGCACGCCGAGCGCCTTGGCCCGCACCAGGGCGAAGTCGCGGGCGTGGTAACGGATGCCGTCGAACTGCTTGTAGCTGCCGTCGTGCTCCTCGTCGACGATGACCAGCCCGGCGTCCGGCAGCGGCGTGAACACCGCCGAACGGGTGCCGACGATCACCCGTGCCTCGCCGCGCCAGGCCGCGGTCCAGGTGCGTGCGCGCTCGGCGTCGCCCAGGCCGGAATGCAGCGCGTGCACCGGCACCCCCAGGCGCGCGCGGAAGCGCGCCAGCAGCTGTGGCGTCAGTCCGATCTCCGGGACCAGCACCAGCGCCTGCCGGCCGCGCGCGAGGCAATCGGCGATCGCCTGCAGGTAGATCTCGGTCTTGCCGCTGCCGGTGACGCCGTCCAGCAGCAACGGGGCGAAGCCGTCGCGTGCGGCCAGCACCGCGGCGATCGCCGCCTGCTGCTGCGGATTCGCCTCCGGGGCCGGCGTGCGGGGCGCCACGGCGAGTGCATGCGCCGGAATCGCGACGCGTTCGGCCAGACCGCGCTGTGCCAGCGTGCGCGCGGCGCTGCGCCAGCCGCCGCCGGCGAGGGTGTCGAGCGCTTCCTCGTCGCGCGCGGCGCCACCCAGGGCCTCGGCGAGCGTGCGTGGCCTGCCTGCGCGCAGGCCGGGCAATGCGGTGCGTCCGGCTTCGGTCAATTGCCAGGCCCACGCGTGGGTGTCCGGCAACGGCTCGCCGCGGCGCAGCGACGCCGGCAGCGCGGTGGCCAGTACCTCGCCCAGCGGCGCGTGCAGGTAACGCGCCAGCCACCGCAGCGATTGCAGCAATTCGTCGTGGAACAACGGTTGCGGATCCAGTACCGCCGCGACTTCGCGCAGGGCAGCAGTGGTGTCCGCAGGTTCCACGCCGGTGACCACCCCGACCAGTTCGCGGTTGCCGAAGGGCACCCGCACCCGGCAGCCGATGGTGCCGTCAGCCGGCCCTGCGCCCTTGGCCGGCAGGTAGTCGAACGGCTGCGGCAATGGCAATGGCAGCGCGACCTGGCAGGCGGGAATGAGCATCGCCGTCATTGTAGGAGCGCGCCTCGCGCGCGACCCGCGGACAACAAGCGTGACTTGCGTCCAATTTCTATGTCGTCTGCCAGAAACCTGTCGCAAGCCGCCGGTTCAAAAGGGTTTTTACCCTTATCCACACATAATGTGGATAACTCTGTGCATGGCGCTCGGAGTTGGCGGCGCAAAAAGCCTGAATCCTGCATTAGCGGGCTCTTGGCTAAAAAAGTACCAATCGCCAATATGATTTCAAAATCAACAACTTGTGCGTGAAACGTCGCGGTCATCCGGCCTGCGGCAGGAGTGAAAAAACCGTGCATGACTGGAGGATTACCGCTGTGCACAACCATTTCCGCTGGAATCCTTGCTGCGCCTTGCGGAGCAGGTTTGCGGCGATTGTCAAGCGAGCCTGGACGCTACCATTCCCGGCAATGAAGCAGGTCCGATGAACGGGTCCGGACCGGTCCCGACTCCCGCCGCGTCGCCCGCCCTCACCGCGTTCCTGCGCGGCATCGGCCGGCGCGCCATCGTGTTCGCGGAATTGCAGTGCGGCGACCCGGAACGCGCCGTGGCGGCGCTGGCCGCGATGCTGCCGCGCTTCACCGGCGAGGCCGGCGGCCAGCCGATGGCGCAGTGGCCGGCGCGGTTCTGGGGCCTGCTGCTGGCGGCGATGCCATTGCGCGCCGCGGCCGCCGTGGAACCACGCTGGCCGCCCGGATTGGCTGCGCTGGGCGGGCTCGGCCCCGGCCCGCGCTCCGCCTTGTTGCTGTGGCTGGTGGCAGGCCTGGAGGAAGACGATGCTGCAGCTGCGCTGGGAGTGGATGCGGCGACCTGGCGCCTGGCGCTGCAGCGCGCGACGCCGCGGCGCGCGGATGCCACGGTCGACGCCGATGCGTGGCAGGCGCTGGTCGCGGCCAGCCGCGAGGCGCTGCAGGCGCTGCCCGACATCCGGCTCGCGCGGTGGGAGCGTGCATGTGGCGCCGCGCTGGCGCGGGGCCCGCTGGCGCCCGCGGCGAACCGGCCGCGCTGGCTGTTGCCGGTGCTGTGGACGGGCGTCGCAGCCTGCGTCGTCGCCCTTGCCGCGACGTTCGCATGGCCGGCCCGGGAGATCGCGGCCGGCGATGCGGGCGCCACCCGCGTGCGCCGCGCCCCGCTGCCTGCGTCCGCGCCGCCGGCAGCGACATTCGATGCCGCATTCGCCTTGCGGACCCATCCCGACCTGGCGCTGCTGACCAGCGCCGGCGCCGCGCCGCTGCGCGACCTCGACCTGTTGTCCTGGCATGCAGCGCAGGTCGCGACACAGGCGGCCCCGGCAACCATGGCGCCGGTCAGCGCGCCGGGGCAACCCGAGACCCTGCAACAGCGCGTGGCCGAATGGGATGCCTTGCCGCCCGCCGAGCGCGGCGCGCGCCGCGAGCGCTGGCAGGCCTGGCAGGGCCTGCCGGCCGCACAGCGCGCCGCGGTGCTGGACGCCGCTGCGCGCTTCAGTGCGTTGCTGCCGGAGCAGCAACAGGCGTTGCGCATGCAGTTCGCGCAATTGCCCTCCGGGGAACGTCGCGGCTGGCTGCTCGGCCCACGCCTCGGCGTGGCCTGGCCGCGATTGCAGCCATTGCTGATGCAGGTGCCGGCGGCCCAGCGCGAACCCCTGCAGGCGGCCTTGCACGAACTCTCGCCGCTGCAGCTCGACGACTTCGCGACACTGGCGCAGCGCACGCCGCCGCAGGAGCGCGATGCGCTGCGCCGCGAATTGCTGACCACATCGCGGGCCAACCGCACGGCCTGGCTGCAGGAACGCCTGCACCGCTAGCCGTCGCGGGTATGATCGGCGCTGGCCGTATGCGCGGGGGACACGCATGTCGGAAGCAGGCATGTCGGGAGCACGCATGTCGGAAGTCGCGGCGGACGCCGGCACCATCGCGCCGATGCCCTGGGCGCACCTGGGCGTGTTGGTGCTCGGTGCGTTCCTGCTGCTGCTCGCCCTCAGCGAGTTGATGGATGTCGGTACCCGGGTCGCGGGCGAACGCGTGCAGCGTTTCGACGCCGCGGCGCTGGTCGCGGCGGATGGCAGCGAATCGGGCACGGTGCCGATGCGCCTGCCGGGGAACTGCCACGCGCGCGGCGAATGTACGCAGCACTACCGGATCACCTTCCGCCACGATCCCGCCGCGACCGGACGGTACGCGCTGTACATCCCGCAGTTCACCGGCCGCCTGCAGGTTTCGCTCAATGGCGTGCCGATGACCGACAGCACCCTCGGCCAGACTTCGCTGCGGCTCGGCCAGGGCGCACCGCAGATCGCCACGCTGCCCGAGCGGGTGCTGCAGCCGGGTTTCAACGAGTTCGGGGTGACCCTCGCCGACCGGATGGGTGCGGCCGCGGTCGGCCCGGTCTATTTCGGCCCGGACGCGGAATTGCGCGACGATTACGAGGGCGCGCACTTCCTGGTCGTGATGCTGCCGCGGCTGATGGACGGCGCGCTGTTCGCGATCGGCGCGATCATGCTGATGATCTGGCTGACCCGCCGCCACGACCAGCTGTACCTGCTGTGCGCCGCGATCTCGCTCAGTTTCGCGTTCTCGTCGCTGTCGCCGGTGATCGCCGGCGCGTTCGGTGCGAGGTTCCTGCTGCCGGTGAACGTGCTGCGCTTCGTCGGCGCCTGCCTGCTGCTGCCGTTCACCTGGCGCCTGGTCGGGCGCCTGCCGCCGCTGCGCACGCGCTGGTTCCTGCTGCCGGGCCTGTTGATGTTCCTCAGCTTCCGCGTGCTGCCCGCCGCCTGGTCGACGTTGCTGGTGCCGGCGCTGTTCGTGCCGCTGGCGCTGGTGCTGGCCGCGCTGGCGCTGTACGAGTTGTGGCGCGCGGGGACCCGCGGTCGCGACAGGACCGCGCTCACCCTGCTCGCCGCGATCGTCGTGCTGCTGTCGCTGACCACGCGCGACCAGCTGGTGATGACCGGCGTGCTCGACAAGGGTTATGTGTTGCTGGCGCGCTTCAACGGTCCGATCCTGGCGCTCATCATGGGCACGACCCTGTTGCGGCGCTTCGCCGATGGCCTGTCGTTGCTGGAGAATTTCAACGCTCGCCTGCACCGTGACGTCGCCGCCGCGCGCAGCAAGCTGCAGGAGGTCTTCGAGCGCGAGAAGGTCCACGCGCGCAAGGAAGCGCTGGCCGGGGAGCGGGTGCGCCTGATGGCCGACCTGCACGACGGCATCGCCGGGCAGCTGGTGTCGATCATCGCCCTGGGCGAGCAGGCCCGGGGTCCGGTCGCCCCGGAGATCACGCGCGCCTGCCACCGGGCATTGACCGACCTGCGGCTGGTGGTCGATTCGATGGAGGACGTGGGCGACGACCTGGGGATGATGCTGGCCGCGTTCCGCGATCGCATCGAACCGCAACTGCGACGCGCCGGCATCCGCCTGGACTGGCAGGTGCGCGACCTGCCGGACCTGCCAGGCCTGTCTCCGGCCACGACCCTGGCGATCTTCCGGGTGTTGCAGGAAGCGATGAACAACGCCATGCGCCATTCCGGCTCGCCGGTGGTGGAGGTGACGTCGTCGGATTCGCCGCTGCCTGCACGCGGCGTGCGCCTGGCGGTGCGCGACCACGGCTGCGGAGGGGCCGGGTCGCGGCGCGGCCACTACGGCATGGACAACATGCGGCGGCGTGCCGCGGCGCTGGGCGCGACGCTGGCGGTGGAGAGCGGCGCGGACGGCACCTGCGTGCTGCTCGATCTGCCGCTGCGCCTCAAAGCCTGATCAGCTGGCGCGAGATCGCCTCGAACACCGCTTCGCCGCGGCTGTTGACCTCGAGCTTGCGGTAGATGCTCTTGATGTAGTTCGGTACGGTCTTGCGCGAGATTCCGAGTCCGTCGGCGATCTCGTTGTAGGTCATGCCCTTGGCGATGCCCCAGAGAATGTCGATCTCGCGTGGCGTGAGGCCGAGCCTGTCGGCGGGCACGTCGTCGGCGGGCGACTGCAGACGGCGCAGCAGGTAGCGGGCGATCGCGGCCGAGAGCGGCGACTCTCCCCGCAGCACCTGGCGCACGGTGTCGCCGATGTCCTCCGGCAACGCGTCCTTGACGATGTAGCCGCTGGCGCCCGAGGCGATCGCGGCGACCACGCTGCGCTCGTCGCACAGCACCGAGATCACCAGGATCTCCACCGTCGGATGGCTGGCATGGACTTCGGCGGTGAGGCTGGTGCCGTGGCCGTCGGGCAGCTCGAGGTCGGTGAGCAGCACGTGCGGCGGCTGTCGCGCGATCGCCGCGCGCGCATCGCTGAGGTTGGCCACCGCGGTGACCTCGAACTCCGCGTCCGCCGCCAGCGCGTCGTGCAACCGGCGACGGGTGGGATCGTCGTCCTCGACCAGCAATATCCGCACCACTGACATGGTTCGCCCGTCCCCTCAGAGCCAGTCCATGAAGTCGATTCTCGGCGCTTGCGAAGGCAAACGCGAGACCTCCGGCACGTTCGCCGGCGCCTGGCCGAACAATTGCCGCGACAGCGCATCGTCGTCGATCCGCGGCGCGGCGGCCGAGGCGATGCCCTTGCGCGCGGTCAGCAGCACCAGCACGTCGCTGCGCTTGGCGCTGGCCTGGTCGCTGCCGAACAGGTGCGAGCCGCCGGGAATGCGGCGCAGTCCGGGCACCGCGGACTCGCCGTCGCGCACGGTCATGGTCGCGCCAGAACCGAGCGCGATCGCGCGGCCGAAAGGGATGCGAGCGGTAGCCTCCGCGGACGTCTTCTCGGTCTGCACGATGGTCGCGCCGTCGCCGCCGATGGTGGAGGCGGCGAGGTTGGAGAGTTCCAGGATCGCGGTCAGGTCGATGTAGCCGTCCGCGATCTCGTTCGGCGTCACCTTCAGGTCGATGCCGATGTCGCGCTCCAGCGGCTCGGTCTCGTCGCCTCGCGGCACGATCAGCACGTTGGCGCCCTCGAAGAAGCGCGAGGTCTTGCCGGCCACGGCGATCACGCTCGGGCTGGCTTCGATGCTGAAGGCGTTGCGCGCGGTGGTGGCCATGTTCAGCGCGTAGCTGACCGTTGGAATGCTCACTTCGAGCGAACGCTGGGTGTTCTTCGCCGTCGGCGCATCGCCTTCCTTGGTGTAACTGGCGTTCACCAGGGTGCCGCCGAACTGCAGTTGCAGCGCGTTGAGCAGGTTGATGCCGGCGGAGCTGCTGGCGTCGCGGCTCTGGCGGATGACGTAGGCGTCGATGGAAATGTTGCCGTTGTCGACGGCGGGCGGTGCGCCGGCACCGTGCAGGCGCTCGCGCAACATTGCCGCATCGCGGGCGCCGGGACCACCGGCCAGCGCGGCCGCGAGGAACGCATCCGCATCGCGTTCCGCGCCGCGGGTCGCCGGGCCGTCGGCGCGCGCGGCCGCGTGCGCATTCGCGGCCAGCCCGAAGTAGCCGGCGCGGTAGGCGACGAATGCCAGTCCATAGCAGAGCGGGCCGCATTCCCCGCGCAGCGCGATCGCCTCGCCGAAGCCGGCCAGCGCCGCGTCGTAACGGCCGAGGCGATATTCGGTGGCAGCCAGCCCGAGCTGCGGCTGCCACCAGTCCGGCGCCAGTCGCGCAGCGTTCGAAAATGCCACCCGGGCGACTTCGAGGTCGCCGTGGCGGCCGCGCGCCAGCAGGTAGCGGCCGTTGTCGAAATGCAGGCGCGCGTTGGTGGGCTCCGCGCCGATGCGCCGGAACAGGTCGTCTTCGCCCGACGCAGACGCCGTCGCCGGGCCGTCGAAGCCGATCCTCTCCAGGTTGCGGTCGATACGCGACGTTGAGGCGCAACCGGCCACCAGCATCGACGCCAGCAACGACAGCAACAGGGGCCTGGCGGGAATGGCGGACATGGCGGTCATCTGTCGGTTTCCTTGCATGCAGCATCGCGCGCGCGCGCAGGCGTGCCGACGCCATCTTTATGGTGTTGTCCGACCCCTCGCCGGGACGGTGTAGTGCGCTCCACCAAACCAACCGTGGGGACACGCAAATGAAGACCGCCCTCCTGCTTTCCGCCGCCGGCCTGGCGCTGATGGCCATGGCGCCCGATGCCAGCGCCGCCTACAAGTGCGCCTGCGAGGCCAATGCGAAGGCTGGCATCCAGTCCTCGACCGATCCGAAGATGAGCTGCAACGAGACCTACACCGGCTTCAACGGCAGCGTCTCGGTGCAGGAGAGCCACCTCAAGGTTTACGTTTCCAGCGACAACATCGTCCAGGGCGACAGCGACATGAACATCCGTTTCCGTCCGCGCGACGGCAAGTGCCTGGAGCGCGTCGCCGACGGCAACAAGAAGTCGGTGATCTGGGAAGGCGCCTATTGCAACAACGACTCGTACAAGGATCTCGGCCAGTTCAAGATCCAGGAAAAGGAGGGCAAGTACATGGCCACCTATGAGGGCAGGACCGGCGGCAAGGACTACACCGGCCTGGCCCTGTTCTCGGTGAACCCGAACGACGGCAAGAAGTACATGCAGGCCGTCTGCATCGAGGACAAGTAGGCCCGGCAACCGCCAGCGGCACGGCGTGGACGGGTTGCGTCCGCGCCGTGCCGTCGGCTCAGGCCCAGACCAGGCTGGCCAGGATCGTCGCGGCCACGCCGAAGCTGAGCAGCATGAAGTAGCAGACGCCGATGGCGCAGTACTTGAGCAACGTCATCGGCCAGCCCTGTCCATAGACCCGTTTCTGCATCAGCAGCAGGTACAGCGGCATCCACAGCCACAGCAGCGCCTCGATCCAGCCGACCGGCGTGGACAGCATTGGCACCGCGTCGCCGAGTGTCGAGAACCCGAACAGCAGCAGCACCGCCAGGCACAGGAAGGCGTGGCTGTGCAGCGCCACGATCAGGTGCTCCATGTACAGCCGGCGCTTGAACAGGTACGCGATCTTCAGCATCAGCGCGAACAGCGGCAGCAGCACGAACAACGTGGAAGGCAGCGCGCCGAGCACCGCATCCTTGAACCGCTCCGGATTCTCCTGCAGCTCCTTCACGTTGTCGCGCCCGTGCGCGACCTGCTGGTTGACCCAGCGGTTGGCGAAGGCGGGAAGCCATCCCACCCGCACCGGATTGGTCACCGGATCCCAGGGGCGGTCGTTGAAACGGATGTCGGTCGGCTCGTCGCCGGCCCTGGCCGCCGCCGCGGCCTTGGGGTCCTGCAGCTGGGCGATCCGCTGCCCGGCCTTCTCGCGCATTTCCCGCATGCCGGCGTCGATGCCGGCCCGTGCGCCCGGCACGTCCGGGATTTCGGCGCGCGCCTTCGCCAGCTCGGCCAGCAGCCGGTCGCGCGCGGCCTCCACTTCGGCGACGGTGGCGGCGCTTTCGATGCTGTCCCCGCCGTCGACCTTGATCGTGCCGCCGTTGTCGCCGACGTTGACCACCAGTTGCGCGACGAAGAAGGTGATGATGCTCAGGAACACGAACAACCGCACCGGGCTGACGTAGCGCACGCGCCGGCCTTCGAAGTATTCGCGGCTCAGGTAACCGGGCTTGCCGAACAATGGCCACAACGTGCGGAACACGCGCGCGTCGATGTTGAGCACGCTGTCGGCGAAGTCGCCGATGATGCTGCTGAAATGGCGCACCAGGCCGTGCACCGGCTGCCCGCACTTGTAGCAGTGCGGGCCCAGCAGCGGCGTGCCGCAGTTCTGGCAGGCAGGGGCAACGGGCTCGACGGGGGGCGCAGCGGCATTCGGCTCGGTCATCGGTGTTCCCCTTGGACGCCGGTAAGATAAACGACTTGCCGCGTCCACGCGCCCGCGCCCGCCATGACCCCACCTGCCACGCCATCGCACTTCCCCGGCGAAGTGCGCACCACCGCCGTCCTCGCCGCGCCGCTGGTCGCGGGCCACCTGGCGACCGGCCTGATCGGCTTCGTCGACACCGTGATCGCCGGCCACCACGGCACCACGACCCTGGCCGCGGTCGCGGTCGGTGCCGCGTTGTGGGCGTTGCCGATGATGGTGCCGATGGGCACGCTGATGTCGTTGCCGCCGGCGGTCTCGCAGCTCGACGGCGGTGGACGTCGCGACGCGATCGGGCCGCTGTTCCGCCAGGCGTTGTGGCTGGCGGCAATGCTCGGCCTGTTGATGTTCGCGTTCCTGAGCGTCGCCGGCGCGGCGCTGGCGCCGATGGGCATCGCCGCGGAAGTGCGCCCCGGCGCGCGCGATTTCCTGCACGGCATCCGCTGGGGCGCGCCTGCGCTGACGCTGTACCTGGCGATGCGCTACCTCAGCGACGGCCTGCACTGGACGCTGCCGACGATGCTGCTCGGTTTCGGCGGGCTGCTGGTGCTGGTGCCGTTGGGCTATGTGCTGACGTTCGGACTCGGCGGCTTCCCCGAACTGGGTGCGGGTGGCCTCGGCATCGCGTCCGCGGTGATGCTGTGGGCACAGGCGCTGGCATTCGCCATCTATCTTGCGCAAGCACGACGCTTTGCCGGGCTCGGGCTGTTCGCGCGCTTCGAGCGTCCGCAGCGCGCACCGATCGCCCGCCTGCTGCGCACCGGCCTGCCGATCGGCGTCACCGTGGCGATGGAAGGCGGCTTGTTCATCGTCACCGCGCTGCTGATCGGACGCCTGGGCGCGGTACCGGTCGCCGCGCACCAGATCGCGATCAACGTCTCCGCCTTGTGCTTCATGGTGCCGCTGGGCCTGGCCGAGGCCACCACCGTGCGCGTGGGCCATGCGCTCGGCCGCGGCAGCGCGGATGCGGTGCGGCGCGCGGCCTTCGCCGGCTACCTGCTGGCACTGGCGACCCAGGCCTGCTCGGCGCTGGTGCTGCTCACCGGCAACGACCTGCTGGTGGCGCTGTACACGCGCGATGCCGCGGTCGCCACCCTGGCGGCGTCGCTGCTGCTGTACGCAGCCGCGTTCCAGTTCCCGGACGGGATCCAGGTGGTCTCGGCCGGCGCACTGCGCGGGCTCGGCGACACCCGGGTGCCGATGTTCCTGGCCGCGATGGCCTATTGGGGCGTGGGCATGCCGCTGGGCGCGTGGCTCGGGTTGTACCTCGGCTGGGGGCCGCGTGGCATGTGGCTGGGGCTGATCGGCGGGCTCACGGTCGCCGCCCTGCTGTTGTGCCGTCGCTTCCTGCGCTCCAGCGCGCTGCTGCGCGGCGGTCCCCTGCCGGCGGGCCAGGTGACGTCCGGGGCATGACCCGGCGCCGCCGCAACCGTTACGCTGTCGCCATGGTTTCCGGAGCATCCGCATGAACGAATCCCGCCGCCGCGGCCCGATCGCCCGTTTCTTCAAGGGTCTTTGGGACGCGATGAACTTCACCCGCCGGCTGGTCTTCAATCTGGTGTTCTTCGGTCTGCTGCTGGTGTTCATCGGCCTGTTCGCGGCCGGCGACGGCGCGCGCCCGCTGCCCAACCGGACCACCCTGGTGATCGCGCCGGAAGGCCGGCTGGTGGAGCAGTTCAGCACCGACCCCGCCAGCCGCGCGCTCGCGCGCATGTTCGGCGACGACAGCGCACGCGAAGTGCAACTGCGCGACCTGCTGCGCGCGCTCGACGCGGCGAAGGACGACAAGCGCATCGAGCGCGTGCTGCTGCGCACCGACCGCATGGCGTTCTCGGGTTACGCTTCCATCCGCGAAGTCGCCGACGCACTGGCGAAGCTGCGCGCCTCGGGCAAGCAGGTGGTGGCGTTCGGCGAGAGTTTCGACCAGAGCCAGTATTTGCTCGCTGCGCAGGCCGACGAGGTCTACCTCGACCCGATGGGCGGGTTGCTGCTGGAAGGCCTCGGCCGCTACCGCCAGTATTACCGCGAGGGCCTGCAGGACAAGCTGGGCGTCGACGTGCATCTGTTCCGGGTCGGCGAATACAAGTCCGCGGCCGAGCCCTTCATCCTCGATGCCGCTTCGCCGGAAGCCAAGCAGGCCGACCTGTTCTGGATGAACGACATCTGGCAGCGCTACCTCGGCGACATCGCGAAGGTGCGCAAGCTCGCACCGCAGCAGTTGGCGGCGGGCATCGACACGCTGCCGGAAGGCATCGAGGCCGCCGGCGGCGACCTCGCGCAATACGCATTGCGGCAGAAGCTGGTCGACGGACTCAAGACCGAAGAGCAGGTCGACGACCTGCTGGCCGAGCGCGGCGTCGCCGATCCCGACGCCGAGGACGGCTTCCGCGAGGTCACTCTCGACGGCTACCTGAAGCACATCGACCGCGGCCTGCAGGCGGTGGACGAGCGGCCCGAGGTCGCGGTGGTGGTGGCCGAAGGCGGGATCACCGGCGGCGAACAGCCGCCCGGCACCATCGGCGGCGAGTCGACCTCGGAAGTGCTGCGCGCCGCGCGCGACGACGAATCGGTGAAAGCGGTGGTGCTGCGGATCAACTCGCCGGGCGGCGAGGTTTACGCCTCGGAGCAGATCCGGCGCGAGGTCGTGGCGCTGAAGGAGGCCGGCAAGCCGGTGGTGGTGTCGATGGGCGACCTCGCCGCATCGGGCGGTTACTGGATCGGGATGGATGCCGACCGCATCTTCGCCAACCCGTCGACGATCAGCGGTTCGATCGGCATCTTCGGCCTGATCCCGACCTTCCCGCGCACGCTGGACAAGATCGGCGTGCACACCGACGGTGTCGGCACCACGCCCTTCGCCGGCGCCTTCGATGTCACCCGGCCGCTGGATCCGCGCGTGGGCCAGGTGATCCAGTCGGTGATCGACAAGGGTTACCGCGACTTCACTTCGCGCGTGGCCAAGGCGCGCGGGCGCAGTGTCGCCGAGATCGACGCGGTCGCCCGCGGCCGGGTATGGAGCGGTGCGCAAGCGAAGGAACGCGGCCTGGTCGATGCCTTCGGCGGCATTGCCGATGCGGTCGCCGACGCGGCGACGCGGGCGAAGCTGGGCAAGCCGGGCGACTACCAGGTGCGCTACCTGGAGCGCGGCGCGACGCCGTTCGAGCGCTTCTTCGCGCGCTTCGCCGAAAGCCGTGCGGGTGGTGCGCTGCTGCGCAATTCGGACTTCGCGCACGCGTTGCTGGCGCGCGCGTTGCCGCGCACCGCGCAGGACCTGCGCTTCCTCGATGCGGCGCTGAAGCCCGGCAACGGCGCGCCGGTCAAGGCGCTCGCCTATTGCTTCTGCGGGCCGTAGAGCCGAGCCATGCCCGGCTGCCTTTTGGATTGGTAGAGAGCCGGGTGACTACGCCTGGCCCCTGACCCTGACGCCGGCGGCTTCGCCCCGGCTCAAATCGTTGATGCCCCTTGCGTTACGGGGCGGTCTGGGCGTCGATCGCGGCCCGCTGCTGCGCGGCGGCGTCCTGCACCTGGGCGTCGACCGCCCTGGCGCGGTCGATCGGTTGCTGGATGGCGTCGCGCAGCTCCGTCGCCTGCGGCTCGGGCGGACGCTCCTTTTCCGGCGGCTCCGGCTTGCTGCAGGCGGCGCACAGCAGCGGCACCGCCAGGGCGGCGAGGATCATCGGGCGCACGAAGGGCATGGGGCCTTCCTCTCGGCTGGGGATGCGGCGCTATGCTACCCCGCATGGACCCGAACCGCTGGCGCCTCGACGGTCAACTCGCACTGGTCACCGGCGGCAGCGCCGGCATCGGCCTGGCGATCGTGCGCGAACTGCTCGGCTTCGGCGCGCAGGTGCTCGCGGTGGCGCGCGACGGCACCGCGCTCGAACAGGTGCGCGAGGAACTCGCCGAGGAGTTCGGCGACGAACGCATCTTCGCGCTGGCCGCGGATGTCGCCGACGACGAACAGCGGCGCGAGATCCTCGACTGGATCGAGGACCGCGGCGAGGGCCTGAACATCCTGGTCAACAACGCCGGCGGCAACCTCACCCGCGCCACCACCGATTACACCGAGGACGAGTGGCGCTCGATCTTCGAGGTCAACCTGTTCAGTGCGTTCGAACTGTCGCGCTATGCGCATCCGTTGCTGACGAAGCACGCGGTGTCCAGCATCGTCAACGTCGGCAGCGTGTCCGGCGCCACCCACGTGCGCAGCGGCGCGCCCTACGGCATGGCCAAGGCCGCACTGCACCAGATGACCCGCAACCTGGCGGTGGAGTGGGCCGAGGACGGCGTGCGCGTGAACGCGGTCGCGCCGTGGTACATCCGCACCCGCCGCACCTCGGGCAAGCTGGCCGACCCGGATTACCTCGACGAGGTGCTGCTGCGCACGCCGATGGGCCGGGTCGGCGAACCGGAGGAAGTGGCTGCCGCGGTCGCGTTCCTGTGCCTCCCGGCCGCCAGCTACGTCACCGGCGAATGCATCGCGATCGACGGCGGTTTCCTGCGCTACGGATTCTGATGTCGCGCGCTGCCGAGCATGGCTCGGCTCTACGGGTTGCAATTGCTGTTGGCGTACACCGCTTCCAGCTTCTCGTATTCCAGCCTGCGCTCGTCGTCGGCTTTCGCCCCGGCGAACTTCCAGCGGAATTCCGATTCGTCGACCCGTCGCTTCCAGGCGCGGCACAGGTCCTCCGCCGGCACCGCCGCGCACTGGTCCACGACCTTCTCGCAGGCGCTGGCGCCGGGCCGCGACCTGCCGTCGATGCCGACCACCTGCAGCGGCGCGCAACTCTCGCGCGGGGTCGTTTCCTCGGTGAGGTAGACGACCTGTTCCCAGGTACTGCACTGGAACAGAGCGGGCGGCGGTCCGCGTTCCGCGACGGGCACGGGAGGCGGCAGCACCTGTTCGATGGCTGCGTCGGTGCGCGCCTCCTCCTTGGCGACGACAACCGGCATGCGTTCCTCGCGCGGCACGTAGGCCGGCAGCGGCGGCGGTGCGTCGATGACCTGCTTCTGCTGGCGGGTGCCCGCGGGGCACGCAACGTCGTTCTGCAGGGTGACGTTGCCGGCCGCATCGGTGCAGCGGTAGATCACGACCTGTCGCTCCGGATGCGCGCGCGCGGGCGCGACGTGCACGAGGACGAGGCAACACGGCAGCAGCCAGGACAGGCGCATCAATGGCCCCCGCAGTCGGCGTCCAGGCGTGCCTCGATACCGCGCTGCTCGACCTCGAGCCTGGCGCGCTCGCTCGGCATCGCCTGGAAGAAGCGGCGGCGGATCTCGTCGCGGCGGTCGTCCAGGCGCGCGCAGACTTCCGCCTGCGGCAGCGCGCTGCACGCATCGCGGATCCAGGTGCCGGCAGTGTTGGTCCACGCGCCCTCGTACACCGGCCAGCCCAGGGTCCACAGCGGCACCCAGCGCGGATTGCCTTCCGGGCTGGCACTGGTGTAGCGCTCGCCGTCGGGCATGGTGCATTCGTACATCGGCTGTGGCGTGCGAACGACCACCAGCGTCGGCCGCGTTGCGGGCGCAGCCTGTGGCGGAAGCGCGGGCGCTGCCGGGGCTGCGGGGTGCGGTGCATCCTTCGGTTGCAGCATGTTGCGCACTTCCTGGCGTTCGCCCTTGGCGCATGGCGAGTCGCGCAGGGTCACCCGGCCGTCCGCGGCGACGCAGCGGTACACGGTCACCTCGCCCGCGGCCGCCGGCGGTGCCGGCAACCAGGCCATGGCGGAGGCCAGCACGATCGTGGCGATGCCGCGCAGCACTGCGCCGCTGCGCGCATCGCGGATGTCGCTGGGGCGTTCGCGGCCGCCGGTTTCGCCGGCGACATGGCCGTCGAGCGCCGCCAGCAACGCGGGATCGAATTCGTCGAGCGTGCGCGGTGCCGGCGCACCGGCGGGATTCGCGCTGGTGGACACCAATGGCCCGCCGAACGCCTCGCACAACGCAACCACCGTCGGATGCGCGCTCACGCGCAGGGCGACGCCGTCATGCACGCCGGTGATCCAGTGCGGCACCCGCGGCGTGGCCGGTACGATCCAGGTATGGGGCCCCGGCCAGCTGGCGCGTACCGCGACCGCGCGCTCGGCGGGCAATGCGTTCCAGTCGGCGAAGCCGTCGAACTGCGCGGCCGACGCGGCGACCAGGATCAGACCCTTGTCGACCGCGCGCTGCTTGAGCGCCAGCAGCCGCAACACGGCCGCCTGGTCGAGCGGATCGCAGCCCAGTCCCCATACCGCTTCGGTGGGACAGGCGACGACCGCGCCCTGGCGCAGGGCGATTGCGGCGGCGGCGATCGACAGCGACGGGGGCATCACGGCAACGGCGGCTACGCGTTGGCCTTCTTGACCACGCGCTTGCCGCCGATGAAGGGCTTGGGTGTCAGCAGTGGCGGCGCTTCCTGCGTTGCTTCGGGCGCGGGCTTGCGGGCAGGCGCTTTCTTCGCGGCCTTCTTCGTGGCCTTCTTTGCGGTCTTCCCGGCAGCCTTCTTCAGCGGCGCCTTCGCGACCTTGTCCCCGGCGGCTTTCTTCGCTGCCTTCTTCGCGGGTACCTTCTTCGCCGCCTTCTTGCCGAAGCGGCCGCGCATCGGCTTGCCGGTTTCCTCCATCAGCTTGACGACTTCTTCCAGGGTCAGCGACGCCGGCTCGCGGTCCTTGGGGATGCGGCCGTTGAGCTTGCCGTCGCTGATGTACGGGCCGTAGCGGCCGTTCAGCACCTGGATGTCGCTGCCGTCGAATTCCTTGATGATCCGGTTGCGCGCGATCTCTTCCTTTTCCTCCACCAGGAACAGGGCACGCGCCAGGTCGATGGTGTAGGGGTCGTCTTCCTTCTTCAGCGAGGCGTAGACGGCGCCGCGCTTGGCGAACGGCCCGAAGCGGCCGATGCCGACGCTGACTTCCTCGCCGTTCGACTCGCCGAGCTTGCGCGGCAGCCGGAACAGTTCCAGCGCATCCGCCAGTGCGATCGTATGCATGCTCTGGCCGGGGCGCAGCGAGGCGAACGTCGGCTTGTCCTCGTCGTCGGCGGTGCCGATCTGCGCGTACGGACCGTAGCGGCCCAGGCGCACGCTGACCGGCTTGCCGCTCTTGGGGTCGGTGCCGAGTTCGCGCGCACCGGTGGCCTCGGAGCGATCGACCGATTCGGTCTTCTCGGCCACCAGTTCCTTGAACGGGCCCCAGAACTTCTCCATCAGCGGCACCCACTCCTCCTCGCCGCGCGAGACCGCATCGAGCTCGTCCTCGAGCTTCGCGGTGAAGTCGTAGTCGACATAGCGGGTGAAGTGGGTGCTGAGGAAGTTGGAGACCGCGCGGCCGACGTCGGACGGACGGAAGCTGCGGCTCTCCATTTCCACGTACTTGCGGAACAGCAACGTCTGGATGATCGACGCGTAGGTCGACGGACGGCCGATCCCGTATTCCTCCAGCGCCTTGACCAGCGCCGCTTCGGTGAAGCGCGGCGGCGGCTGGGTGAAGTGCTGGTCGGCGTGGATGCGGTCCAGCGGCACCCGCTCGCCCGGCTTCATCAGCGGCAGCTTGCGGCCTTCGTCCTCGTCTTCCTTGGCCTTGGTGTCCTTGCCTTCCTCGTACACGGCGAGGAAGCCGGGGTCGACCACGGTGGTGCCGCTGGCGCGGAAGCCATGCTCGCTGCCCGCGGCCAGTTCCACCGAAACGGTGTTGAGCGTGGCCGGCACCATCTGCGAGGCGACCGCGCGCTTCCATACCAGCTCGTACAGGCGGCGCTCATCGTCGGACAGGTAACGCGCCACCTGCGCCGGCGTGCGCAGCGCCGAGGTCGGGCGCACCGCCTCGTGCGCTTCCTGCGCGTTCTTGGACTTGGTGGTGTAGAAGTTGGGCTTGTCCGGCAGCGCACGGGTGCCGAAGTCGCGCGCGATCACGTCGCGCAACTCGCTCAATGCTTCGGCGGACAGGTTGACCGAGTCGGTACGCATGTAGCTGATCAGGCCGACCGTGCCCTCGTCGCCGATGGTCACGCCCTCGTACAGCTTCTGCGCCACCTGCATCGTGCGCTTGGTGGTGAAGCCGAGCTTGCGCGCGGCCTCCTGCTGCAGGGTCGAGGTGGTGAACGGCGGCGACGGCCGGCGCTTGCGTTCCTTGCTGGCGACGTCGGTGACGTGCAGCGCGCCGCCCGCGGCCTTGACGATGCGCTCGCGCGCGGATTCCGCGTTGTCGCCGTCGGTGACCGTGAACTGCTCGAACTTCTTCCCGTCCAGCCTGACCAGCTTGGCGGTGAACGGCTGCATCGCATGCGCGCACTCGGCCTCGATCGACCAGTACTCGCGCGCGACGAAGGCCTCGATCTCCTCCTCGCGCTCCACGATCATGCGCAGCGCCGGCGACTGCACGCGGCCCGCGGACAGGCCGCGCTGCACCTTGCGCCACAGCACCGGAGACAGGTTGAAGCCGACCAGGTAGTCGAGCGCGCGCCGTGCCTGCTGCGCATCGACCAGGTTGATGGCGATGTCGCGCGGATGGGTCATCGCCTCGGCGATCGCGCGCGGGGTGATCTCGGTGAACACCACCCGCTGCAGGGTGCGGTCCTTGAGCAGGCCGCGTTCCCTCAGGATCTCGGCGATGTGCCAGCTGATGGCCTCGCCCTCGCGGTCCGGGTCGGTCGCCAGGAACAGATGGTCGGCCGCCTTGGCCGCCTTGGCGATCGCGTCGACGTGCTTTTCGTTCTTCTCGATCAGGTCGTAGCGCATGGCGAAGCCACGCTCCGGGTCGACCGCGCCCTCCTTCGGCACCAGGTCGCGGACATGGCCGTAGGAGGCCAGGACGGTGAAGTCCTTGCCGAGGTATTTGTTGATCGTCTTGGCCTTGGCGGGCGATTCGACGATGAGCAGGTTCTTGGCCATGGCGGCAGAGGGTCCGGGGTGTGACAGGGGCGTGCCGTGAAGGCGGAGACGCCCGCGGCCGAGGCCCCGGGCGTCTATTCCTTATTTATAGGTAAACGGTGAAGGGTAAACGGTCAAGGGGAAAAGCGGCTTCTCCCGTTTCCAGGCCGCGCCAGCGGCCGACTTCACCCTTTACAGGCGGCGCAGCCGCAGACTTCCCGCCCTCAATGGACCGGTTCGGGCTCGTCCAGGAACATCTGGGTCTCCATCCAGGCGTAGGCCGCCTCGGAGCCCGGCTGGTTGAACAGGACCATCAGCACCACCCACTTCAGGTCCTCCAGGTCCAGCTCGTCCTGGTCGAGGGCCATGGCCCGGTCCAGCACCAGCTCGCGCTGGTCGGCGTCCAGCACCCCATGCTGCTCGAGGTACAGCAGGAAGCCGCGGCATTCCACGTCCAGCTTGTCCAGCTCCGGCCCGAAATAGACCCGGGTCGGGCCGTCGGCCCGCGCGGCGGCAGGGTCGGGACGCTGTTCGGCAAGGGCACCGAGCCAGTCGAAGGCCTTGTGGATCTCGGCCGGGCTGAAGCCGGCCTGGCTCAGTTCATCGAGCAGGGGGCCGTTGGCCAGTTGCTCCCGGTCGAGGACCATGCGCTCGCCCGGTGGCGGGACGTCTTCGGTGAAATAGTGTTCGAACAGGTACAGCAGGACGTCCAGGATGCTCTCTTTCATTTCCCCTCGGCCTGCACCACTGCGGGTGCTGTGGAGGTCAGGATGACTTGCGCGCCTCATGAGTGCGGGTGTAGCGGCCGTGTCGTGTCACCACCCGGCCCTCAAGCTCCATGACCAGCAGCATGGAGGACAGTTGCGCGGCCGTCAATCCGGTCCGTGAGACGAGTCCGTCCATACCTGTTGGGTCGTGGCCGAGTGCCTGCCACAAGCGATGGTAGTCCGGGTCTCCGGGCCCTGGATCGCATGCGGTGTCGCAAACAGCCGTTCCGGGAACCGAGTTGGGGGCCGAAAGGCGCCCGCGCAAGTCTTCGGCCAGTTGCGCCGCCAGCGGGCCGATCGCATCGATCACGTCCCGGGCCGATTCCACCAGCGCCGCGCCGTCGCGGATCAGGCGGTGGCAGCCGCGCGACAGCGGGTTGTGGATCGAGCCGGGCAGCGCGAACACTTCGCGCCCGGCGTCGGCCGCCAGCCGCGCGGTGATCAGTGCACCGGAGCGCCGGGCCGCCTCGATCACCAGGGTGCCCAGCGAGAGCCCGGCGATGATGCGGTTGCGGCGCGGGAACAGGTCGCGCCGCACGCCGGTTCCCGGCATCTGTTCGCTCACGAGCGCACCGTGCTCGGCGATGCGCGCATGCAGCGCAGCGTTCGCACGCGGATAGGCGACGTCGGGGCCGGTGCCGAGCACCGCGATCGTCATCCCGCCCGCGGACAGCGCGCCGGCATGCGCCGCGGTGTCGATGCCGGCGGCCATGCCGCTGTCGATCGCGAACCCCGAGGCCGCGAACGCACGCGCGAAGTCGAAGGCGTTTTCGGCGCCGCCCGCGCTCGGCGAACGGCTGCCGACCACCGCCACCGCCGGATGCCACAGCAATGCCGGGTCGCCGGCGACGAACAGCGCCAGCGGCGGGCTGGCAATGCGGCGCAGCAGCGCCGGGTAGTCGGGATCGTGCCAGCCGAGCAGGCCATGCCGCGGTTGCCGCAGCCAGGCGCGGCCGCGCGCGAGCACGCCGGTGTCGGGGCGATGCAGTGCCTCGACCTGGTCGGCGCGGAGGCCATGGTGGCGCCATTCCCGTTCGCCCGCCGCCAGCGCGGCCGCAGGCGAGCCGTGCGCCTGCAACAGCGCGCGTCGCGGCGCCACCGGGCCTGCGGCGGCGTGCAGCACCAGCAGCGCGTCGAGGTCGTTGCGGTTGGACATCCCGTCAGCCTGGCCCGTGAACGACGACGGCGCCCTAGGGCGCCGTCGCTTCGATCCGTCAGGAAAGCCCGACCGTCAGTAAGGCGCGTCCGGATGCTTCAACTCGTACCCCACCCGGGTCGGCTTCACGCTGTCCATCACCAGCGCATAGCTCATCTTGTCGAAGGTGCGGAACACCATCACGTGGCCGGCGAATTCGTCCGGCAGGCGCACCTTGCTGCCCATCGGCACGCTTTCCTCGGTGCGCAGGGTGCCGTACTCGACCTTGTCCACTGCATTGGTGCCGACGCGCCACACCGAGAACACGGTGCCGTTGTCGACACCCTCGCGCGCGCCCACCGAGAGCGCGACCACGTCGCGCGGGCCTCCGCTGGTGAGCATGTCGGACACCGCCAGCACCTGCGTGCGCCCGTACTCGAGCTGCTGCGACGGCGGGTGCGGGAAGAACTGCAGGTCGTAGCGCTGCGCGTCCACCGGCACGATCCGGTCGCCGACGCGGACTTCGCGCGAGTCGCTGTCCAGCAGCAGGGTGACCGCCTCGATGCCGCCGACCTCGCCACGGGTGACGGTGCCGGTGCTCACCCGCATCAGCTCGTAGCCGAGCAGTTCCTTGCCGTTGTCCGCGATCATCGCGTCGGACCAGAAATCGGCGGAGTCGAGCACGCGGCGGCCGCGGAAATCGAGGTCGTCCTTGTGGAACAGGTCGCAGCACTGGTCGCTGCGATCGACATGGGTGTAGCGCTGGGTCGGGCGCACCACCATGTAGCGGTCGCCGGGTTGCGCGCCGGGCAGGCCGCGCAGGTAGACGAGCTGGCCATGGCCGCCGCGCAGGCGATCCTCCTCCAGGCCGACCACGTAGGGCAGGTCCTCGAAGGTGTCGACCACGCGCAGGTCCTTGAGGAACGGCTCGACCTCGGACAGCGGGATGCCGGTGATCGGCGCCTCGGTGCGCGGACCCGGCTGCACCTGGACCCGGTCCAGGTAGGCCAGCGAGATCACGTCGCCCGGGTAGATCAGGTGCGGGTTCTGGATCTGCGGGTTGGCCTGCCAGATTTCCGGCCACAGCCACGGCCGCTGCAGGAACCGGCCGGCGATGTCCCACAGGGTGTCGCCGCGCTGCACCACGTAGGTGTCCGGGTGGTCGGCGCGCAGGTCGACTGCCACCGCCCACGTGGTGACGGTAAGCAACGCGACGGCCAGGACCGTGCGCAGCCCTTGAGGCAGATGCTTAAGCTTTGCGGCCATGTCCCCGCTCCCCTTGGGAAAATCCACCCTTAACCGGGCCAATATAACGCAGGGATCACGGCCAAACGCAAGCCGGTAGCAGTACAATTGCGCGATTCCGCAGCCCCCATGCTTGCGGATGTGACCGACGCCTCCATTTTTCCCGCCATGGCCCTGCTTCCGATCCTCGAATTCCCCGACCCCCGGCTGCGCACCAAGGCGACGCCGGTCGATCCGGCATGGCTGGCCGAGGAAGCGGCCCAGCGCCTGTTCGACGACATGTTCGAGACCATGTACGCGGCGCCGGGCATCGGCCTGGCCGCCAGCCAGGTCGACGTGCACAAGCGCTTCATGGTCATCGACGTGTCCGAGGAAAAGGACCGGCGGCTGGTGTTCGTGAACCCCGAGATCACCGCCCGCAGCGGTGAAGAGGTCTGCGAGGAAGGCTGCCTGTCGGTGCCCGGCATCTTCGCCGAGGTCACCCGCGCCAACGAGATCACCGTCATTGCGCTCGACCGCCACGGCAAGCCGTTCGAGCTGACCACCGATGGCCTGCTCGCGGTCTGCATCCAGCACGAGATCGACCACCTCGACGGCAAGCTGTTCGTCGACTACCTGTCGCCGCTCAAGCGCGAGATGGTGCGCAAGAAGCTCGCCAAGTCGCGGCGTTCCGCCGCGTAAGCCGCACGCGGGCTTTGCCCGCTTCGCTGTGAAGTCGGGCGCTGCGCGCCCTGTAAAGGGGAAAGCTTTTCCTCTTCACCCCTTACCCTTTACCGTTCACCCCTATGAGAATCGTCTTTGCCGGGACCCCTGAGTTCGCCGTGCCGTCCTTGCGTGCGGCGGCCGGCAAGGGCGAGGTCGTGGCCGTCTACACCCAGCCCGACCGCCCCGCCGGCCGCGGACGCGCGCTGCAGGCCTCGCCGGTCAAACTGGAAGCGACGCTGCGCGGCATCCCGGTGCTGCAGCCGGAATCGCTGAAATCGCAGCTGTCGCGCGATGCACTGCACGCGCTCAAGCCGGACCTGATGGTGGTGGTGGCGTACGGCCTGCTGTTGCCGCAGAAGATCCTCGAGATCCCCACCCACGGGTGCTGGAACGTGCATGCCTCGTTGCTGCCGCGCTGGCGCGGCGCGGCTCCGATCCAGCGCGCGATCGAGGCCGGCGACAGCGAGACCGGCGTGTGCCTGATGCAGATGGAGAAAGGCCTGGATACCGGCCCGGTGATGCTGGTGCAGCGCACCGTCATCGGCGGCGACGAGACCGCCGGACAATTGCACGACCGCCTCGCCGAACTCGGTGCGCTGGTGCTCTCGGACGGCCTCGGCCTGCTGCGCGCGGGCATGCGTCCGGTGCGCCAGCCGCAGCCCGTCGAAGGCGTCACCTACGCCCACAAGCTCGACAAGGCCGAAGCGAAGCTCGACTGGACGCAGTCCGCCGAGACGCTCGCCCGCAAGGTGCGCGCCTTCAATCCATGGCCGGTCGCCGAAGCGCAGCTGGCGGGCGAGCGCGTGCGCATCCACGAGGTGCAGCCATTGCCGCTCGCGCACACCGCCGCGCCGGGCACGGTCCTGCAGGCGGGACGCGAAGGCATCGACATCGCCTGCGGCGACGGTGCCCTGCGGCTGCGCGTATTGCAGCGCGAAGGCGGCCGTCCGCTGGCTGCCGCCGATTACCTCAACGCGCGACCGCTGCCGGGGCGCGCGTGAGCGCGGCCGGTGGCGTCGGCGTGCGCGCGGTCGCGGCGCGCACGCTGGACGCGGTGCTGCATGGCGGCCGTTCGCTGAAGGCCGAACTGGCGGTGGCGCTGCCGACCCTGGACGATCCGCGCGACCGCGCCCTGCTGGAGGCGATCGTGTTCGCGGCGCTGCGCGCGCGTGCGCGCTACGAAGCGGCGCTGGTGCGCTGGATGCCGAAACCGCCGGGCCGCCGCGACGGCATGCTGCGCGCCCTGCTGTATGCAGGCTTCGCCCAGCTCGATGCATTGCGGTTGCCGCCGCACGCAGCGCTGGCGGCGACGGTCGAGGCGGCGCGTGCGCTCGGCCGCGCGCACCAGGCCGGGCTGGTCAACGCGTTGCTGCGGCGGGCGCAGCGCGACGGCCTGCCGCAGGCCGATCCCGCCGCGGCCTGGCCGCAATGGCTGCTGCAGGAACTGCGACGGGACTGGCCGGATCAGGCCGCCGCGATCGTGCATGCCAGTGCGCAGCCCGGCCCGCTGTGGCTGCGCATCAACCGTCGCCTGGGTACGCCGGAGGCCGCGATCGCGCGCCTGGCCGAGAGCCGGATCGAGGCTGTGCAAGCGCCGCAGTGCCGCGATGGCCTGCGCATCGATTCCCCGGTACCGGTGTCGGCGCTGCCGGGGTTCGCAGACGGCGAACTCTCGGTGCAGGACGGCAGCGCGCAACTGGTCGCCGATGCGCTGGCGCCCGCACCCGGTGCACGCGTGCTCGACGCCTGCGCCGCGCCCGGCGGCAAGGCCGCGCACCTGCTCGAGCGCGATCCCGCACTGCGCCTGCTGGCGCTCGACTCCGATGCACGCCGGCTCGAACGCGTACGCGCGACCCTGGCGCGGCTGGCGCTGGACGCCGGCAACGCGCGCCTGCGAGCGGCCGACGCCAGCAACGTGGCCGCGTGGTGGGACGGCACGCCGTTCGATGCGATCCTGCTCGATGCGCCCTGCAGCGCCACCGGCGTGGTGCGCCGGCAGCCGGACATCCTGCTGCACCGGCGCGCATCCGACATCGACGCACTCGTGGCGTTGCAGTCCCGCCTGCTGGATGCGCTGTGGCCGACGCTGGCCCCCGGCGGCGTGCTGCTGTACGCCACCTGTTCGATCGTGCGCCGCGAGAACGATGCCCAGGTCGCCGCGTTCCTCGCCCGCACGCCCGATGCAACGCTGCATCCGCTCGACGACCGCTTCGGCCACCAGATACCTGTCGAAGGCCGCGGCAACGTCCGCCAACGCCTGCCCGGCGAGGACGCCATGGACGGCTTCTTCTATGCCCGCATCGTTCGTGCGTGTTAAATAGCACCGGATGCTGAACACCCGCGCGTCCCGCGAAACCTGGCTGTTCTGGATCCTGGCGCTGCTGGTGCTGGGCGCGGGGCTGGGCCTGCGCGACCCGTGGCCGGCCGACGAGCCGCGCTTCGCGCTGGTCGCCAAGCACATGGTCGAAAGCGGCGACTGGCTGTTCCCGCATCGGGGCAACGAACTGTATCCGGACAAGCCGCCGTTGTTCATGTGGCTGCAGGCGCTGGCCTACGAGGCGGTCGGCAACTGGCGCGTCGCCTTCCTGCTGCCGTCGCTGCTGGCCGCGCTGGGCACGCTGTGGTGCACGGTCGACCTCGGCCGGCGGTTGTGGACGCGCCGCGTCGGTCTTTACGCCGGCTACGCGCTGCTGTTCGCGCTGCAGTTCACCTACCAGTCGAAGAAGGCGCAGATCGATCCGCTGGTGACCTTCTGGATCACCCTCGGCAACTACGCGCTGCTGCGCTTCTTCCTGTCCACCCGCGACGGGCAGCGCCCCGACTGGCGGATGTGGGCGCTGGGCTGGTTCGCCGCAGGGCTCGGCACCATCACCAAGGGCGTGGGCGTGCTGGTGCTGGCGATGCTGCTGCCGGGCATCTACGCAGCGCTGCGCGGCTGGCATGGCGCGCGCGCGCCGTTGCGCGATGCGCGCACGCTGCTCGGGCCGCTGGCGTTCCTGGTCGCGGTCTCGCTGTGGCTGGTGCCGATGGCATTCACTGCCCTTGCCAGCGCCGATCCCGCCTATCACGCCTACCTCGACAACATCCTGTTCAAGCAGACCGCCAAGCGCTACGCGCAATCGTGGGACCACCCCCACCCGCCGTGGTACTTCCTCGAAGTGATGCTGATGTGGCTGCCGGCCCTGCTGGCGCTGCCATGGGCCTTGCCGGCCTGGCGGCGGCGGTTGCGCCGGCACGATGCGCGCTACCTGTTGCCGCTGGCCTGGTGGTTGCTGGTGCTGGTGTTCTTCTCGATCCCCAGCGGCAAGCGCGACGTCTACATCCTGCCGGCGCTGCCGATGGCCTGCCTGGCGCTGGCGCCGCTGTTGCCCGGGATCGTGCGCAGGCGCGGTGCGCAATGGCTGGCGTTCGGCTTCTCGGCGCTGCTGGCGCTGGCGATGCTGGCGCTGGGTACGGCCATGCTGGTGTCGACGCCGCATTTCGAATCGAAGCTGGTCTTCGAACGCGGCATGAGCCTGGCCGACGCGCATGCCGGCGCCTGGTTGCTGGTGGCGATCGGCGCCTGGGGCGCGGGTTGCCTGCTGTGGTTCGGCCGCCGCCGCGCCGCGGCCGGCGCGGTCGCGCTGCTCGCCGGCACCTGGGTGCTCTACGGGCTGGTGGCGTATCCGCTGCTCACCGATTCGAGCTCGTCCGCGGCGCTGATGCGCGAGACCGGGCGCCGGATCGGCCCGGACGCGCAACTCGGCCTGGTCGCCTGGCGCGAACAGAACCTGCTGATGGCCGACCGCCCCGCCGAGACCTTCGGCTTCAGCGCGCCATCGCAGGAGCAGATGCAGCGGGGCATCGCCTGGCAGCGGCAGCTGCCGGCGCGGCGCTGGCTGCTGGTGCAGGAAACGGCCCTGCTGCCGTGCGTCGCGCTTGCGCGTGCGCAGGGCATGGGCGGCGCCAACCGCCGAGAGTGGTGGTTGCTGCCGGCTGCCGCTACGGCGAGGTGCGCAAGTCCGGCAGCGGATGCTGCCGGAACGCCTCGAGGTGGTCGCTGATGCCGGACTCGCAGCGCGTCGCGTGCGACGTGCGCGTCTGCTCGAGGTAACCGTCGTTCGCACTGGCGCCGTCCTGGTGGCGCTCGGGATGGTGCAGGTGGAAGGCCAGCCCGGCCAGGCGCAGCTGGCGGCAGGCGATGCCGGCATGCCAGGCGCGCAGCGCGAGTTCCTCGTCCTCGCGACCCCAGCCGTGCATGCGCTCGTCGAAACCGTTGAGCGCGAGCAGGTCGTCGCGCCACCAGCCCTGGTTGCAGGTCTTGACCATGCGCGGCCGGTCGCCACGCACGCGCATGTACAGCCATGACAGCGGCGGCACCCGCAGCGTGTGCCGGCGCCGCTTCACCCCGCCGGAGACGCATGCGGGCCGCAGGCCCGGCTGCGCCAGCATGCGTGCGCTGAAATCTTCCTCGACCAGCACCCGCGAGCCCTGCACGAAGGTCCCGCGGCGCGCCGCCGCGAGGTGATCGGCGACGAAGCGCGGATGCAGCACCATGTCGCCGTCCAGCAACAGCACGTACTCGCCGCGCGCGGCGGTGATGGCGAGGTTGCGCGAACGCGCGGCGCGAAAGCCCTCGTCCTGCTGCCAGACATGGCGGAGCGGGACCGGGAACCCGGCGGCGGCCTCGCACACCAGTTGGCGGGTGCCGGGGCCGGAACCGTCGTCGGCGACGATCACCTCGTCGGGCAGGCGGGTCTGCAGCCGCGCGCTGGCGAGGACCAGGACCAGCGCCTGCGGCCAGTTGTAAGTGGTCACCACGAGGCTTACGGAAGCCGGGTCGACGGTGGGGGGCGTCATGGGGCCGGATCATGGTGGTCGGTGGCCGGATCGTAAGGGCAAAAATCGACGCGCCCGGGCGCGGCGCGGAGCCTCGTTCAGCCGCGCAACAGCTTGTACTTGCGATGCACGTAACGCGTGTGCAGCGCGTGAAAACGGCGTGACAGCGGGCCGTCGAGGAAGCCGCCGCGCAGCACGTAGTTCTTGAGCCAGTAGGCGGCCGCATGCAGCGGTGCGGACAGCAGCCCGGCACGGCGGCCGGCCGCGCGGCGCTGCTGCGCCCACAGGGCTGCATAACGGTCGAGCTTGGCGGCGTACTCGGCGTCCGAGCGCGCAGTGTCGTGCTCGATCCGCGCATCCACTGCGGCGACGCGCCGGCCGGACAGGTCGAGGCGTTCGTGCACCTCGGCAGGCAGGTAACGCAGGTCGGGGCGGAACAGCCGCTCCACCGGTTCACGACCCCAGCCACCGTGGTCCAGCGCCGTGCCGAGGTAGTGGGTACGGCGCGGCAACCGCCAGACGTCGGCGCGTTCGACTTCGCCGGAAGCGAACAATGCGCGCAGGCGTGCAGCGGCCGCGTCGTCGAGCCATTCGTCCGCATCCAGCAGCAACACCCAGGGTTGCCCGGCACGCGCGATCGCGACGTTCTTCTGTGCAGCGAAGCCCAGCCAGGGCTGCTGTTCGACCCGTGCGCCTGCGGCGGTGGCGACCGCGGCGGTGTCGTCGCTCGAACCGGATTCCAGCACCACGACTTCGGCGCACACCGCAGCCAGGCTGGCGACGCAGCGGCCGATGCGGTCGCCTTCGTTCCTGGCGATCACCACGCCGCTGAGCGGCAACGTCGTGCGGGCTGCCGGCTCGTTCACCAGCGCAGCTTCCGCGCGGCCACGGCCTCGCCCAGTTGCAGGAACACACGGCGCGCCTCGGCTTCGGGCAGGTAATGCAGGCGCAGCGGCGGGACCAGGCCATTATTGGCGCCTGCGGTATCGAGCAGCAGCGTCGCCGTGCCGCAGCAGCGGTCGAGCGGCGATTGCGCCAGCTGCAGCGCCTGCAGCTTGTCGACCTCCGCGAATCGCCAGTATCGCGACCACCAGCCGCCGTGCACCGCCACCAGGCGCTCGTCGCAGGCGTACCCGGCGTGCCGCGCGTGCCGGTGCGCGACGAACCCGCTCCACGGCAGCCACGCCAGGGCCAGCAGGCCCCAGGCGCCGAAGCGCCAGCATGCCGCCGCGCACACGAGCAACGCGATCAACGCACCGGGCCATGCCAGCCGCAGCCACGCCAGGCGGTGCAACGGCTGCCATTGCGCCGGCGGCCATTGCGCGCCCGGCAACAGGTGCCGCACCAGCGCATCGCAGGCATCCGCGGTCGCGATCGGCGCCAGTTCGCGCAGGCTGCGCTGCTTGCCCGGCTCGCCGCCGGCCGCGGTGTCCACGTCCAGGCTGCGCCGCCGCAGCAGCCGGTGCGTCAGCCCTTCGTGCAGGGTCCATGCCTGGATCCGGCGCCGCGGCGCGCTGGTGCGCAGCCGGGTGAGCAGGCCGCGCTCCACCGTCAGCCGCCGGCCCTGCTGGTCGAGCCGGAAGCCGAAGTACTGCAGCAGCGCCAGCAACATCGAGAAGGCGCGCAGCAGCAGCACGAAAGCAAGCACCAGGCTGGCGCCGACCGCCAGGTATTCCTGCGCGCCGAAGTGGTGCGCGTCGGCCCAGCCGAACAGCGTCTGGCCCCAGTGCTCGAACAGGCCGGAGAACATCCGCGGACTGACCTGCGACAGCGCCGCAGCGCCGCCGCCCAGCACCAGCAGGCCGCGGTTGGAGACCAGGCCCAGGCGCAGCACTTCCATCGGCGGCAGTTGCAGCAGGGTCCGCGCGGGCGCATCCGCCGCGTGCGCGGTTGCGGATGCGGCCATGCCCTCACCGGTTGCCGCGGCGGAACGCCTGCGCACCAGCTGTTCGAGCGCCAGCGCATCCGACATCCGCAACACCCGCATCTGCGCTTCCGGCTTGTCGCCACCGGCCGATTCCAGCCGCACCTCGGCCACGCCGAACAGCCGGTGCAGCAGGGTCTGGTGCAGGGCGACGTTGTGGATCCGCGCGAACGGCACCTGGCGCAACTGGCGGTGCAGCAGTCCGCTGCGCACCACCAGGCTGTCGCCGTCGATCCGGTAACGGTAGGTGAAGTACTGCCACACCGATACCAGCGCCAGCACCGCGACGCCGACCAGCGGCCACAGCGCCTGGTCGTCGCGCTGGCCGAAGAACAGCAGCGCGGCCAGCGGCAGGATGAACTGGCGCAGTTGCGCCAGCAGCACGAACAGCCACGACAGCGGGTGCAGGCGGCGTTCGGCCGCGGCGTCAGGCGTCGTCGTCATCGTCGTCGGACTGTCGCGCCAGGATGTCGCGCAGGCGCTCGGCGTCGGCCGCATCCAGCCCGTTGACGGTGACCGCGCTGTGGCGGGTGCCGGCGGTGTGGATCACCAGGGTGGACAGGTCGCGCCGCCGCTGCAGCGGGCCGCGTCGCAGGTCCAGGTGCTGCACCCGCGATTGCGGCACGCGCGTTTCGCTGCGCCACAGGTGGCCGCGACGCAAGGCGAAGCCGGCCGTGTCCAGCCGCCACCGGGTGTGGCGCCAGGCGCGCTCGCCACGCCATGCGCCGAGCAGCGCGCCGGCTCCGGCCGCCGCGAGCGCCAGCCACCAGGGAGCCGGGAATTCGAATATCGCGGCAAGCACCAGCACCAGGCCACCCGCCGGCAGCGCCACGAGCAACCCGAGCAGCATGAACAGGCCGCGCGCGCGCCGCGGCAGCGGTTGCCAGCCGTCGACGGCATTCATGGGGCGGGCGCCTGCGCGTACTGATCGAAGTCCTGCACCCAGTCATGCTTGTCGCGATAGGCATCCAGGCGCTGTTGCATGCGGGTACGGGTGGCGGTGGCGTCCTTGTCGAGCGCGGCGAGCGCACGCCGCTGGTAGTCGACTGCCTGCGGGTAGCGCTGGTTCGCCGCCAGCACCGCCGCCACCGTGTCGAGCTGGGAGGCGTCCAGGCTGTCGGCACGCTCGATCATGAAGCCCGCCAGCTGCATCGCCTGCGCACTGTCGCGCTGCGCCGGGATCGGGCAGGTGGCCAGGTACCAGACGCGATCGTTGCGGGCGCGCTCGATGCCGCCGTCCTCGGCGCGTTGCGCCCACTCCGCGGCCTGGCGGCAATCGCGCTGCAGCTCGCCGGCACCGTTGAACAGCAGGCTCGCGTACTCCGCCATCGCCTGCGCGGAGCCACCGTCGGCGGCCTGGCGCGCATGGCGGGTGTAGCGCGCGAGCCATTCGGCGCCGGGCGGGGCGTCCCTGGGCTCCGGTCCGAGTTCGCCCATCGCCATCATCGCCAGTTCCGCGGCCTTGCGGTTGCCGTTGTCGCTGGACTTCTCCAGCCAGGCCAGTCCCTGTGCACGGTCCTGCGCCACCACCCGCGGCAGTGCACCGGAATACAGCAGCGATCCGATCACCATCTGCGCGAGGCTGTCGCCGCCGTCGGCCTTGGCCCGGATCGCCTCGACCCGGGTGCGGTAGGGCTGTTCGTAGTCGGGCCAGGATTCGTTGAGGCGGGTGCGCGCGGCGGCATCCTCGCGCAACGGGCGATCGCGCAGGAACGCGCCCGGGGCGTCGTCGGTCTCCAGCAGGCGCCCGAGGATGAAGCCGATCATGTCGTCCTCCGGCATGCCCGATTGCTGCACCTGGCGGCCGATCGCCAACGACTCGTCCGGCACCAGCGAGTGCGACACCACTTTCCAAGCGCCGTGCTCGCGCGACAGTGTCGGCCCGAAGTTGTAGGTGGTTCCGGTCGGCGGCGCGATCTCGCCGACCGCGGTATCGGCGTCGACCAGGGTCACGTACACGAGCCTGGGCAGTGTCTGGTTCTCGTTGTCGGGCGCGGCGACGCCGGCCCAGCCGGCCTCGATGCACAGCGCGGCGACGCCGCGGCCGTCCAGCCGTGCCAGCTTGTCCGGATCCTGGGTCGCGCGCATGGCGTACACCAGCAGGCGTTCGGAAATCGGCAGCCGCCGGCTCTGCTCGGGCGATGCGTACAGCGCGGCATCGCGCAGGAACGCGAAGCGCGCCAGCGACGAGGCCGCCAGCAGATCGACGCTTGCGGGCTCGTCCCGGCTGCTGAGTTCCGCGTACTTCGACCAGGCGCTGCTGGCTGCGTTCATCTGCGCCATGTCGGTCTGTTGCGCCGCCCTTGCAGGCGTGGCCGCCAGCATCGCAATGGCCAGCAGCGCGCTCGTCAACGGCAGGGGCAGTGCCCGCATCGCCAGGTTCGTCGTCCGCATCAATGTCGCTCCAGGTCTCGGTAGGGATTGCTTTCGCCGCTGTCCGCCGGTCGCAGGGTATAGCGCTTGTAGGTCCACTGGTACTGCGCCGGATCGCGGCCGGCGATGCGCTCCACCCCGGCATTGAGTGCGCGCGCGCCGGCCGTGGTGTCGCGGTCGGCGATTGCGGCGGGAGCGGCCTCGATCCGCAATGCGAACGCGGGTGCCGCGCCCGGCGCCGGGATCCGTTCGCAATACGCGAACAGCACCGCGGCACCGGTGCGCGCCGCCAGCCGCGGCAGCAGGCCCATGGTCAGCGCCGGCTTGCCGAAGAACGGCGCGAACACGCCTTCGCCGGCCTTGGGCTGCTGGTCCGGCAGGATCCCGACCACGCCGCCGCCCTGCAGCACGCGCAGCAACTGGCGCACCGCCGCGCCTTCCGCGGGCACCTGGGTCACGCGGCCGCCGTCGTCGCCGCGCACGCGTTGCAGGAAGGCCTCGCCGATCGCCGATTCCGGCGGCCGGTACAGGATGGCCAGCGGCGTGCGCGACGCCAGCCACTGGTTGAGCAGTTCCCAGTTGCCGTAGTGCGGCGCGGCCACGATCACGCCGCGGCCCGCGGCGATCGCGTCGTCGAACAGATCGGTGCCGTGGGCCTCGCGGATGCGCGCGAGGTTATGGCGATGCGGGCGGGTCCAGAAGACCAGCGTCTCCAGTGCCTGGCGCGCGGTGGTGCGCAGCACCGCGCGCTGCAATGCGTCGCGTTGCGGCGCGTCCAGTTGCGGAAAGGCGAGTTCCAGGTTGCGCCGCGCCACCCGTGCCTCGCGCGCGTCGAGCCGGCGCCACAACGTGGCCACGGCGTCGCCAAGCGCGTGCAGCCACGACCAGGGCAGGCGGCCGATGGCGGCGGCGAGGGCGTAGAGAAGCTTGGCGGCTGAATCCGTCATCGAACCCATTGTCCCGTGGGAGCGGCGCCAGCCGCGATCGCGGCTGGCGCCGCTCCTACAATAGCCGCATGCTCTCGCTGATCCAGCGCGTCACCTCCGCCTCGGTCGTCATCGACGGCCAGGCAGTGGGCGCGATCGGCCCCGGGCTGCTGGCACTGGTCGGGGTCGAGCCGGGCGACGGCGAGGCCCAGGCGGCACGCATGGCCCAGCGCTTGCTGGGCTATCGCGTCTTCGGCGACGCGCAGGGGCGGATGAACCGTTCGCTGGCCGACACCGGCGGTGGTTTGCTGCTGGTCAGCCAGTTCACCCTGGCCGCGGATACCTCATCGGGCATGCGCCCCGGCTTCAGCACCGCCATGGCGCCGGCCGAAGCTGAACGGGTGTTCGCCCGGCTGGTGGAAAAATGCCGGGAATCGCACCCGCCGGGGGTGGAAACCGGGCGTTTCGGTGCCCATATGACCGTCAGCCTGGTCAATGACGGCCCGGTGACCTTCCTGCTGCGAGCGTAAGGCCGGCGGCGCGAGGGAGTTACGTTCCAACAGCCGGGATGTGCGTTTTCGCAGCGCGCGGAGGCGCGTTGGGGCGACCCTTCAAGCCAGTCCAGTCCCTGCTCGGTATAATGCACGGTTCTTTCCGCCCCCAATCCCCGGTGACCCGCCCCCATGGCCAATGAACGCCAGGCTCCGCAGTCCGACATCAAGATCCTGATCAGCAAGGGTCTGGAGCAGGGCTACCTGACCTATGCCGAGGTCAACGATCACTTGCCCGACGACATGGTCGATCCGGAGCAGATCGAAGACATCATCGGCATGATCAACGGCATGGGCATCGAGGTGCACGAAGTTGCGCCGGATGCCGAGACGCTGCTGCTGGCCGGCAATTCCGGCAGCGGCCGCGAGGTCGACGACACCGCCGCCGAGGAAGCCGCCGCCACCCTGTCCGCGCTCGATGCCGAGGGCGGCCGCACCACCGATCCGGTGCGCATGTACATGCGCGAGATGGGCACGGTCGAGCTGCTGACGCGCGAGGGCGAGATCGCCATCGCCAAGCGGATCGAGGAAGGCCTCAACCAGATGCTGTCGTCGCTGGCCAGCTTCCCGCGGTCGGTGAACCTGCTGATCGAGGATTACGAACTGCACAAGGCGGGCAAGAAGCGCCTGGCCGAAATAGTCGTGGGCTTCAACGACCTGATCGACGAAGTGCCCGAGCCGACGCCCCCGCCGGTGGCCAAGATCGCCGACGCCGACGCCGATGACGACGCCGAGGACGAAGACGACACCGCCGAGGAAGAGGAGGCCGGTCCGACCGGTCCCGACCCGGTCGAGGTCGCGCGCCGCCTGGGCGACCTGGGCGCGCTGTACACCAAGTTCCAGAAGTCGTACGCCAAGAACGGTCCCGGCGCCAAGCCGGTGCTGAAGCTGCGCGAGGAAATGGCCGCGCTGTTCATGACCCTCAAGCTGCCGCTGCCGCTGGTCGACACCCTGGTGCGCAACCTGCGCGAGGTGCAGGGCGAGATCAAGGACCACGAGCGCCGCATCCTCGACCTGTCCACCCGCGTGGCCAAGATGCCGCGCAAGGACTTCATCCGCGCGTGGGACGGCAACCAGACCAACCTGCATTGGGTCGACGACGTCCTCAAGCGCAAGCAGAAGTGGTCGAGCGGGCTGCGCGACGTCAAGGACCAGATCGTCGCCGAGCAGGAAGCCACCATCGCGCTCGAGAAGTCGATGATGGTGACGCTGGCCGAGCTCAAGGACATCAGCCGGGCGATGGCCTACGGCGAAGCCAAGGCGCGCAAGGCCAAGAAGGAAATGGTCGAGGCCAACCTGCGCCTGGTGATCTCGATCGCCAAGAAGTACACCAACCGCGGCCTGCAGTTCCTCGACCTGATCCAGGAA
>JAKFCN010000083.1:0-3926 GCA_036676625.1 Lysobacter sp. | reverse complement strand
GCTGTATTCGCTGTCGGAGTTCATCGACGAGGCCAAGCTGATCGGCAACCTCGGCGCGCAGGCCTCGGGCTGCGTGCTGACCGTGTCGGCGGTGGACCCGATGCTGGCGATCGACATCGACCGTGACCTGATGCTCGGCGCGGTCGGCAACCTGCTGCAGAACGCCTTCAAGTTCACGCATCCCGGCACGGAAGTGCACCTGGATGCGTTCGCCGTCGCCGAACGCATCCACATCGACGTGCGCGACCACTGCGGCGGCCTGCCGGCGGATTCGGCGCAGCACCTGTTCGACTCGTTCCACCAGGCCGGCGAAGACCGCTCGGGCCTGGGCCTGGGGCTGTCGATCTCGCGGCGCAGCGTCGAGGCCAACGATGGCACCCTGACGGTGCGCGACCTGGCCGGCAAGGGCTGCGTGTTCACCATCGACCTGCCGCGGCACCTCGTGCACTGAGGCCGCGCGACGGCGGTCTTTAGGTTGGGGGGGGGGGGATGGGGTATGGTGAAAGGCCGCGCCCTCAGCCCTTGGCGACCCGCAAGATGCCTGAGCACGATCGAGAACTGAACGACCTGTCGGCCCGGCTGGCACAGCGCGCCAGCGCCGGCATGTCGTCGGCCGAGATCTCCGAAGTGATCCTCGACGCCTGGGTGCGGATCGGAGTGGCCCTGACGCCGATCGTCGGCACCCGGGCGATCGCGCTGCTGCGCCAACGCACGCTGCTGCTCACGGCCGAGAAACACCCGTTCCTGTCGGGCGCGCCCGGCGGCTTGCCGGAGGCGGCAGACCTGGACGCGCTGAAACGGCTGCTCGAGCGCCAATCGGGCGCGCAGGCGGTGGTCGGCGGCGGCGCGCTCCTGCAGACACTACTGGACCTTCTCGCCAGCCTGGTCGGATCGTCGCTCACCGAGCGGTTGCTGCGTTCGGTTTGGGCCAACTTGCTCAGCGGCCTCGCCGCGAAGGACTTCCCGGCATGAATACCACCGTGAACATCAACCGCCTGGCGACCGGCGTCCCCGGGCTGGACGACATCCTCGGCGGCGGCCTGCCGGAGTTTTCGTTCAACCTGATCGCCGGGCCGCCCGGTTGCGGCAAGACGACGCTCGCCCACCAGCTGATGTTCGCGCTGGCGACCCCCGAACGGCCGGCGCTGTACCTGACGGTTCTCGGCGAGCCCCCGCTGAAGATGCTGCGCTACCAGCAGCAGTTCCGCTTCTTCGACAGCGAGGCGATCCACCAGTCGGTCCACTTCGTCAACCTGACGGACGAGATGCAGACCGGCGACCTGAACCAGGCCCTGCAGCGCATCGTCGCCGAAGTCGAGGCGCACCGGCCCGCGTTCGTGTTCGTCGATTCGTTCCGCTCGGTGATCCTGGCCAGCAACGGCGGCAAGGGCAGCCCGGAATACAACCTGCAGATGTTCGTGCAGCAGCTGGGCCTGCTGATGACCAGCTGGCAGGCCACGACCTTCCTGATCGGCGAATACTTCAGCGAGGAAGAACACAACCCGGTGTTCACCGTGGCCGACGGGCTGATCTGGCTGCGCCAGAGCGTCCATCGCAACTCCATGGTCCGCAAGATCGAGATCATGAAGATGCGGGGCCAGGAAACCTCGCCCGGCCTGCACACCTTCCGGATCAGCGCCGACGGGCTGAGGGTGTTCCCGCCCGCCGGCGTGGCATCGCCGCCGCGCATGCGCGCCGCGCCCCCGGATGACCAGCTCGGCCACCGCGCCCGGATGGGCGTGGACGGACTGGACCGGATGCTGGACGGCGGGCTGCCGCGTGGTTATTCGATGCTGGTCGCCGGCCCCTCGGGTTCGGGCAAGAGCATCCTGGCGACCTCCTTCCTGGCCGAGGGCGTGCGCCAGGGCGAGACCGGCGTGATCGCCGCGTTCGAGCAGGATCCGAACCGGACGCGCAATCCGGCGCTCGCGCAGCTGATCGCCAGCGGCAAGATCGGGCTGATCGACGCCCATGCGGCGGACCTCTCGATCGAAGAGATCCTGCAGTTGCTCGTCGACGAGATCGAGCGGCTCAAGGCCACGCGGGTGGTCATCGACTCCCTGTCGGGCTTCGAGCTCGGCGTGGCACCGACGTTCCGCGAGGATTTCCGCGAGTCGCTGTCGCGGCTGGTGGCGTCGCTGGCCGCGGCCGGCGTCACGGTGCTGATGACTTCGGAGCTGGAAGACCGCTACACGGACCTGCGCTTCAGTCCCTACGGCACCGCGTTCATGACCGACGCGATCATCGTGCAACGCTACATCGAAGTGGAAAGCCGGCTGCTGCGCGTGCTGGCGGTGGTCAAGGTCCGGGCCAGTGCCCATTCCAACGAGCTGCGCGAGTACACCATCGATGCGCAGGGACTGCGCGTGGGCGAGCCCCTGGTCGGCTATGACGGCCTGCTCGGCGGTCGGCCGACGCGGAGCCCCGCCGGGGAGCGCACGCCTCGACCGGCCGCGGAGACCGGCACGCCGTGAACGCGCGCTCCGTCCCCGGCGGGTCGGCGACCGCGAAGGCCGCCAGCGAACTGGCGGACCTGCTCCGGCAGATCGAGCGCGCCCGCGAACTCCTGGCACGGCTGGAATCGGACATCGAGGCATCGCACTTCTGCGTCGACAACCCGACGCTGGTTCACCTCGTCGAGACCAATGACGCGCTGGTGCTCAGCCTGCTGCGCCTGCAGGCCGAACAGGGGCCGGGTCAGGCCGGGGCACAGGCGGAACGGGCCGATCTGCTCGACGCCAACGAACACCTGGCGCTTGCGGCGCTCGAGGCGCAGGACCACCAGTTGGCCTCCGAAAAGGCGCGACGCCGGCAGACCGAGTTCCTGGCGGTGCTCGCCCACGAACTCCGGGGCCCGTTGGCACCGATCCGGACGGCGGCCTCGTTGCTGAGCCGGATGCGGACCGACGATCCCGCCACGCTGTCCCGACTGAGCGAAGTCATCGACCGGCAGGTGGTCCACGTGGCGCGCATGGTCGCGGATCTGCTGGACGTGTCCCGGCTGCACACCGGCAAGCTGCGCCTCGAATGCGAACGCGTCGAGATCGGCCGGATCCTCGAGGACGTGTGCGAAGCCTGCCGCCCCGCGATGGACGCGCGCCAGCAGGTCTTCACCGTGCAGGTTCCCGCGCCTTCGGTGCACGTCTTCGGTGATCCCCTGCGCCTGACGCAGATTTTCCGGAACCTGCTGGAGAACGCCTCGAAATACACGCAGAACGGCGGTGACATCCGGCTCGAGGCGACGGCCGCGGAAGACCAGCTGGTCATCAGCGTGTCGGACAACGGGATCGGCATCACCCCGGAGGCGATGTCCCACATCTTCGAGCCGTTCGTCCAGGACGCGCGCGCCGCCGACTACAACCTGACGGGTCTCGGCATCGGGCTGGCCCTGGCCCACCAGCTGGTGGAAGCCCACGGCGGCACGATCGTCGCCAGGAGTGCCGGCATCGGCCTGGGCAGCCAGTTCGTGACGACCCTTCCGATCTCCGGGCCCGACCCGGGCCCCTGACGCGAAACCCCGCCGTCGTCGCGGCGGGGTCTGCGGGGCGAAACGGCCGATGCCGCGTCAGGCGCGGGTCGGCACCATCGAATACCCCTTCAGGCGCGCCGAGAACTCCTCGAGCGTGCGGATGCCCGACGCCTCGGCCTCGGCGCACCACGCGCGCAGCGCATCGAGCTTGGCTTCGGCCTCGGCACTGCGCAGTTCGTAGATCGCCAGCAGGCGCGCGCGGAAGTCCATCAGGCGCGCGGTGTTCGGGTGCTCGGCGATCCATGCCGCGAAATTCTCGCGGTTGGAATCGCTGAGCCAGCGGCCGTCGCTGCGGAACGCGCGGCGCATGCGCCCCGACAGGCCGGCGCCCTCGGATTTCAGGTGCGGCTTGAGCACGAGCTGGAAGTAATCCGTGGCCACCTGCCAGCGGTGCACC
>JAKFCN010000082.1:0-9431 GCA_036676625.1 Lysobacter sp. | reverse complement strand
CGCGTCGATCGACGCCTGGCCGGTGGCACCGATGCGGATCAGGGCGCCGTAGATGCCCCACACCGTACCCAGCAGGCCGACGAACGGGGCGGTCGAACCGACCGTCGCCAGCACCGTCAGGCCACCTTCCAGGCGCATCGACTCGCGGGTCACGCCCTGGCGCAGCGCGCGATCGACGAACTCGGAGCGGTTCAGCGACTCGGCCAGGCGCGAGCCGTCGTGGCGCTGGTGGTGCGCGGCAGCCTGGGCGGCATCGAGCGCGATCTTGGAGAACGGCTCGGTCTTGCCCTGCTCTTCCATGTAGCGGATCGCATCCTGCGCGTTCGTGGTTTCCCAGAACGTGCTGATGACGCGGTCGCCGCTACGGCGCAGGCTGATGTTCTTGAAGGTGTTGATGACGATCCAGTAGACCGACATGGCCGACATGATGGTCAACGTGATGAGGACGGCCCAGGACACCGCATAGGCGCCCGGATCGTTCATCATTTCCGTGAGCAGATGGTCGACGCCCATCTGCGTGAGGGCAGAAGCGGCGTTGCCCCCGCTCGCAGCGACGGCTTGAGTGGTTTCCTGCAGCATGACGCTTACCTTTAGGTTTTGTGGTTTGGGTTGGTTGCAGCGGTGGAACGGGGTTGGGCCGGGACAGTGTGCGTCCCGTTACCTGAGTACGAAGTCGACCGGGACACGGACGCGACCGCCGACCTTCTGGCCGTTGCGTATGGCAGCGGTGAAGCGCCAGCGCTTGGCTGCCTTGACCGCTTCGCGGTCGAGGTTGCGGTTGCCGCTGGAATTCTCGACCTGGACATCGGTCGGGTTGCCATTGGCATCGACGGTGATCACGAGCATGACCTGGCCCTGGATGCCGCGCCGGCGCTCTTCCGGCGGGTAGGTCGGGGGATTCATGTTCTTGGACGAGATGTCGACGCTGGCCTCGATGCTGCGGACCGGCGCGGGCGGCGCGGGCGGCGCGGGCGGCGGCGCCTGCACGTCGACCGGCGACGGCTCGTCGAACACCACCGGCGGGTCTTCCGGCGGCGGCGGGATCGGGCTCGGCTGCGGCGGCGCCAGCTGCTTGATCTCCTGCGGCTTCGGCTGCTCCGGCGGCGGCGGCGGCGGCGGCGGGGGCGGCGGCGGCGGCTCGATGATCACGACCCGGGTCACGTCCTCGTCCGCCTTCTCCTGCCCCGGAGGGGCGACCGGCGCCAGCAGCAGCAACAACGCCGCCGCATGGATCGCGATCACGAAGGAGAGGCCGGCGATGCGCGGCCAGTTCAGGCCGTCATCGCTATCGTTCTTTTCGCTCGGCAGGTCTTGCGTCATGCGGGGGAAGCTCGGTCGTGGGCCGGGCGCTGAACGCCACGGGAAATGTCGAAATGTCGAGCCGCGGCCGTTTCCGGCCGCGGGAATCTCTAAGCTTATACCAATCCGTTATTGTGACACCAACGTCCGGTTGCGGAAATGGGAACGGTTACGCCCCACCCGCCAGCCTCCTGGCCTCGGCGGTGTCCTTGACGCCCTTCTCCAGGGCCTGTTGCGCGGCCGCCTTGGCCTCCGCCTTCTTGCCATCCTCGGCAAGGACCTTGGCCAGGTTGAGTGCCGCTTCGCCATCGGCCGCCATCGGCGCGGCGCGCTTGTACATCTCGATGGCGGTGGCCAGGTCGCTGTCGTAGTAGGCCTTCTGGCCCAGGACCATGTAGTCCCGCGCCAGGTCCGGCCCGGCCTGGAGGACGCCCTTGGCGACGCCGTCCTCGATCACGCCGACCGCATCCTTGTCGCGATCGGCATTGATGTAGCTGACGTACAGGGCGCGGTATTCGTTGGCGTCGGTGAGCAGGCCCTTGGCCTGGGCATCGGCGAGCAGCGCCACCGCCTTCGCGGGCTGTTCGGCCTGCTGGTAGGCGACGACTGCGTTCATGCGCACCGTCTTGTCGTTCGGGCGTTCGGCGACCAGCCTGCTGTAGAGCTCCGCCGCCTCGGCATAGCGCTCCATGGCCATCAGGATCCCGCCGCGCAGGTTCTGCGCATCGGGCTTGTCGGACTTGCTCTCGGCGAGGAAGCGGTCGAGCGTCTGCAATGCGGGGGCGTATTGTTCCAGCCCGTACTGCACCACCGCGAGGTTGAACATCGCGGTGTAGTAGTCGTTGTTGCCCAGCCCGTTGGTTGCAAGCGCCTTGCCGAAATAGTCGGCGGCAGCGGCATCGTCACCCTTGTTGGAGGCGGCGTTGCCGGCCATCTGGTAGGCGAAGGCCTGCTCGTAGGCATTGGATTCGCCGTCCGTGGCGATGGCCAGCGCAGCGGCGATGGTGGCGTCGTCCTCGCCGGCCTGGTAGGTCTCCGCGAGCTTCTGCAAGCGCTTGATGCCGTTGCGCGAGGCCTTGGCCTCCGGCTCCTGGCGGGTGGCCTGCGGAAACAGCGCGGGCGCCACTTCCTGGGCCTTCGCTGCCTGCTGCTTGGCCTTCAGCGCGGCATCGCGCTTGGCGCGCAGGCTCTGGGTGCCGACGCCGTATTCCTGCGCCGCTGCGGGCGTGGCGGCGATCGGCAGCGCCACGGCCAGGGCGACTGCCAGCGCCAGGGCATGGCGTGGCTTGGGGGAAAACCGGATGTTCATCTGTGCGGCCTCTCACGAACCTGGGGGACGATCCGCGGCTGCTGCACGCCGGACCGAGCCGGACACGCTAGCAGAAAAACCCCGGGTTTCGCATCTGCCGCAACCGTGACGTCAGCCACATTTTGGCCGCCGGCCGGCAGCCCGGGCCTGCTCGTAGGTAGGCAACAGGTTCGCGGCGCGGGTGCGCAATTCGGAGATCCGGCTCTGCGGATCCGGGTGCGTGGACAACCATTGCGGCGGTCGGCTGCCGCCTGCGGCGATCATGTTCTGCCACAGGTTGACCGCCTCTCGCGGGTCGAAGCCCGCGTTGGCCATCAACTGCTGGCCGACGACGTCGGCCTCCGATTCCTGCGCCCGCGAACCCGGCAGCAGGAACCCGGTCTGCGCCAGCACGCCGCCGCCCTGGACGGCGGCGCTGGCGACGCCACTGCCGTAACGCGATCCCAGCAACGAACCGAGCAATTGCAGCACGCCCTGCGCGCCGGCCTGGCGCGTGATGCGTTCATCGTGGTGGTGCGAGAGCACGTGGCCCATTTCGTGCGCGATCACGGCCGCCAGCTGGTCCTGGTTGCGCGCGACCTTGAAGATGCCGGTGTAGACGCCGACCTTGCCGCCCGGCAGCGCGAACGCGTTCGGGTCGTCATCGACGAACACCGCGGTTTCCCAGCCCGTGCGGCGCCATTCCGCCGGCAGCGTGGCGACCAGGCCGTTGACCACGCAGCGCACGTAAGTGGCCTGCCGCGCGTCGCCGGTCTGGCGTTTCTGTGCCTTGAGTTCGGCGAAGGCCTTCGCGCCCAGCTGGTCGAGCTGGCTCTGCGACACGGCGCCGACGTACTGGGTCCGCCCGGTGGGCGAGGTAGTGGTGGCACAGCCGGCAACCGCCGCGGCGATGGCGAGGGACAGGATCAGGGACTTCATGGGGCCGGCTCCATTCAGGAATCGCAACCGTTGTAATGGGCCGGCCCTGAAGGTCGCGTCAACTGGCCGCAGGCGCGGGTCAGACGTCGAGGTTGGAGACCCGCAGCGCGTTGTCCTCGATGAATTCGCGGCGCGGCTCGACCACGTCGCCCATCAGGCAGCTGAAGATCTGGTCGGCGGCGACCGCGTCCTCGATCCGCACCTGCAGCAGCCGCCGGGTGTCGGGATTGACCGTGGTGTCCCACAGCTGCTCGGGGTTCATTTCGCCCAGGCCCTTGAAGCGCTGGATCTGGCGGCCCTTCTTGGCCTCGTCCAGCAACCACGCCTGGGCCTCGGCGAAGCTCGCCACCGGCTGGGTGCGGTTGCCGCGGACGATGTGCGCACCTTCGCGGATCAGCCCGTGCAGCTGCAGCGCGGCCTCGCGCAACGGACGCAGGTCGCCGCCCACGAACGCAGCCTGCGGCAACACCTGGATGGCTTCCACGCCCATGTGCGAGCGATGCACCAGCAACGCGGCCTGGCGCGATTCGTTGGCCGCCTGGTACTCCAGTCGGTAGCGCGGCTTGCCGAGGCCGCCACGGTTGAGGCGCGCCTCCAGCGCGTCGAGTTCGTGGCGCTCGTCGACGTTGCGGCCGAAGTGCTCCGCATCGAGCGGGGTGAAGTCGATCAGCGCCTCGAGCACGCGCGGATCGAAGCGGTGCGTGTTGCGGGTGATCGCCTCGCGCGCACCGGCATAGGCCAGCAGCAGCTTTTCCAGCGCGGCACCGACGATCGCAGGCTCGCCCTCGGCGGGCACCAGCGCCGCGCCTTCGACCGCATTGCCGGCCAGGTAGGCGTCCAGCGCCGCATCGTCCTTCAGGTACAGCTCGGTCTTGCCCTGCTTGATCTTGTACAGCGGCGGCAGGCCGATGTAGATGTAGCCGCGCTCGATCAGCTCCGGCATCTGCCGGTAGAAGAACGTCAGCAGCAACGTGCGGATGTGCGCGCCGTCGACGTCGGCGTCGGTCATGATGATGATGCGGTGGTAGCGCAGCTTGTCCGGGTTGTATTCGTCGCGGCCGATGCCGGTGCCGAGCGCCGTGATCAGGGTGCCGACCTGCTCCGACGACAGCATGCGGTCGAAGCGCGCGCGCTCGACGTTGAGGATTTTCCCCCTCAAGGGCAGCACCGCCTGGTTCTTGCGGTTGCGGCCCTGCTTGGCCGAGCCGCCGGCCGAGTCGCCCTCGACGATGAACAGTTCCGACAGCGCCGGATCCTTCTCCTGGCAGTCGGCGAGCTTGCCGGGCAGGCCGGCGATGTCGAGCGCGCCCTTGCGGCGGGTCAGGTCGCGGGCCTTGCGGGCGGCCTCCCGGGCACGGGCGGCGTCCACGATCTTGCCCGCGATGGCCTTGGCCTCGACCGGGTGTTCCTGGAGGAACTCCTGCAAACGTGCACCGAACGTGCTCTCAACGACCGGCCTCACTTCGGAACTGACCAGCTTCTCCTTGGTCTGGCTGGAGAAGCTCGGGTCCGGCACCTTGACCGACAGCACCGCGATCATGCCCTCGCGCATGTCGTCGCCCGACAGCGTGATCTTGGCCTGCTTGGCGATCCCGTTCTGCTCGATGTAGTTGGTCAGCGTGCGGGTCAGCGCGGCGCGAAAACCGATCAGATGGGTGCCGCCGTCCTTCTGCGGGATGTTGTTGGTGAAGCAGAACATCGTTTCCTGGTAGCTGTCGGTCCACTGCAGCGCGACGTCGACCACGATGCCGTTCATTTCGCCGGACACCGAGATCACGTTCGGATGCAGCGGCGTCTTCATCTGCGCCAGGTGCTCGACGAACGAGCGGATGCCGCCCTCGTACTGGAACACGTCGCGGCGGCCCTCGCCGCGCTCGTCGCCGAGGGTGATCCTGACGCCGGAGTTGAGGAACGAAAGCTCGCGCAGGCGGCGCGCGAGGATGTCGTAGTGGAACTCGATGTCGCTGAAGGTTTCGGTGGACGGCCAGAAGCGCACCAGGGTGCCGCGCCTGTCGGACGCCTCCAGGCGCTCGAGCGGCGCCACCGGCTCGCCCATCGCGTATTCCTGGTGATGGTGGTAACCGTCGCGCCAGATGTCGAGCGTGAGCGTGCGCGAGAGCGCGTTGACCACCGACACGCCGACGCCGTGCAGGCCGCCGGAGACTTTGTAACTGTTGTCGTCGAACTTACCGCCGGCGTGCAGCTGGGTCATGATGACCTGCGCCGCCGACACGTGCTCTTCCTTGTGGATGTCGACCGGGATGCCGCGTCCGTTGTCCGAGACCGACACCGAACCATCCTCGTGGATGGTGACGATCACTTCGTCGGCGTGGCCGGCCAGTGCCTCGTCGATCGAGTTGTCGACGACCTCGAACACCATGTGGTGCAGGCCGGTGCCGTCATGCACGTCGCCGATATACATGCCGGGGCGTTTGCGCACGGCTTCCAGGCCACGCAGGACGGTGATCCTGCTGGAATCGTACTTGCCGGTTTCGATGGCGGTTTCGGTCGTGGTTTCGTGTTCTTGCGACATGCGTTGGCAGGCTCCGGCGACGCCGACGGGCCCTGGGCCCGTCGCGTCAAAGACACATTAGCTATGGATGCGTGAAGTATAACAAGCTCGTTGCCGCGACGTCGGCGCAGCCGCAACCCGGATGCCCCGGCTTCAGCCGGGACGGATGCTGCCTTGTTCCACGTGGAACAAGAAATGCGGCGCACCGGCATCGGTCAGGCCCGCCGGCGGCTCGGTGCCGGTCACCAGCACCTGGGCGCCGTAGTCCCGCAGCCGCTGCAACACCAGCCGCTGGTGCGGGCGATCCAGTTCCGAGGCGAGATCGTCCAGCGCCACCACCGGCCAGTCGCCGCGAATGGCGGCCTGGTGTTCGGCCTGGGCGAGCAGGGCCGCCAGCGCGGTCAGCTTGGCCTGGCCGCGGGAGAGCGCCTCACGACCGGGAATCGCAGCCTGGACGATGCGCCAGTCGGCCCGATGCGGGCCGACCGAGGTGAAGCCGGTGGCGAGATCGCGGTCGCGGGACAGCAGCAAGGCATCTGCCAGCGATACCTCCTCCCGCCGCCACCCGGGCTGGAAGCGCAGCTCGGTCTCCCCGGCCTCCGGCAGCAGGGCCTGAGCGGTGGCGGCCAGATAGGGCTGCAGCTGCTGCAGGTAGCGTTCGCGGTGCTGCGTGAGCAGGGTTCCTGCGTGGTCCAGCTCGTGCTCCCAGGCATCCAGCTGGCCGTCGCGCTGGCGGCCCTTGAGCAGGGCGTTGCGCTGCTTCAGCGCCCGGGCGTAGCGGCGCCATAGCATCAGGAATTCCTGTTCCACGTGGAACAGCCCCCAATCCATGAAGCGCCGGCGCGATTCAGCGGCGCCCATGACCAGGGCATGGCTGCCGGGTTCGAAGGTCACCACCGACAATGCCGCGCACAGGTCGCCGAGCTGGCCCAGCGGGGCGCCGTCCAGCCGCCCTTCCCAGGCCTGGCCCTGGTGCCGCAATCCCGCGCGGCGCGGCCGCCCCCCCGCCTCTGCCCACTCGACGAAGACTTCGACCGCCGCTGCCGTGTTCCGGACCAGGCCATCGCGAACCCTGCCACGAAAGCTGCGTCCATACGCCATCAGGTGCAGCGCTTCGAGCACACTGGTCTTGCCGCTGCCATTGGCCCCGAGCAGCAGGTTGATGCCCGGGCCAGGCAGGAGCTGGCCGCTGTCGAAGCAGCGCAGACCGGAGAATTCGAGCCTGGCTACCTGCATGTGGCGGGTACCCGGCCGCAGCGCCAAGCAAAACGCCCGGACCAGGCCGGGCGTTCTGGTTCCACGTGGAACCGGTTCGGGAAATCCGGCCGGATCACAGCCGCAGCGGCATCACCACGTGCCGGCACTTCTCGCTGCCGGCTTCACGCACCAGCGCCGAGGAGTTGGCGTCGCGCAGCTGCAGCACCACGTGCTCGTCGCGCAGTGCCGACAGTGCGTCCAGCAGGTAGTTGACGTTGAAGCCGATCGCCAGCCCGTCGACCTTGGTGTCGGCCTCGACTTCTTCCTGGGCCTCTTCCTGCTCCGGATTGTGGGCGCTGATCTTCAGCTGCCCGGGGGACACTTCGACCCGCACGCCGCGGTACTTCTCGTTGGACAGGATCGCCGCACGCTGCAGCGCCGCGCGGAATACCTCACGATCGATCCGGACCTCGCGGTCCGCGCCGATCGGGATCACCGCTTCGTAGTCCGGGAAGCGGCCGTCGATCAGCTTGCTGGTGAAGGTGACATCGTCGCGCTTGACCCGGATGTGGCTGCGCCCGACTTCCAGCTCCAGCTCGCGGTCGCTGCCCTCGAGCAGGCGCTGCAGCTCGGTCACGCCCTTGCGCGGCACGATGATCTGGCGCTTGGCGTTGGCGCCGGCATCCAGCGGCGCCTCGCACAGGGCCAGACGGTGGCCGTCGGTGGCCACGCAGCGCAGGCTCTGCTCGCGCAGGTCGAACAACAGGCCGTTGAGGTAGTAGCGCACGTCCTGCTGGGCCATCGCGAAGGCGGTGCGCTCGATCAGCTCCTTGAGCCCGGCTTCCGGCACCCGCACGCGCTCGGTGGCCTCGACCTCGTCCACCGACGGGAAATCGTTGGCGGGCAGGCTGGCGAGGGTGAAGCGGCTGCGTCCGGCCGAGACCGTGACCTTGTCACCGGTCTGGGTGACGGTGACCTTGCTGCCGTCGGGCAGGGCCCGGACGATCTCGAACAGCTTGCGCGCCGGGATCGTGGTCTCGCCGTCCTGGGCATCGTCCACCGCCTGGCGCGCGACCATCTCGACTTCGAGATCGGTTCCGGTGAGCGACAGCTGCCCGTCCTTGACCTGCACCAGCAGATTGGCGAGCACCGGCAGGGTCTGTCGTCGTTCGACGACATTGACCACTTGCGCCAGCGGTTTCAGGAAGACTTCGCGTTGCAGGCTGAAGCGCATGCGGACCCCTTGCTTAGACGAGCGTGCCCAGGCTTTGAATAGATGGATAAATCAAAAGCATTGGTGGTGCTGGTGTCGCAAAAAACCGGTGATAACCGGGTCAAGCCATTGTTTACACTACAATTTATACGCGGGCCTGGCTGTGGGCCGAGGCCCTCGCAAGCGTCTGGCAAGTTGTGGATAACTTTACGCGATCATTTCCCCGCGAAGCTTGTCCACAGCTTGTCCCCACCCGGTCCACTGCTCACTCGCTGAGCTTGCGGATCAGTTTGTCCCAGTCCTCCCGCAGCTTGCCGTCCGATTCCAGCAGATGTTTCACCTGGCGGCAGGCATGCAACACGGTCGTGTGGTCGCGACCGGCGAAGGCATCGCCGATCTCCGGCAGGCTGTGCTCGGTGAGCTCCTTGGCCAGCGCCATCGCCATCTGGCGCGGGCGGGCCAGCGAACGCGTCCGCCGTTTCGACAACAAATCCTTGATCTGCAGGCCGTAGTAGTCTGCCACGACCTTCTGGATGTTGGCGATGCTGATCGCCTGCTGCTGCGCCCGCAACAGGTCGCGCAGGGTTTCCTGGGCGAACTCGGCGGTGATCGCCCGGCCGGTGAAATTGGCGCGCGCCGCCAGCGTGTTCAGCGCGCCCTCGAGGTCGCGCACGTTCGAGCGCATCTTCTTGGCGATCAGGAACGCGACGTCCTCGGGAATCACGGTGCCGCGTTCGCGCGCCTTCGACAGCACGATCTGCGCGCGGGTCTCGAAGTCCGGCGGGTCGATCGCCACCGACAGCCCCCAGCCCAGGCGCGATTTCAGCCGCGGCTCCAGCCCTTCCACTTCGCGCGGATAGCGGTCGCAGGTGAGGATGATCTGCTGCTTGCCGTCGAACAGCGCGTTGAAGGTGTGGAAGAACTCCTCCTGGGTGCGGTCCTTGCCGGCGAAGAACTGGATGTCGTCGATCAGCAGCGCGTCG
>JAKFCN010000081.1:0-32280 GCA_036676625.1 Lysobacter sp. | reverse complement strand
GCCGTCGGTGATCAGCAGCGAGAGGTTGAACTGGCGCAGGCGCCCGTCCTCGCGCTTGGCGCGGATGAAGTCCTTCACGTCCGGGTGGCTGACGTCGAAGGTGCCCATCTGCGCGCCGCGGCGACCGCCGGCCGACGACACCGTGAAGCACATCTTGTCGTAGATATCCATGAAGGACATCGGGCCGGAGGTGTAGGCGCCGGCGCCGGCGACGAACGCGCCGCGCGGACGCAGGGTGCTGAACTCGTAACCGATGCCGCAACCGGCCTTCAGCGTCAGGCCGGCCTCGTGGACCTTGTCCAGGATGCCGTCCATCGAGTCCTCGATGGTGCCGGACACGGTGCAGTTGATGGTGCTGGTGGCGGGCTTGTGCTCGAGCGCACCGGCGTTGCTGGTGATGCGGCCGGCGGGGATCGCCCCGCGGCGCAGTGCCCACACGAAGCGCTCGTTCCAGTACTGGCGCTGCTCGGCGGTCGGCTCGGCGTCGGCCAGGGCGCGGGCCACGCGCTGGTAGGTGCCGTCGATGTCGGCGTCCACGGCGACGCCTGCCTTGGTCTTGAGGCGGTACTTCTTGTCCCAGATGTCCTGCGAGGCGGGCTGCATCGGGATTGCCCGGTCAGAGGCTGCCCGGTCGGCCGCGCCCACGTTGCTGTCTTCCTGCATGCCGTCCATCGTCCGGGCCACCACCGACTCAAGCCGCACTGTACTCATCCCGTCGTTACTCCCTCGTCGTGCGCGGCTGGGCCGCGTCATTGTTGTTCTTCGACAGCAGCCTGTAGATCCGGCCCCGCACCCCAGCCCTTGGGTCCCGTTCGCCTCACATACCCCAAGATGTTGTGGCGAGCAGGGGTCCCAAGCTATCCGCGGCCCCGCCCGCTGTCAACCTGCGCAGCACCATTTCCGGGGCCCGCGCGGGCGTCGTCGGAACCCCCCGGATCGGGACGCCAAGAACGCGGTCGCGGCCCCCGACCGGCCAACCCGGAAACGCCAGCGGCGAACTTCAGCGGCGATTCGGCGGTCGCAACCGAAACTGAATAAGCTGCCTGCTCAAGCAGCCGTCACCACGCCGTTTCCACTATTCCCACCGGATGATGTTCCAGATGCGCCCTGCCTCCCTCGTACTCGCCCTGGTCGCCGCCGCTGCGTTCGGCGGGTTCGCGGCCACCGCCCTGCAGCAACCCTGGCAACCGGCCCGGGCCCAGCCGCCGGCACCGGTCGCCGCGCTGCCGGCCGCCGCCACCCTGCCCGGCGTCGTGGCCGGCACGCCGCTGCCCTCGCTGGCGCCGATGCTCAAGCGGGTGCTGCCGGCCGTGGTCAGCGTGCACAGCCAGCAGCGGGTGCGGATCAACAATCCGTTCGCCAACGACCCGCTGTTCCGGCGGATGTTCCCCAACATTCCGCAGGAACGGATCAACCAGTCGCTGGGTTCGGGCGTGATCGTCGACGCGCAGCGCGGGCTCATCCTCACCAACCACCACGTGATCGAGGGCGCCGACGAAGTCTCGGTGACGCTCGCCGACGGGCGCACGATGCAGGCCGAGTTCGTCGGCTCCGATCCGGACACCGATGTCGCGCTGATGCGGATCCCGGTGCCGAAGGACGCGCCGCTGGTCGCGATTCCGCTGGCGGACAGCTCGAAGCTGCAGGTCGGCGACTTCGTGGTCGCGGTCGGCAATCCGTTCGGGATCGGCCAGACGGTGACCTCGGGCATCGTCTCGGCGGTCGGGCGCTCGGGCCTGCAGGGCCTGGGCTACCAGAACTTCATCCAGACCGACGCCTCGATCAATCCGGGCAATTCCGGCGGCGCGCTGGTCAACCTCGACGGCCAGCTGGTCGGCATCAACACCGCCAGCTTCAACCCGCGCGGCTCGATGGCCGGCAACATCGGCCTGGGGTTCGCGATCCCGTCCAACCTCGCCGGCGACGTGATGCGGCAACTGGACGCCACCGGCGAAGTGCACCGCGGCGCCCTGGGCATCGATACCCAGGACGTGGATGCGCGCATCGCCGGCGGCCTCGGCCTCAGCGACGCGCGCGGCGCGGTGGTGACCCGGGTGTACCCGGACTCGGCCGCGGCGGCCGCCGGATTGCAGGTCGGTGACGTGATCGTCGCCGCCAACGGCCAGCGCATCGACGACCGCGACACCCTGCGCAACTTCGAGGGCCTGCAGCGCGTGGGCACCCGGGTCGCGCTCGACCTGCGCCGCGACGGCAGGCCGCTGCAGATCACCGCCACCCTGCGCGAGCAGCCGCGTTCGCTCGCGGGCGGCAGCCTGGATCCGCGCCTGGCCGGCGCCACCTTCACCGAGCTGCCCGCCAACCTGCGCCAAGCTGGCCTGGACGGCGTGCTGGTGGAAAGCGTCGCGCAGGGCAGCCGCGCCGCCGGCAACGGCCTGCGCGCCGGCGACATCGTGATCGCCGCCAACAGCGGCGGCTTCGACGACCTGCCGGGCTTCCGCCTGGGTTTTGCCAGGCAACCGCCGCAACTGCTGCTGCGCATCCTGCGCGGCAACAGCCAGGGCGACTTGCTGATGCGTTAGCTGTTCGATGCACGCGATGTTCCATTCCACGGATAGAGGAGATCGGCCATGACACCCACCGCCACCGACAACATGAAGTCCAGCCTCGGCGAGACCGGCGGCCATCTCAAGCAGGCCGCCGGCCATGCCGGCGAGGCGCTGAAGGGCGCCGCCGCCGCCGCGGGCGACGAAATGCGCCTGGGCAAGGCGCAGATGAAGTCGGACCTCGCCGACGGCGCACTGTCCGGCATCGCCGCGCTCGAGCAGGCGGGCGCCGCCAGCCGCGAGCAGATGGACGTGCTGATGGACAAGGGCCGCGACCTGATCGACAGCGCCTCCGAGCTGATCCGCGAACGCCCGCTGGCGTCCTTCGGCGTCGCCTTCGCCGCCGGCTGGATCATCGCCAAGCTCGCGCGCAGCGGCGACAAGTAAACGCTATGACGGAGCCGGCCATGGCGGAGCCGGGGGAGGACCGCACCGGGAAGGAACACGCCGGGGAGGAGCGCGCCAGCGCCCCCGGGATCGACGATGCCGTGCGCGAGCTCGGCGCCACCGGACGCGCCACGCTCAATGCCGGGCGCGATGCCGGCAAGGCGTTCCGCATCCTGCTGGCGGCGGACATCTCGCTGGCGCGCAGCGCATTCGGCCGCACCCTGGCGCTGACCGGGGTGGCGATCGCGTTCGGTGCCTCGGCCTGGCTACTGCTGATGGCGACCCTGATCGTGTGGTTGAGCCGCGGTCTCGGCATGGCCTGGTCGCTGGCGCTGTTGCTGACCGCGCTGCTGAGCGTGATCGTGACCGCCGCCGCCGCGTGGGCCGCGGTCCGCTACTTCGAGCACACCCGGCTCAAGGCCACGCGCCGACAGCTCGCGCGGCTGGGCATCGGCGAGCTTTCCGACCTGATGCCCGACGCCGGTTCCGGCGTTCCCGGCGAGGCCGCCGCCGACGCGGTTGCGGCGGCCACCGAAGGCGAGCCGATCAAGAAGGGGCTCGGCATCGACGTCACTCCGCCATGAGCTTCGATGCGCTGATCCAGAAGGTGAAGCAGGCCGAGGCCGCGCTCGAGGCGCAGGAGCGCCAGGCCGCTGCGGACTGGCGCCAGCTGAAGTCTTCATGGCGCGCGTTGTGGACGCCCGGGCGGATCGTGCTCGGGGGCCTGGTGTCGGGGTTCATGGTCGGGCGCGCGGAGCCGTTCAAGCGCGCGGCCGGCGGCGGCACGCTGCAGCTGATCAGCGCGCTGTCCGGATTGTTCGCCGGCGGCAGTGCGCAGGCCGCGGCGCACGAAGCCGGCGATGCCGCCGACAGCGCGCAGCAGGCCAGTGCGATCGCCGAAGTGGCATCACCGGCTGCGGCGCCCGTGCGCTCACCGCCTTCGCCGGAGGAAACCCAGCAACGCTATCGCGAAGCGGGGTTGCCATGAACGCGAACCCGGGCGAAGCCGCGCCACCCATCCCGCCGTTGCCGGGCCACGCGCGTCCGCGCCCGCGAGGCTCCACCGCGATGGTGGTGCTGGCCACGCTCGCGGTCGGATTCACCCTGTGGGCGGCGCAAGGACTGCTGCTGCCGGTGCTGCTGGCGATGTTCTTCGCCCTGATCGGCAATCCCGTCATCCGCCTGCTGCAGCGCGTGTATGTGCCGCGCTTCGTCAGCGCGCTGCTGGTGCTGGTGCTCGGCCTGGCCGGCACCGGCCTGCTCGCGCAGCAACTGGTCGCGCCGGCGGGCGAATGGGTGCGCCAGGTGCCGCGCGAGATGCACGACCTGGCGCCGAAGCTGCGCAACCTGGTCAAGCCGGTGCAGGAAGCGAACAAGGCCGCCGAGAACATCGCGCGCGCCGCCGGCGGCGAGAGCACCAGCAAGCCGGTGCAGGTCGTCAGGACCGAACTCAACGACCCGTACAAGGCGCTGACCGCGACCCCGCGCATGATCGCCTCGGTGCTGGCGGTGGTGCTGCTGACATTCTTCTTCATGGTTTATGGCCAGAGCCTGCAGCGCAACGCACTGGCGCTGTTGCCCGACCGCCAGCAGAAGCGGCTGACGGTGGACATCCTGCAGTCGATCGAACACGAAATGTCGCGCTACGTGCTGACCATCAGCCTGATCAACGTGCTGGTCGGGCTGGCGCTGGCGGGTGCGCTGTACTGGATGGGCATCCCCGGCGACGAGGCGCTGCTGTGGGGCACGATGGCCGCGATCCTCAATTACGCCCCTTACGTCGGGCCGCTGGTCGGGATCCTGGTGATGCTGCTGATGGGCTTCGTCGCGTTCGACGAACTCTGGCAGTCGCTGCTGCCGGCGGCCGTCTATCTCGGGCTGCATACGCTGGAAGGACAGATCGTCACCCCGATCGTGCTCGGCGCGCGCATGGCGCTGTCGCCGCTGGTGCTGATCCTGGCGCTGATGGTGTTCGGCTGGCTGTGGGGGATCGTCGGCCTGCTGCTGGCGGTGCCGTTGCTGGTGTGCTTCAAGATCGTGCTTTCGAAGATCGAGGGCCTGGAGGGCTGGGCGCGCCTGCTCGAATGAACCCCGTAGAATGAGCGCGTGAGCTTCGACGTACGCGCCATCACCCTCGACCTCGACGACACGATCTGGCCGATCGAACCGGTGATCGTGCGCGCCGAGGCGGCGCTTGGCGCCTGGCTGCAGCAGCATGCCCCGCGCACCGCCGCGCGCTGGCCGCTGGAGGCGCGGCGCGCGTTGCGCGACGAAGTCGCCGCCGGCCACCCGCACCTGGCCCACGACTTCACCCGCCAGCGCATGATCTCGCTGGAACGCATGTTCGCCGCGGCCGGCGACGATCCGGCGCTGGCCGAGCCGGCGTTCGACGCGTTCTTCGCCGCGCGCTGCGAGGTCGAGCACTACGAAGACAGCCTCGACGCGCTCGGCCGGCTGGCCGCGCGGGTACCGCTGGCGGCGCTGAGCAACGGCAACGCCGACCTCGAGCGGATCGGGCTGATGCATGTGTTCCGCTTCCAGCTCGGCGCGCGCGAGCACGGCGCGGCCAAGCCGGCCGCGAGCATCTTCCATGCGGCCTGCGCGCGCCTGGGCTGCGAGCCGGCGCAGGTGCTGCACGTCGGCGACGACGTCGAGATGGACGTGCTCGGCGCGCACCGCGCGGGGCTGCGCAGCTGCTGGATCAACCGGCCCGGCTGCGACGGAGCGCACCGCGAATGGCCGCATGCCGGCATCCGTCCGGACCTCGAAATTCCCTCCCTCGCTGCGCTGGCCGATTGGCTCGATGCGCACGCCACCGGACAGAGCGCCGCATGAGCACCGAACACGTCCGCAACCTGCACCTGGTCGACCGCGACACCTTCGTGGCGTGGCGTTCGAGCCAGCCCCCGGCCGTGGCGCAATGGCTGGCGGCGCATGGCTACGACGGCGCCGCAGGCAGTGCGCTCGCGCTGCCGGGCAGCGAAGGCCTCGATGGCGCGGTGATCGGCATCGGCGACCCACTCGATCCGCTCAGCTATGCGCACGCACCGATGGCGCTGCCCGCGGGCGACTGGCGCGTGCGAGGGCAGCTCGATGCCGGCGCGCGCAACGCGCTGCAGTTGGGCTGGGGCCTGGGCAGCTATCGCTACAGCCGCTTCCGCAATTCCGGACGCGCACCGGCGCGGCTGGTGCTGGAGACGCCCGACCCGGAAACCGGCGACCTGCTCGCCGCCTGCCTGCGCGTGCGCGACCTGGTCAACACGCCGACCGAACACATGGGCCCGGCGCAACTGCACGAAGTGGTGGAGCAGATCGCGCAACGGCACGGCGCGCGCTTCGAGGCGATCGTCGGCGACGACCTGCTGGCGCGCAACTTCCCCGCGATCCATGCGGTCGGCCGCGCCTCGCACCGCGCGCCGCGCCTGCTGTGCCTGGAATGGGGCGACCCATCGCATCCGCACGTCGCGATCGTCGGCAAGGGCGTGTGCTTCGACACCGGCGGCCTGAACCTGAAGACCGGCGACGGCATGCGCAACATGAAGAAGGACATGGGCGGCAGCGCGCACGCGATCGCCCTGGCCGAACTGGTGCTGGCGCGCAGGCTGCCGCTGCGCATCACCCTGCTGGTGCCGGCGGTGGAGAACGCGATCGGCCCGCAGGCGTATCGCCCCGGCGAAGTCGTCGCCACCCGCAAGGGCGTGTCGGTGGAAATCGACAACACCGATGCCGAGGGCCGGATGGTGCTGTGCGATGCGCTCACCTACGCCGGCGAGTCGTCGCCGCGGCTGCTGCTCGACTTCGCCACCCTCACCGGCGCCGCTCGCGTGGCGCTCGGGCCGGAACTGCCGGCGCTGTACGCCAACGACGAGTCGGTCGCGACGCAATGGCTCGAGGCGGGCGCGCAGGCGCGCGATCCGTTGTGGCGGATGCCGCTGTGGCGGCCGTACCTGCGCTACCTCACCAGCAACGTCGCCGACATCGCCAATTCCGGGCCGTCGAAGATGGCCGGCAGCATCGCCGCGGCGCTGTACCTGGAGCGCTTCGTCGCCGACGGCCTGCCGTGGGCCCACCTCGATGTGTATGCCTGGAACGACAGCGACCGCCCCGGCCGTCCCTGCGGCGGCGAGGCCCAGGGCCTGCGCGCCGCCTACCACATGCTCAAGTCCCGCTTCCTATAGCCAGCCCTTCTGGCGGGCGAGGCGGAACGCCTCGATCCGGTTGCCGGCGCCGAGCTTGCCGATCGCGTCGGACAGGTAGTTGCGCACCGTGCCGGAAGAGAGGTTGAGCAGGGTCGCGATGTCGCCTGCGGACAATCCGTCGCCGGCCAGCCGCAACACCTGGCGCTCGCGATCGTTGAGCGGATCGGCTTCCGACCACGCGTCGATCGCCAGTTGCGGATCGATGGTGCGGCCGCCGCGCCGTACCGTGCGGATCGCATCGGCCAGCTGCTCCGCCGGCGCGTCCTTGAGCAGGTAGCCGCAGACACCGGCGTCGAGCGCACGGCGCAGGAAGCCGGGGCGCGCGAACGTGGTCAGGATCACCACCCGCACCGGCAGCGCGTGCCGTTGTACGCGCTGCGCCAGTTCCAGCCCGGTCAGCCCGGGCATTTCGATGTCGGTGACCAGCACCTCGGGCTTGAGCCGCTGCAGTTCGCGCCACGCCGCCTCGCCATCGGGCGCCGAGCCCAGCACCTCGATGTCGGATTCCAGCGACAGCAGCGCCGACAGCGCGCCGCGCACCATCGCCTGGTCCTCGGCCAGCAACACCCGGATCATGCTTCGTGCTCCACCGCGGGCAACGACTGCATGGCGGCTGCGATCAGCGAAGCGCTCGGCAACGGCACCACGATCTCGAGGGTGGTACCGCCGCGCGGCGAGGCGATCGCCAGGCTGCCGCCGAGCGCGCGCACGCGTTCGCGCATTCCGGCCAGGCCATTGCCCTCGCCGTCGATGCCGCCGCGGCCGTCGTCGACGATGCGCATGCGCAGGTTGCCGCCTTCGCGGGCGAAGCCCACCTGGGCCCGGCTGGCGCCCGCGTGGCGGGCGATGTTGGTCGCGGCCTCGCGCAGCACCAGCGCCAGCGGACGTTCGAGCTCCGGACACAGCGGCGGCGGCGGATCGTAGCCGAGGACGACCGAAGAGGATTCCAGCAACAGCCGTGCCGACGCCAGCTCGGCGGCGAGGTCGGCGGCGCGGAAACCGGTGACCGCACTGCGCACCTCGGCCAGCGCATGGCGCGCGACCTTCTCGGCTTCCGTGATCTCGCGCCGCGCCGCGATCGGATCGCGGTCGATCAGCTTGCGCGACAGTTCCAGCTTCAACGTGATCAGCGACAGCGTGTGCCCGAGCAGGTCGTGCAGGTCGCGGCCGATGCGTTCGCGCTCCGCGGTGGCCGCCAGCCGGCGGACCTCGTCGTGCGAGAGCTGCAGCGCTACGTCCTTCTCGTGCGCCGCCGCTTCGACATTGACGATGATGCCGATGATCAGGGTCATCGGCAGCATCCACACCAGTGCCTGCCACGGATACCCCGCCATCCACGCGGCGGCCCCGAGCAGCGCATTCAACGCCAGCACGTGCAACAGGTAACGTGGCAGCGAATTGCGCTGTCCGGTATGCAGCATCACGCAGCCGAACACGAAATAACTCAGGCCCGAGGGATACCAAGGCAGCAGCGCCAGGCACAGCACGACCATCGCCAGCGCGTAGCGCCACGCGGCCCGCCGCGGCGACAGCAGCACCTTGGCGTAGAACAGCAGGAACAGCGGATACGAGGCCAGCGTGATCGCGACCCAGCGCCAGCCGTAGTGCCCGCCGCCGAACAGCGGGGTGATGAAGATCCAGGCCGACCACAGCAGGTGCACGCCGTCGGTCCACGGCGATTTGCCGCGACGCAGGTTCGCGGCCACTGCCGAATCCGGGGCCGGCACCAGCGACCTGGCCGCCCATTGCCTGAGCTGTTCGCGAAGCACGCCGGACTCCTGCCGTTTCGTGGACCGATGCTACTTCACCCGTGGCGCGCGGGCGGCGCCAGTCGCAGGCGTCACCCCATCGGCATGACAGGAGTCACGTGACGGGGCGGGCCCTCCTGCGTAGGGTGGCAGCCTGTTCCCTCCACCGTCACACTAAGTCCCTTGCCCGCGCCCGGATCGACCGAATGAATGCTTCCGCCGACCTGCTCAAGGAACTCCGCATCGACCGCAGCGCGCCGCCGCCGGCGCCGCCGCGGCGCGGGCTGTGGATCGGGCTCGCCGTGGTTGCGGCCGTGTCGCTGCTGGTCCTCGGCGCCTGGATGCTGCTGGGGCGCGACAAGCCGATCGAAGTGCGCACCGCACCGGTGACCGCGATCGGCAGCGGCGGCACCGGCGCGAATTCGGTGCTCGATGCCACCGGCTACGTGGTCGCACGCCGCATGGCCACCGTCTCGGCCAAGATCACCGGCAAGGTGCGCGAGGTGCGGATCGAGGAAGGCCAGCACGTGGCCGCCGGCGAAATCATGGCCACGCTCGATCCGGTCGACGCCGACGCCCAGCGCGACCTCGCCGCGGCGCAGCTCGCCGCGGCGCGCAGCCAGGCGGTCGGCGTGCAGGCGCAGCTGCGCGAGGCGGAAGCCAACGCGACGCGCCTGGGTTCGCTGGTGAAGCAGCAGCTGGTGTCGAAGTCGCAATACGACCAGGCCATCGCCGCGCGCGACGCGCTGCGCGCGCAACTCACCACCGCGCAGCGCAACGCCCAGGTCGCCGGCGACCAGCTGCGGATCGCCGAGAACGGCCAGGACAACACCGTGGTGCGCGCGCCGTTCGCCGGCGTGGTGATCGCCAAGGCCGCACAACCCGGCGAGATCGTGTCGCCGCTGTCGGCCGGCGGCGGCTTCACCCGTACCGGCATCGGCACCATCGTGGACATGGATTCGCTCGAGGTCGAGGTCGACGTCGGCGAGTCCTACATCGGCCGGGTCAAGCCGAAGATGCCGATCGAGGCGACGTTGAACGCGTACCCCGACTGGAAGATCCCCGGCGAGGTGATCGCGATCATCCCCACCGCCGACCGCGGCAAGGCCACGGTGAAGGTGCGGGTGGCGCTGAACGTGCGCGACCCGCGGATCGTCCCCGACATGGGCGTCAACGTCAGCTTCCTGGAGGCGTCGAAGCCGGCCGCGGCACGGGCGCCGCCGCGCGGCGTGCGGGTGCCGGCCGCCGCGATCGTACAACGCGACGGTGCCGACGTGGCCTTCGCCCTGGCCGGCGAGGACGAGGTGGAACTGCGCAAGCTCGAGGTCGGACGCGCGCTGGCCGACGACCGCCAGGTGATGTCCGGGCTGTCCGCCGGCGACAGCGTGGTGCTCGACCCGCCGGCCACGCTCGAGGACGGAAGCCGGGTGCGCCCGGCGCAGGACAACGTGTCGAACGACTGACCCGTCGTTCGTCGTCACACATACCACTGCACGAATACAACCGCGAGGCAACCGCCATGTCAGCACTGGTCAGCATCAACAACCTCACCAAGACCTACCAGCGCGGCCCCGAGCGGGTCGAGGTGCTGCACGGCGTCGACCTGGACATCGCCAAGGGCGACTTCGTGGCGCTGATGGGCCCCTCCGGCTCCGGCAAGACCACCCTGCTCAACCTGATCGGCGGGCTCGACACCCCGACCTCGGGCGAGATCGCGGTCGACGGCGAGCACATCGGCGGCATGTCCTCGGGCCAGCTGGCGCAGTGGCGCAGCCGCCACGTCGGCTTCGTGTTCCAGTTCTACAACCTGATGCCGATGCTGACCGCGCAGCGCAACGTCGAACTGCCGCTGCTGCTGACCCCCCTGTCCGGCGCACAGCGCAAGCGCAACGCCGAGGTGGCGCTGACCCTGGTCGGCCTGGCCGACCGCATGAAGCACCGGCCCAACGAACTGTCCGGCGGCCAGCAGCAGCGCGTCGCCATCGCCCGCGCGATCGTCTCCGACCCGACCCTGCTGATCTGCGACGAGCCCACCGGCGACCTCGACCGCCAGTCGGCCGAGGAAATCCTGGGCCTGCTGCAGACGCTCAACCGCGAGCACGGCAAGACCATCGTGATGGTCACCCACGATCCCAAGGCCGCCGAGTACGCGACCCATACCCTGCACCTCGACAAGGGCACGCTGGTCGACACGCTGGCGCACGCGTGACGCGCGGCACCGACACGGGAGCACGACGATGAAATACCTGCACCTGATCTGGGCCGAGCTGTTCCGGCGCAAGACCCGCACCTTCCTGACCCTGGTGTCGATCCTCGCCGCGTTCCTGCTGTTCGGCCTGCTCGACGGCGTCCGCACCAGCTTCAACGAGGCCGGGCAGACCGCCAACGGCGCGCAGCGGCTGCAGACCGGTTCGCGGCTGTCGTTCATCCAGACCCTGCCGATATCCCTGTTGCCCCGCATCCAGCAGGTCGACGGCGTCGCCGAGGTCACCTACGCCAACTGGTTCGGCGGCGCCTACCAGGATCCGCACAACCAGATCTTCAGCTTCGCGGTGGCGCCCAACTACCTGGAGCTCTATCCGGAGATCGTGGTCGCTCCCGCCGAACTCGAGAAGTTCGTCGCCACCCGCACCGGCATCCTGGTCGGCGAGAAGCTGATGAAGCGCTTCGACTGGAAGGTCGGGCAGAAGATCCCGCTGCAGTCGACCATCTTCCCCAACAGCGACGGCAGCAAGAACTGGGCCTTCGACATCGTCGGCGTGATGCGCAATGCCGAGGGCGAGGAAGGCGGCTGGTACGACCAGATGCTGCTGCTGCACTACAAGTATTTCGAGGATTCCACGCCCTATGTCGACGGCGACGTGGGTTGGTACGTGAGCCGCGTGACCGACATCAACCAGGCCGACCGCATCGCCAAGGCGATCGACGCCCTGTCGCGCAACTCGGACCACGAAACCAAGACCATGACCGAGCAGGCGGCCACCGCCTCGTGGATGAAGCAGATGGCCGACATCGGCCTGATCGTCGGCTCGATCATGGGCGCGGTGTTCTTCACCCTGCTGCTGCTGACCGGCAACACCATGGCCCAGGCGGTGCGCGAGCGCACCTCCGAGCTGGCGGTGCTGAAGACGATCGGCTTCTCCAGCGCCAGCGTGCTGATGATGGTGCTGGCCGAATCGGTGCTGCTGGTGATGATCGGCGGCCTGCTCGGGGTCGGCCTGTCGGCGCTGATCGGTTCGGGTGCCAGCGCGGCCACCGGCGGCATGGTCAACATCCCGCCAATGGGCTGGGAAGGCTGGCTGACCGCGATCGGACTGATGATCGCGATCGGCCTGCTGGTCGGGGCGCTGCCGGCGCTGCGCGCCATGCGCCTCAACATCGTCGATGCATTGGCTGGCCGCTGAGGGTGAGCCACGACCGCTTGCGCGGCACTGCCGCGCGGTCGTGGCGAACGCCCGGCGTGCTACGCCGGGCCGGGGTGGAATCACAAGACTCTTGAAGGATTCGCCATGAACAGATTTATGAAATTCCTGCGCGGCCTCGGCATGACACTGGTCGCGGTGCTCGGCGTCGCCGCATGGCTGGCGCTGCCGTGGATGGCGCTGCTGGGGCTCGCGGTGCTGTTCGCCGCGTGGCTGCTGCTGAGCCGGCGCGGGCGCCAGGCCGGGTCGGTGACCCAGGTCGGTTTGAGCACGCTGCGCCAGCGCATCGGCGCCTCGTCGGTGGTAGTGATCGGCATCGCCGGCGTGGTCGCGGTGCTGGTCGCGATGCTGGCGATGGCCGAGGGCTACAAGGACACGCTGCGCAAGTCCGGCAGCGAGGACACCGCCATCGTCATGCGCGGCGCATCCGCGTCGGAAGTGATGTCGACGCTCGACCATGCCAGCGTCACCGTGGTCCAGCAGGCACCGGGCATCGCCCGCGACGCCGAAGGCAGGCCGATCGCAACAGCCGACATGGTGGTCGCTGCCAACCTGCCGATCAAGGATGGCGGCCCCGACGAGGACGGCAGCGTGCAGCTGCGCGGGGTCGGCCCGCAGGCCTGGGCAGTGCGGCCGAACGTGCAGATCGTCGAAGGCCGCAAGTTCGAAGCGGGCCGTCGCGAGCTGATTGCCGGCGCCGGTGCGCAGCGCCAGTTTGCCGGCCTGGAGCCGGGCAAGACCATCCGCCTGGGCAGCCAGGAGTGGGTCGTCGCCGGCATCTTCCGCAGCGGCGATGCAATGGAGTCCGAGTTGTGGGCCGACGCCGGCGTCGTCGCCCCGATCTACGAGCGCGGCAGCACCCGGACTTCGGTCACCGCGAAGCTGGAAAGCGCCGCCGCGTTCAAGGGCTTCAAGGCGGCACTGGCCGGCGACCCGCGCCTGGACGTCGATACCGACACCACCCTGGACTACTTCAGCAAGCAGTCCGAAGGCATGACCAAGGTGATCCGCATCATCGGCATGGTGGTCGGCGCGATCATGGGGATAGGGGCGGTGTTCGGCGCGCTCAACACCATGTTTGCCACCGTGACCTCGCGCGTTCGCGAGATCGCGACCCTGCGCGCGATCGGCTTCCGCGGCCTGCCGGTGGTGGTGGCGGTGATGCTGGAGACCATGTTGCTGGCGCTGCTCGGCGGCCTGCTCGGCGGCCTGCTCGCGTGGGTGATCTTCAACGGCTACACCGCATCGACGATCGCGGGCGGCGTCGGCCAGCTGACGTTCCAGTTCAAGGTCTCGCTGCCGGTGCTGTGGACCGGGTTGAAGTGGGCGCTCGCCATCGGATTCATCGGCGGGCTGTTCCCGGCGGTGCGGGCCGCGCGGTTGCCGGTGACGGACGCGCTGCGCGCCGCGTGAGACACTCCGGCGACTTCCTCCTGCCCGTGGAGATGGAATGACCCAGCCTCGCGTACGATCCCGGGCACTGCCGCTGGAGAACGACCGCATCGTCGAGTTGTGGGAGACGTGGGACGAGGGCGGCTTGCTCGGGAAGCTTGGCGTCGTCCCGGGTGCGTGCGGCGCCTGACTCCCGGTCAGGTCACCTGCAGCGCGCGACGCGATCGCAGCAGCCCGTCGCCGGCATAGATCGCCAGCGCGATCCAGATGAAGGTGAAGCCGATCGCGCGGTTGCGGTCGAAGGATTCGCCCAGCACCAGCACGCCGCACAGCAGCTGCAGGGTCGGCGCGATGTACTGCAGCACGCCCACCATCGAGTAGGGAATCCGCTTCACCGCGTCGGCGAAGCCGATCAGCGGCAGCGCGGTGAGCACGCCGCCGAACACCAGCAACGCGCCCGCGATCCAGCCCCACGATTCGACGCTGCCATGCGCGATGAAGCCGCCGTCGCCGTGGGTTTCGCCCCACAGCAGCAAGGCCAGCGCGGGCAGCACCAGGTACAGGCTCTCGACGCCGAGGCCGCGCACCGGCGGCACTGCCACCAGCTTGCGGATCAGGCCGTAGGCGCCGAACGACGCGGCCAGCGACAACGCGATCCAGGGGAAGCTGCCGTAGTTGGCGGTGAGCCACAGCACGCCGCCGGTCGCGATCGCCACCGACGTCCACTGCACGCGGTTGAGGCGCTCCTTCAGCACCACCACGCCCAGCACGACGTTGAGCAGCGGATTGATGAAGTAGCCCAGGCTGGTCTCGACCACGTGGCCGGCGTTGACGGCCCAGATGTACAGGCCCCAGTTGAACGCGATCAGGACGCCGCTGAGCGCGAGCATCCATGCCGCGCGCGGATGCGCCAGGGTTTCGCGCAGCCAGCCGCGGCCGTATTTCCACAGCAGCCAGCCGGCGACGAAAACCGCGCTCCAGACGATGCGGTGGGCGATGATCTGCAGCGACGGCACCGACTTGAGCAGGTGCCAGTACAGCGGCATCACGCCCCACACGACGAACGCGCCCACGGCCATCCACAAGCCGCGCCGGTCGATGCGTGCTTCGCTCATGTCGATTCCTTTGCTGCCGGTGCGGGAATTTTCGGCGCCGCCGCCTTCGCCAGGGTGATCGCGACCACGCCGAACAGGATCACGCCCATGGCGGCGAGCTCGCTGCCGCTGAAGCGTTCGTGCGCGAGCCATGCGCCCAGCAGCACCGCGATCGCCGGGTTGACGTAGGCATAGCTGCCGGCGAGCACGGTGCGCACGTTGTGCAGCAGCCAGATGTAGGCGCTGAAGGCGACGATCGAGCCGAAGCCGGCGAGATAGGCGACCGACAGCGTGCCTTTCAGGCTCGGCCAGCCGTGGAAGCGCTCACCCAGCAGCCAGCCCGCGACCACCATGACCACGCCGCCGACCAGCATCTGCGCGGCCGCGGTCATGAACGGCGACGGCAGGTCGCGGCCGCGGCTCCAGACCGAACCGAACGCCCACGCGATGGTGGCGACGACCAGCGCCATGAGCCCGATGCGGGAGGCGGACAGGCTGCTGCCGGCGTTGAGCCACACCACGCCGACGAATCCGATCGCCAGGCCGACCCATTCCATCCGCGTCGGCCGCTGCCCGCGCATCGCGGAGAACAGCGCCATCCACAGCGGCGCCGAGGCGACCGCCACCGCGGCCAGGCCGGAGGACACCGTCTGTTCGGCGATGCAGACCATGCCGTTGCCGAGGCCAAGCAGCAGCACGCCCATCGCCGCGATCGTCGGCCACTGCGCGCGTGTCGGCGCCTGCACGCCGCGCCACCGCAGCACCGAGTACATCAACCCACCGGCCACGACGAAACGGATGCCGGCCATCAACAGCGGCGGCCACCCACCCTCCAGCGCGAAGCGGATGCCGAGGTAGGTGGAGCCCCAAATGAGATAGACCGCCGCGAGCGCAAGCGCGACGGCGGTCCTGCCCGCGGCGGCTGGCGTTACTCCGCCCAGTGGGTGGCGCGCCCGGTTTCCGGCAGCACCAGCGCCGCCAGCTGCTTGTCGCTGGACAGCAGCGCGGTGGCGTCGGCGAGAACCGCGGCGGACTCGCGCAGCAGCGGGTCGGGGCGTTCCTCGGCGGCCTTCTCGCGCGCGGCGTCGGCGACGATGTCGCGCTCGCCGGCCTGCAGGCCGTCGTCGGCGCTGTCGGCGGCCAGCGGATCGAGCGCCAGGCCCAGTTCCTTGCGCAGCTCCTGCCGGCGCTCGCGCTTGGCCATGTCCTCGTCGCGCTCGCTGCGGCGCTCGGCTTCGTTCAGCGAGATGTACTTTTTCGCGCGCTCGGTGCGGAACTCGGCGACGTCCTGCGACCACCACTGGAATTCCTTGTTCTTCGCCACCCGCGCGTCGTGCAAGGCGTCGAGCTTGGCCAGCATCGGGGTGAAGTTGCCGTAGCGCAGGTGCGGCACGGCGGCGATGCGGGTCCACGGCAGCGCGTTGTCGTAGGTGCTCTCGCCGAACTCGGTCGCATCGACCGTGACCGGGAACGAGATGTCCGGGACCACGCCCTTGTTCTGGGTGCTGCTGCCGCCGGGCAGGAAGAACTGCGCGATCGTCAGCTTGACCTGGCCGAAGCGCGGCTTCTCGTTGGCCGGCCAGCGGTCGAGGTCGACCAGGTTCTGCACCGTGCCCTTGCCGAAGGTCGGCTCGCCGATGATCAGGCCGCGGCCGTAGTCCTGGATCGCGCCGGCGAAGATTTCCGAAGCCGAGGCCGAGCCGCGGTTGACCAGCACCGCGAGCGGGCCGTCCCAGGCGACGCCGGCGTCGCGGTCGTTCTCGACGCTGACCCGGCCGCCGGATTCGCGCACCTGCACCACCGGGCCCTTGTCGATGAACAGGCCGGTGAGCTCCACGGCTTCGGCCAGCGAACCGCCGCCGTTGTTGCGCAGGTCCATCACCACGCCGTCGACCTTCTGCGTGCGCAGCTGGGTGAGCAGGCGGGCGACGTCGCGGGTGGCGGAGGCGTAGTCGTCGGCATTGCTGCGGCGCGCCTCGAAATCCTGGTAGAAGCCGGGCAGCTCGATCACGCCGATCCGGCGCGCCGGCAGCTCGCCGCGCGCGGGAATGTCGATGACCTTGGACTTGGCGGCATCCGCGGTGAGCCGGATCTTGTCGCGCACCAGCACCACGCGCGCGGGCTTGCTGTCCATGCCGGCCTCGGGCGGGATGATGTCGAGCCGGACCTTGGTGCCCTTCGGGCCCTTGATCTTCTCGACCACGTCGTCGATGCGCCAGCCGACCACGTCCTCCATCGGCCCGCTCGCGCCCTGGCCGACGCCGACGATGCGGTCGCCGACCTCCAGCTGCTTGCTCTTGATCGCCGGGCCGCCGGGCAGCACCTCGCGGATCACCACCACGTCGTCCTGCTTCTGCAGCTGCGCGCCGATGCCTTCCAGCGACAGCGTCATCGACTGGTTGAAGCGGTCGGCGCTGCGCGGATCGAAGTAGTCGGTATGCGGGTCGATCGAGCTGGTGTAAGCGTTGAGGAAACTGCTGAACGCATCGGTCGAGTCGAGCTCGTCGACCGACTCGGCGAGGTTGGCGTAGCGCTTGTCGAGGGTCTTGCGGATCTCGTCGGCCTTCTTGCCCGCGAGCTTGAGCCGCAGCCAGTCGTTGCGCACCGACTGCTTCCACAGCTTGTCGAGGTCCGCGGCGCTGCCCCAGGGCGCGTCCTTGCGGTCGTAGTACCAGCGGTCCTCGCCGGCGAAGTCGAAGATGTCCTGCTTCAGCAGCGCGCGCACGTAGGTCGAGCGCTCGTCGACGCGCTGCTTGTACAGCGCGAACATCGCGTACGCGGGATCCAGCTTGCCGCCCTTGATGGCCTCGTCGAGGCTGGTCTTGTAGCGCGCGAATTTCGCCACGTCCTGCGCGGTGAAGAACATCTTGCTGCCGTCGAGCGCGTCGAGGTAACGCTTGAAGATGTCCTGCGAGAGCGCATCGTCCAGCGCCCGCGGCCGATAGGCGTAGCGGCTGTCCGACAGCAGCCCGTAGACCAGCCGGGAAGTGGTGGCCTGGTCGGCGGTGGGACCGGTGGCGATGGCGTCGCCCCCGCTCGCGGGCGGGCGCGCCAGCAACGCGAGCGGGGCGGCGAGGGCCAGGAGCAGCAGGGTGTGGCGAACTTTCATGTCGACTCTCGCGGCGCGCGGGCCGCCGGGGGGAACATCCAGGGAAAATATGTCCAGCGAAAATATGTCAGGGAGCAGTTGATTCCAGGCTTTGACCGCCCGCCAGTGCCGAAAGTTGCGAGGCCGGCTGTTGCGAGGCCGGCTGTTGCGAAGCTTGAGCCGCCTGCCGGTCGGCGTGGTAGGAGGATCGCACGAGCGGCCCGGACGCCACGTGAGCGAACCCGAGCGCCATGCCGAAGGCCTCCAGCGCGCGGAATTCATCCGGGGTCCAGTAACGCAGCACCGGATGGTGGTGCGGGCTGGGCTGCAGGTACTGGCCGATGGTGACCATGTCGACCGCGTGCGCGCGCAGGTCGCGCAGGGTGCCGTGCACCTGCTCCAGGGTCTCGCCGAGGCCGAGCATGATCCCGGACTTGGTCGGCAGGCCCGGATGCTGCTGCTTGAACTTCTGCAGCAGGGTCAGCGACCATCGGTAGTCCGCGCCGGGGCGCACGTTGCGATAGAGATCCGGCACGGTCTCGACATTGTGGTTGAACACGTCCGGCGGATTGGCCGCGAGGATCTCGAGCGCGCGTTCCATCCGTCCCTTGCCGCGGAAGTCCGGCGTGAGTATCTCAATCTTCGTGCCCGGGCTGAACTCGCGGATCGCGGCGATGCAGTCGACGAAATGCGCCGCGCCGCCGTCGCGCAGGTCGTCGCGATCGACCGAAGTGACCACCACGTACTTCAGTCCCATGTCCTTGACCGTCTGCGCCAGGTGCAGCGGCTCGGCCGGGTCCGGCGGCTTCGGCCGGCCGTGGGCGACGTCGCAGAACGAGCAGCGCCGGGTGCAGACTTCGCCCAGGATCATGAAGGTCGCGGTGCCGTGGCCGAAGCACTCGTGGATGTTCGGGCAGCTGGCTTCCTCGCACACGGTGACCAGGTGGTTCGCGCGCAGCTTCTCCTTCAACCTGGCGACCGAATTTCCGGAAGGAATCCGCACCCGGATCCACGACGGCTTGCGCAGCACCGGCGCGTCGGCGAACTGCACCGGCGAGCGCGCGATCTTGTCGCCGGCGACCTGGCGGACGCCGGGCTCGAGGGTGGTAATCGGAATGGCCTTGCTCATGCCGCCATTGTCGCATCGGCGGCGCGCAGGCGCAGGCCGAACTGGGCCGCCAGTTCACGCAGCAGCACCGGCTTGGCCGCCTCCAGCCCGGACGGGCCGCCCAGGTCCGCCGCCGACACCACTTCCAGCCCGGCGTAGCCGCAAGGGTTGATCCGGCTGAACGGCTCCAGGTCCATGGCGATGTTGAAGGCCAGGCCGTGGAAGCAGCAGCCGCGGCGCACCCGGATCCCGAGCGCGGCGATCTTGGCGCCGTCGACGTAAACGCCGGGGGCGCCGTCGCGGCGTCGACCCTCGATGTTCCATTCGCCCAGGGTATCGATCACCGCCTGCTCGATCCGCGACACGTATTCGCGCACGCCGATCTTCAGCCGCTTCAGGTCCAGCAGCGGGTAGGCCACGAGCTGGCCGGGGCCGTGATAGGTGACCTGGCCGCCGCGGTCGACGTGCAGCACCGGGATGTCGCCGGGCGCCAGCACGTGTTCCGGCCGGCCGGCCTGGCCGAGGGTGAACACCGGCTCGTGTTCGACCAGCCACAGCTCGTCGGGTGTCGTCGCATCGCGCGCATCGGTGAAGGCCTGCATCGCCCGCCACACCGGCTCGTAGGGACGGCGGCCAAGGTCGCTGACTTTCAGGTCACGCATTACAGCGTCCACTTCACCTCGGGATGTTCGCGCAGGACCGCGTGCGCCACGTCGTACTGCTCGCGCGATTCGGCGCGGAAGCTGAGCTTCACCGAGACGAACTTGCCGCCGCTGGATTCGCGGGTGGCCACGCTCTCGTGCAGCACCGCCAGGCCTGCGGCTTCGAGCAGCGCCGGGATCTGCTGTTCCAGGCCGCTGCCGGCCGGTCCCATCGCGGTGATCTCGAACTCGCCGGGGAACTGGAAGCCGTGTTCCGGATTGTCGGACTTGATTTCCATCAGGCCACCTCCGCTCAGACAGACTCCCACCACATCCAGAATTCGTCCCACAGGCGCTTGAAGAAGCCGCCCTGCTCGACCGCTTCGATCGCCACCAGCGGGCGCTGCGCGATCACCTTGCCGTCCAGCGACACCTTCACGGTGCCGATCGCCTGGCCCTTCCGGATCGGGGCGACCAGCGCCTTGGGCACGTCCATCGACGGCTTGAGCTGCGCGTACTTGCCGCGCGGCAGGCTCACCAGCATCGGCTCGGCCACCCCCAGGCGCACTTCGTCGGCCGTGCCCTTCCAGACCTTCAGCTTCGCGACTTCCTTGCCGGCGTCGTAGAGCTTGTGGGTCTCGTAGAAGCGGAAGCCCCAGTTGAGCAGGGCCTGCGAATCCGCGGCGCGCTGCTTCTCGCTGCTGCCGCCGAGGATCACCGAGATCAGGCGCTGGTCGCCGCGCTTGGCCGAAGCCATCAGGCAGTAGCCGGCATTGGACGTGTGGCCGGTCTTGATGCCGTCCACCGACGGGTCGCGCCACAGCAGCACGTTGCGGTTGGGCTGGGTGATCGGCCCGACCGTGAATTCCTTGATCTTGTTGTACGAGTACGCGACCGGGAAGTCGTGGATCAGCGCGCGGCCCAGCAGCGCCAGGTCGTGCGCGGTGGAGTAGTGGTCTTCCATCGACAGGCCGTGCGGGTTCATGAAGTGCGAGTCCTTCATGCCGATGCGCTTGGCGTACGCGTTCATCAGCGCGGCGAACGACTGCTCGCTGCCGGCGACGTGCTCGGCCAGGGCGATCGCGGCGTCGTTGCCGGACTGCACGACCATGCCCTTCTCCATCTCCACCAGCGGTGCCGTCTGGTTGACCGGGAAGCCGCTGTAGCTGCCCTCGGTGCCGGCGCCGCCTTCGCGCCAGGCGTGCTCGCTCATCATCACCTGGTCGTCGGCCTTGATCTTGCCGGCCGCCATTTCCGCCGCGATCACATAGGAGGTCATGACCTTGGTGATGCTGGCCGGCTCGCGGCGCAGGTCGATGTTCTCGCCGGCAAGCACCTGGCCGGTGGCGTAGTCCATCAGCACCCAGGCCGCTGCGGTCGACGGCGCCGGCGGCGGCGGGATCGGCAGCGCGTCGCTCAGGGCGGCCGGCTTTGGCAAGGTCGGCTGCGGCAGGGCCGACTGCGGCTGCGCGAAGGCGAGCGCGAACACGGCGGTGGCGAAGGTGGCGAGGACGGCGGCGGCGACGGGGGCTTTCTTCAAGACAACGGACTCCGGGACGGCAAGCTGGCGAAAGGCAGGCTGGGAAGTTTACTCGTGCACGCGCTGCGGCTGGCCGAAGCCGAGACCGCGCAGGCGCGCGCCGAGTTCCTCGGTGGCGGCGGGATCGACCGGACCCACGCGCAAACGCCAGACCGGGCGCCCGTTGGCGTCGCCGCCCAGCAGGCGCGCACCGGCGATGCCGGCACCGTCGAGCATGGCCAGCGCGCGCTCGGCGTTCGCGCGCGCGGCGAAGGTGGCGACCTGGAGCACGACACCCGCGGGCGCAGGCGCAGGCGCAAAGGAAGCCGGCGCCGGCCCGCTGGCCAGCGTCGGCAGTTCGCCGGCGTCGGCGCTGGCCAGCGGCAATACCGCGACCAGGCGGTCGATGGCGGTGGCGGGTGCCGTGGCCGGAACAGGCGGTGGAGGCGCAGGTTGCGCCGCGGCCACCGCGTCGTAGCGCTGGCGCGCGTCCTCGCCGGGACTGAGGCCGTGCACTTCGACCCGCGCGGTGCCGGCGCGGTCGACGCCCAGCTTCACCGCCGCGGCGTAGCTCAGGTCGATGATGCGGCCGTCGTGGAACGGGCCGCGGTCGTTCACCCGCACCACCACCGACTTGCCGTTGGCGAGGTTGGTGACCCGCGCATAGCTGGGCAGCGGCAGGGTCTTGTGCGCGGCGGTGAAGGCGTACATGTCGTACACCTCCAGATTGGAGGTGCGGCGGCCATGGAACTTGTTGCCGTAGTACGAAGCGATGCCGGTGGCGTCGTAGCCTTCGGCGCTGTCGAGCACGCGGTACTGCTTGCCCAGCACGGTGTACGGCGAGCGGTTGCCGTAGCGCGAACGCGGCTCGGCGCGCACTTCCGGCTCGGGGATCCGGTCGACGTCGGGAATGCCGCCCTGCGGCGCGCTGTCGGCGACGCCGGGGGCGTACAGTCCGCCGCGGGTGTAGTTGCCGCGCTTGGACAGGTCTTCCTGCGCGGGCGCATACGGCGAACGCCGCGGCTTCTGTTCCGCGCGCCGCTCGAAGTCGCCATGGGTCTCGATCCGCACCGCCACCGGCGACTGCGGCGGCTTGTCCGGTGTGCTGGTGCAGGCGGCGAGGAGCACGCTGGCCAGGGTCGCGGCGGCCAGCCCGATGCTCCCCGTGCCCCGGCGCATCATCGGTCGCCGCTGCCCGCCACGCTGCCGGCATCCGCGCCGGCACCAGCCCGGATCGCCTGCGCCAGCTGGTGCACCGCCATCGCGTACATCGGCGAGTGGTTGTAGCGGGTGATCACGTAGAAGTTGCGATAGCCGATCCAGTGCTCGCGGCCTTCGGCGCCGTCGAAGTTGAACAGGGTGGCGCCTTCGCCCGCAGCGACCGTGGGCTCGCCCGGGCGCGGCGTGTAGCCGCGCATCGCCAGCGCCACCATCGGATACACCGGGTCGGGCATTTCCGGCGCGAACGCGGCGGCATTGCCGGCACGTTGCGCGCGCGCGACCACCGGGGCGCCGCGCTGCCAGCCGTGGGCGACGAAATAGTTGGCGATCGAGGCGAACACGTCGTCGCTGTCGCCGATCAGGTCGCGCCTGCCGTCGCCGTCGCCGTCGCGGCCCCAGTTGCGCCAGCTGGACGGCATGAACTGGCCCCAGCCCATCGCACCGGCGTAGCTGCCGTTGAGCGCGGACACGTCGATGCCCTCTTCCTTGCCCAGCGCGAACAGCTGCGCCAGCTCGCCGGCGAAGAACGGCGCGCGCTTGGGATAGTCGAACGCCAGCGTGTACAGCGCATCGAGCACCCGGTACTTGCCGGTGATCGCGCCGTAACTGGTCTCCACGCCGATGATCGCGACGATGTACTCGGCCGGCACGCCGGTGGCCGCCGCGACGCGGTCGAGTTCGCCGCGATGCTGGGCGAGGAAGGCGACGCCACCGTCGATGCGCTTGTCGTTGAGGAAGATCGGCCGGTACTCGGCCCAGCTGCGCACCTTCTCCGCCGGACGCGACATCGCGTCGATGATCGGCTGCTTGGATGCAGCCTGCGCCAGGGTGGCGCGCACCATCGCCGGGTCGACCCCGTAAGTGCGCGCCGTGTAATCGACGAAGGCGTCGACGCGCTGCTCCCGCGGGATCGCCGGATCGGTCACCGGCGGCGGCGCCACCGGCCGCTCGGGCGGCTGCGGCACCGGCGGCAGCGAGAGGATGTCGTCGGGCACGGCGGTCGACACCTGCACCGCCTCCGGCGCCGGCGTCGCGCACGCCGCAAGCGCGCATGCGGCGATCAATGTCAGGGCATGTCTCATCGGCGCGAGATTACCACGCAAAAAGCAGGGGGAATTAGCCACAGATTACACAGATTTCACGGATGAAAAACCTTCAAAGCCTTTGAGGCCCCATCTGTGTTCATCTGTGCAATCTGCGGCAAAAATGCTCTTGGCGGCACTCAGTAGCCGTGCATGGGCTTGTGGGCGCGGACGGCCATGACCACGCCGAGGCCGGCGAGCAGCGAGACCGCGGACGTGCCGCCGTAGCTGAGCAACGGCATCGGCACGCCGACCACCGGCAGCAGGCCGGAGATCATGCCGCCGTTGACGATCACGTACACGAACAGCGACAGCCCCAGGCTGCCCGCGAGCAGGCGCGAATAGCCGTCGCGCGCCTCGGCCGCGATCCACAGGCAGCGGCCGACGATGAACAGGTACAACGCCAGCACCGTGGCCACCCCGACCCAGCCGAATTCCTCGCCGAGCACGGCGAAGATGAAGTCCGTGGTGTGCTCGGGCAGGTAGTTGAGGTGCGACTGCGAGCCCTGTCCCCAGCCCTTGCCGGTGAGCCCGCCGGCGCCGATCGCGATCTTGGACTGGATGATGTTCCAGCCCGCGCCCAGCGGATCGGACTCCGGGTCCAGGAAGGTCAGGATGCGGTCCTGCTGGTACGGCCGCAGCAACCAGAACCAGGCCACCGGCGCCGCCGCGGCGACGCCGCCGAACGCGGCCACGAACCACCACCACGACAATCCCGCCAGGAACAGCACGAACGCGCCGCTGGCCACCACCAGCATCGCGGTGCCGAAGTCCGGCTGCAGCATGATCAGCGCGGTCGGCACGATGATGATTCCGACCGCCACCATCACCGCGCGGAACCGCGGCGGCAGCGGCTCGCGGTTGAGGTACCAGGCCGCCATCATCGGCAGGGTCAGCTTCAGCAGTTCCGCCGGCTGGAAGTAGAACAGCTTGAGGTCGATCCAGTGGCGGCCGTGCCTGCCGGTGCCGATCGCCAGCACCAGCAACAGCGGCAGTAGCGTCAGCACGTAGGCCGCCGGAGTGGCGTTGCGCAGCCGGTGCGGCGGGATCCGCGACAGTGCCCACAGCGCGGCGAAACCGACCGCGTAGCGCGCGCCCTGGGCGATGACCAGTTGCGGCGATTCGCCGCCGGCGCTGTACAGCACCGCGAGCGCGATCGCCATCAGCGCGAGCAGCGCCCCGCACAGTGCGAAATCGAGGGTGCGCGCCAGGCGCGCCACGATGTCGAACAGCCAGCGCAGGATCGCGTTCATGGCGCCGCCGCCTGCTCCGGCGCCGGTTCCGGTTGCTTGCCCAGGATCCACGCATCCATGATCTTGCGCGCGATCGGCGCGGCGGTGGTGGAGCCGAAGCCACCGTGTTCGACCGCCACCGCCACCGCGATGGTCGGGTTGTCCGCCGGCGCGTAGCCGATGAACCAGGCCTGGTGGCGCAGGGCGAGCGGCAGCTGGTGCGGATCGACGCTGACCGCGCCGCGGCGGCTGACCTTCTGCGCGGTGCCGGTCTTGCCCGCGATCTGGTACGGCGCGCCGATGCCGGCCGCATAGCCGGTGCCGCCCGGCTGCATGGTGCCGACCATGCCGTCGCGCACCGCGGCCAGGTGCGCCGGGTTGTCGCTGATGCGCACCGGCGGCGGCTCCGGCATCGGTTGCCACGGCGCCTGGTAACCGTCGCGGCGGTCGCGCACCAGGTGCAGGCGGCGCAACTCGCCGCCGTCGGCCAATGCCGCGGTGGCGCGCACGAGCTGCAGCGCGGTCGCCTTCCAGAAACCCTGGCCGATGCCGGCGATCACGGTCTCGCCGACGTACCAGGGCTCGTGGCTGTGCGCCCGCTTCCACTCCGGCGACGGCAGGATGCCCGAGCTCTCGCCGATCAGGTCGATGCCGGTCGGCTGGCCGAAGCCGTACTTGCGCATCCAGGTGTCGAAGCGGGCGATGCCCATGTCCAGCGCGAGCTTGTAGTAATAGGTGTTGACCGAGGCTGAGATCGACTTGCGCAGGTCGGTCCAGCCGTGGCCGTGGGCATGCGAGTCGCGATAACCACGGCGCTGGCCCGGGATGTGGAACTCGCCGGTGGACAGCACGCGGTCGTCGGCCGTGCGCAGGCCGCTGTCGAGTCCGGCCAGGCCGATGAAGGGTTTCACCGTGGAACCCGGCGGCCCGCCGCCGAGCACGTTGCGGTTGAACAACGGGCGCGACGGATTCTCGGTCAGCGCGCGATAGTCGGCGTGCGAGATGCCGTTGACGAACAGGTTGGGGTCGTAGGCCGGCAGGCTGACCATCGCCAGGACCTCGCCGGTGCGCGGATCCACCGCCACCGCCGAGCCGTCGAAATCGCCGAACGCAGCGACCATCGCGCGCTGCAGGTCGAGGTCGATCGACAGCCGCAGGTCGGCGCCCGGCGTCGCGGGCACGCGGCCGACGGTGCCGAGCGCGCGGCCCTCGACGTTGGTCTCGACCCGCTCGTAACCGATGCGCCCGCGCAGGATCTCGTCGTAATAGCGCTCCAGTCCGGTCTTGCCGGTATGGGTGAATGCGCTGTTGGCCTCGCCGAGCTGCTTGAGGTCCTCTTCGTCGATCCGGCCGACGTAGCCGATCACCTGCGAAAACAACGCGCCGTACGGATAGCGGCGGTTGAGGTAGGGCACCAGCTCGACCCCGGGGAAACGCCAGCGGTCGACCGCGAAGCGCGCGACTTCCTCCGGGTCCACCCGCGGCTTCAGCGTGATCGGCTTGAACCGGCGTCCGGCGCGCAACGCGTCGCGGAAATGCTGCACGTCCTCGTCGTCGAGCGCGACGATCCGGCGCAGCGCCGGCAGCCACGCATCCGCGGCGCCCGCTTCCAGCGGCATCACGTCGAGGCGGTAGGCCGGCACGTTGTCGGCGAGCACGCGGCCCTTGCGGTCCAGGATCAGGCCGCGCCCCGGCAGCACCGGGCGCATCTTGACCCGGTTGGCTTCCGACTGGGTCGCGTAGTCGGCGTGGTCGAGCACCTGCAGCTTGAAGTACCAGGCACCCAGGCCGCCCAGCGCCAGCACCACGATCGCGAAGCCGATCGCGGCGCGCACGCGGAACTGCGCCGCCTCGGCGCCCGGCGATTTGAGCTGGCGGCGACGCGGGCGCACGGCCTAGCCCCTGCCGCCGAGCCGCAGCCTGTCCAGCAGCAGGAAGACCGGCGCCCACAGCAGCATCCCGGCCAGCGGCGCCCACCAGAAGCTGGACGGCAACTGCGGTTCGCCCAGCGCCATGTGCACCGCGGCGCCGACCACGCGGTCGTTGAGCAGCAGGCCCGCCACCGCCAGTGCCTGCTGCGACAGCGGGAAGAAACGCAGCTGCGCGCGGAAGCGCTGCACGATGAAGGCCATCACCGTCAGCCGCAGCGCCTGCTCGCCGAGCAGGGTGCCGAACGCGAGGTCCGCGAGCACGCCCAGCAGGAAGGCGAAACCGAGCCCGATCCGGTCCGGCGCTTCGATGATCCAGTACACCAGCACCAGCGCCAGCCAGTACGGCCGGAACGGCTGCAGCCAGCCCGGCAACGGCAGCAGCCCGAGCAGCAGCGCCGCCGCCAGGCTCACCGGCAACAACCAGGCGTTGTGCGGACGGCTCACGGCGCGGCCCTCCCCTTCAGCAACAACACGTCGCGACCGCGATCGAGCTGCGCCGCGGGCGCGACATCGCCGATCAGGAACGCGTGGCTGTCGTCGGGATGCAGCGCGGTGACGACACCGACCGGGAAACCCGCCGGGAAGCGCCCGCCCAGCCCCGAGGTGATCACGACGTCGCCGACGCGCACGTCGCTGGACAGCGGGATGTTGGCCAGTTCGAGCCGGTCGCTGCGGCCCTTGCCGTAGGCGACCAGGCGCACGCCGCTGCGCGCGACCAGCACCGGTACCGCATGGTCCGGGTCGGTCAGCAGCAGCACGGTGGCGGTGCCGGGGCGCACCGCGATGATCTGCCCGACCAGGCCGCCGGCGTCGATCACGCTCTGGCCCATGGCGATGCCGTCGCGGCTGCCGGCATCCAGCACCAGGCGCTGGCGGGTCGGGTCGAGGTCGATGTCGAGGATCGGCGCGAGCTGCACGTCCAGGCCGCCGCGCTGGGCGGCGCCGAGCAGCCCGCGCAGGCGCGTGTTCTCGGCGGCGGCGGTCTGCAGCCGCGCCACCCGCGCGCCGCTGACCAGCAGCGCGTTGCGCAGTACCCGGTTCTCCTGTGCCAGCCGGGTGCGGGTCACGGCGCTGTCGCTGAGTGCGTCGCCGACCCGTGCCGGCATCCCGGCCAGCCACCACAGCGGTTGCACCGCGACCGCGCTGCGGGCACGCAGTTGCGCCAGCCAGCCGCCACGGTGGTCGAGCACGATCAGCGCGATCGCCAGCGCGAGGTAGGCCAGCAGCCGCAGCGTGCCGGCGACGTCGCCGGGGCGGGGGACTGAAGGATTGGAATAGGCGGGCACGGGGTGCGGTTAACGGTTAACGGTGAAGTCGGCCGCTGCGCGGCCTGTAAAGAGAGGAAGGATCGCCACTTGGAAGATTTCCCGTTTACAGCGCCGAAGGCGCGACTTTTCCGTTCACCGCTTCTTCTGCCTCACTCCGGCGCGAAGAATTCGTTGCCGTGCATGTCGACCAGTTCCAGCGCGCGGCCGCCCCCGCGGGCGACGCAGGTCAGCGGATCGTCGGCGACCTGCACGTGCAGTCCGGTCTCCTCGCTGATCAGGCGGTCGAGGTCGCGCAGCAACGCGCCGCCGCCGGTAAGCACGATGCCGCGCTCGGCGACGTCCGAACACAGCTCCGGCGGCGTCTGCTCCAGCGCCTGGCGGATCGCGGCCACGATCCCGGCCAGCGGCTCGCGCAGCGCCTCCAGCACCTCGTTGGAGTCGATCGTGATCATCTTCGGCACGCCCTCGGCCAGGTGGCGGCCGGAGATCTCGATCTCGCGCACGTTTTCCTGCTGGTAAGCGTTGCCGATCTCCACCTTGATGCGTTCGGCGGTGGCGTCGCCGATCAGCATGCCCTGGCTGCGGCGCACGTAGGCGATGATCGCCTCGTCGAAGCGGTCGCCGCCGATGCGCACGGACTGCGAGTAGACGATGCCGTTGAGCGCGATCACCGCGACCTCGGTGGTGCCGCCGCCGACGTCCACCACCATCGAGCCGCGGGCCTCGGTCACCGGCATGCCGGCGCCGATCGCGGCCGCCATCGGCTCTTCGATCAGGAACACCTCGCGGGCGCCGGCCTCCTCGGCCGATTCCTTGATCGCGCGGCGCTCGACCTGGGTGCTGCCGGCCGGCACGCACACCAGCACCCGCGGGCTCGGCCGCAGCATCCGCGACTTGTGCACCTTGCGGATGAAGTACTTGAGCATTTCCTCGGTATAGGTGAAGTCGGCGATGACGCCGTCCTTCATCGGCCGGATGGTGGTGATGTGGCCCGGGGTGCGGCCGAGCATCTGCTTGGCCTCGGTGCCGACCGCCGCGACCGAGCGCGAGCCGCCGACCAGCCGGTCCTGGCGCACCGCGACCACCGACGGCTCGTTGAGCACGATGCCCTGGCCGCGGACGTAGATCAGGGTATTGGCCGTGCCGAGGTCGATCGACAGGTCGTTGGAGAACATGCCGCGGAACTTCTTGAACATCGCGAAAGGGCGTCCGTGAGGGGCGAAGCAAGGGATGGGCTAGCCTAGCAAAAACTGGCCTCTGCAGGCGCCAGCCGGTAACCTAGCGCGCCGTCGGTCCCACTCCGGCCGCGACCCCCATCCCACCCTGCCCGCCGGCGCCGCCGGCACCCGAGGCTCTGCCCATGCCTGCGCTGATCTGCGGTTCCCTGGCCTACGACACCATCATGGTGTTCCCAGACCAGTTCAAGAACCACATCCTCCCGGACAAGGTGCACATCCTCAACGTGTCGTTCCTGGTGCCGCGGATGCGCCGCGAGTTCGGCGGCTGCGCCGGCAACATCGCCTACAACCTCAAGCTGCTCGGCGGCGACCCGATCCCGATGGCCACCGTCGGCCAGGACTTCGGCCCCTATCGCGAGTATTTCCAGGAACTCGAGATCGACCTGTCGCAGGTCAAGGAGATCCCGGAGCTGTTCACGCCCCAGGCCTTCATCACCACCGACCTCGACAACAACCAGATCACCGCGTTCCATCCCGGCGCGATGATGCGCAGCTACGAGAACCACGTGCGCGACGTGCCCGGCGTGAGCATCGGCATCGTCAGCCCGGACGGCCGCGAAGGCATGATCCAGAACGCCAAGGAGTTCGCCGAGGCCGGCATTCCCTTCATCTTCGACCCGGGCCAGGCGATGCCGCTGTTCAACGGCGCCGAGCTGCGCGAGTTCATCGACCAGGCCGACTACGTCACCGTCAACGATTACGAATCCAACCTGCTGCAGGAACGCACCGGCTGGGACGAGAAGACCATCGCCGGCAAGGTCAAGGCGTACATCGCCACCCGCGGCCCCAAGGGCGCGGTGATCCACGCCGGCGGCAAGGTCCACGACGTGCCGCCCGCGCACGAGCGCCGCATCACCGACCCGACCGGTTGCGGCGACGCGTTCCGCGCCGGCCTGATCTTCGGCATCGAGAAGGGCTGCGACTGGCTCACCATCGGCCGCATCGGCAACCTGATGGGCGCGCTGAAGGTCGAGCACCCGGGCACCCAGAACCAGCGCTTCGACTACGACGAGTTCGCCGAACAGTTCGCGCAGCAGTTCGGCTACGCCCTCTAAAAAGCTCTTGCTAATTCCAGTTCGGAAGCTGGGTGCGATCGAGGCCGGCTACTTCGAAGGTGGCGGTGCGGGTGCCGCCGGCCTGCACGGGGAATTCGACGCGCAGGAGTTTCGCGCCTTCGGTCATGCGCCAGAGGGTGCGCTCGTCGTTGATGAACATCGCGATGGCCTCGTCGGTTTCCGGGCGCAGCGCGGCCATCGGTTCCGGCGCCTTGTCGTCGATCGCGACCTTCACCCTGCAGCCGCCGTGGCAGTCGAAGTCGCCGGACTGCAACACTAGGTAACTGCTCTTTCCCCAGGAGGGATGGTCGCGGAAGATCAGGCGCACGCGCTGGGCGCCGCTGCCGTCCACGTCCACCGGATCCTTCGAGTAGATCGCGGCCGACACCTGGGTGCCGCCTTTCACCGGTTGCTTCAGGTAGCTCCACAGCGCGGCGGTGCGCGAGTGCTCGCGCTGCGCCTCGGCCTTGGCCGTGACTTCCGCCAGCTTCGGACGCACGCGTGCGGCGGCTTCGCTCTGCGGATACGTCGCCAGCAGCACATCGCCCTGGGCCTTGGCCAGCGCCCAGTTCCGGTCGACGAGCGCGGCCTCGAACGCGGCTTCGCCCTGCTTCGCCGCCGCTTCCGCGGCAGCCGCCTGCGCCGCGGCCTGTTCGGCCCGCCGCTGTTCGCGGTCGCAACCGCCGGCCGCGGCCAACGCGGCCAGCACCAGCATCGCGACCGCGGCGCGCCGTGGCGTCACTGCGCCTTGGCCTCGCCCGCCTCGCCGCGCGCTGCGCTTTCGCCACGGGCAATCGCCGCGGCCACCGAACCGGTGGTGATCGGGTGGTAACCGGGCCTGGCCCGCTCGAACACGCCCTTGGCGAACACCAGCCCGTCCGGCGTCTGCACCAGCGCGTTGTAGATCGGCATGATCAGCTTGCGGCGGCCGACCCGCTGCATGAACGCGGCCATCTCGCCGTCGGCGGCGTGGTAGCCGCTGCGCACCGCCAGCGGATACCAGCGCTGCGCGATTTCGCCGTTGGGCGTGCCGGTGAAGTGGTAGGCGGCGTCGAGCGCGGCCATCTGCTCCGGCGACAGCGTCTCCGGCATGCCCTCGAGGAAGCGCACCCACTCCTGGGTGCTCCAGGCCGCCGTCAGCTGCGGCACCGGCAGCTTGCCGGTGCCGGCCCAGGCGATGCGCGCGGCATCGACCACGCTGAAGCGCTGCGAGCGCACCTGCGGCGCCGTCGCCGGAATGCCGGGCTCGTACAGCCACGCGTCGAACTCGGCCTGGTCGACGATGCCCGGGTGCTTGTCGAGCAGGTTGGTCCTGGCGTAGTCGCGGAACTGGGTGGTGGTGATGCTCTGGAACGCGAAGTGGTCGAAGTAGCCGCGCAGGAACGCGTCGAACGGCTCGCGGCCGAAGCGCTGCTCCAGGAACTGCATGAACCAGGCGCCCTTGGTGTAGACGGTGCCGGTGAGGTTGTTGTCGGGATCGTCGAGGTCGCCGGGCTTGACCGACAGGCGCTGCAGCGGCTTGTTGGCGTCGGTGAACTCGTCCTTCAGCTCCCCGCGCGCGATCGCGCTTTCCATGTCGGCCTGGTCCTTGCCGTACAGCGCTTCGACCAGGCGATTCTCGACGTAGCTGGTGATGCCTTCGTTGAGCCACGCATCGCGCGAGGTGGCAAAGGTGACCAGGTTGCCGGACCAGCTGTGCGCGAGCTCATGCGCGACCAGCGAGACCAGCGACTTGTCGCCGACGATCACGGTGGGCGTGGCGAAGGTCAGGCGCGGGTTCTCCATGCCGCCGTACGGGAACGACGGCGGCAACACCAGGATGTCGTAGCGGCCCCAGCGGTAGGGCCCGTACAGCGCCTCCGCGGTCCGGATCATCTTCTCGGTGTCCTCGAATTCCGCCTGCGCCTTGTCGACCATCGCCGGCTCGGCCCACACGCCGCTGCGTTCCGAAATCGGCTTGAACACCAGGTCGCCGGCGGCGATCGCCAGCAGGTAGGACGGAATCTTCTGCGGCATGCTGAAGCTGTAGTCGCCGTCGCGCTCCGCATTGGGATCGTTGTCGGCGCTCATCAGCACCATCGCGTTGCGCGG
>JAKFCN010000080.1:0-29965 GCA_036676625.1 Lysobacter sp. | reverse complement strand
AGATCCTGCAGCACGTGCTTGAGCGCGTGCGCGTGGCTGCGCCCGGGCAGGACGATGCGCTCGCCGCCGCCACGCGCATGCACCCGCAGCGGCGCCTCGAAACGCGCCGTGCCTTGCAGCCGCAGCGTCCCGCCGCCCGGCAGCGCCAATGGCGCTGCACCATCCCATTCGCAAGCCCACTCCTCCGGCAACGGCGGCCGCTGCAGGCCCGCGTGCAGCAGCCCGCGCCAGCGCCTCACCGCCGCACCGGACCATGCGAACTGCGCTTGCGCGCCCGGTGCGGCCGTCAGCAATTCCGATTCGATCGCGACCAGGCCGCTCGCAGGCAGCGGTGGCAGCCCCAGCGTCGCAACCCAGCGGCGCAACACGCGCGCGCGGCGTGCGGCCGGAAGCGCGAGCAGGCCGGCGGCGTCCAGAGTGCCGGGCGCATTCCCCGCCATGCTCGCCAGCACCCGCGCGTCCTCGGTATCGAGCAGATCGCCGGCTTCGGCGCACAGGCCGGCACTGCGTGCCAGCGCGGCGCCCGCCTGCGGCCAGCGGCGCTGCAGCAGCGGCAGCACTTCATGGCGCAGGAAGTTGCGGTCCGGCGCGGTGTCGGCGTTGGACGGATCCTCGATCCAGTGCAGGCCGGCCTGCCGCGCATGCGCCAGCAACGCGGCGCGCGGCGTCTCCAGCAGCGGGCGCCACAGCCAGCCGCGGCCATGCGCGCGCCACGTCCGCATCGCGGCGAGGCCGTCGGGCCCGGAGGCACGCAGCGCGCGCAGCAGGAAGGTCTCGGCCTGGTCCTCGCGATGGTGGGCGAGCGCGAGTACTTCGTCGTCGTGCAGTTCCGCCGCGAAGGCCGCGTGGCGTGCCGCACGCGCCGTGCCTTCGGGCCCCTGGCCGCCCGCCTGCGGGACCTGCACCCGGACATTCAGCAGCGGCACGCCCAGCGCGGCGCAGACCGCCTCGCAATGCGCCGCCCAGGCATCCGCCTGCGCCTGCAGGCCGTGGTGGACATGCACCGCGCGCAATCCGGCATGCGCCGACGGCATTGCCGCCAGCAACTGCAGCAGCACGCTGGAATCCAGGCCTCCGCTGAAACCGACAAGCACCGGACGCGGTGGCCCGGGTTGCGGCAGAAGGACCATGTCGTTCCGGGTCACGCCGCTTCGTAGGCGCCGTAGCCGCGCAGGCGTTCGTAGCGTCGCTGCAGCAGCTGGTCGATCGGCAGCTGCTCCAGCGCGTCGAGTTCGTTCATCAACACCGCCTTGAGCCGCTTGGCCATCTGCATCGGATTGCGATGCGCGCCGCCGATCGGCTCGCGCACGACCTTGTCGACCAGGCCGAGGTCCTTCAACCGCTTGGCGGTGAGGCCGAGCTGCTCGGCTGCGTCCTTGGCCTTGTCCGCGGTTTTCCACAGGATCGAAGCGCAACCTTCGGGGGTGATCACCGAATAGGTGCTGTATTCGAGCATCAGGGTGCGGTCGCCGACCCCGATCGCCAGTGCGCCGCCGGAGCCGCCTTCGCCGATCACGGTGCAGATGATCGGTGTGCGCAGCTCCGCCATCTCCAGCAGGTTGCGCGCGATCGCTTCCGACTGCCCGCGTTCCTCCGCATCGATGCCCGGGTACGCGCCCATGGTGTCGATGAAGGTCAGCAACGGCAGGTGGAAGCGCTCGGCCAGCTTCATCAGCCGCAGGGCCTTGCGATAGCCTTCCGGTCGCGGCATGCCGAAGTTGCGCCTGAGCTTGGCCTTGGTGTCGCGACCCTTTTCGTGCCCGATCACCACCACGCTGCGGCCGTCGATGCGCGCGAGGCCGCCGACGATGGCGTTGTCGTTGGCGAAGGCGCGGTCGCCGGCCAGTTCCTGGAACTCGTCGCAGATCACCCGCAGGTAGTCCAGGGTGTACGGACGCGAAGGATGGCGCGAGAGCTGCGAGACCTGCCACGGGGTCAGGTCGCGGAAGATGTGTGCGGTGCGCTGGCGCAGCTTGTCGCGCAGGGCATGCACCTCGGCATCGATGTTCACCGCCGGGGCATTGCTGGCGTGGCGGAGCTCCTGGATCTTGGTTTCCAGGTCGGCGATCGGCTGCTCGAAATCGAGGTAGTTCGGGTTCATCCGGGCAAGTTTAGCTCGCCCAGGGCTTGTTCAGGTGCAGGCGCACGGTGCGTACCCCCGGCAGCCCGCGCAGCAGCCCGGGCAGGGCGGCATCGGCGCGTACGCCCTGTCCGCCGTTGATGCTCAGGCGGCCGATGGCCTCGCCGGTGATGGCCTCGATCAGCAGCGGGGTGGCGCCGGCATGGCCCTGCAACGCCTGGCTGAAACGGCCCAGTGCCTGTTCCTCGCGCAGGTCCAGCTTCACCGACAGGCGTTGCGCATGCTGCTGGCAGACCTGGGCGTAATCCCAGCAGCGCCGCGCGCGCAACGAGAAGCCGCCGCTGAATTCGTCCTCGCGCAGGCCGCCTTCGACCAGCAGCACGCGGTCGCGGGTGAGCAGCGGCGCGAACTCGTGCCAGGCCTCGGCGAAGAACGCGCACTCGATCCGGCCGCGGCCGTCGTCGAGCTGGACGAAGGCCTGCGAGTCGCCGCGCTTGCGCATGCCGACCACCTGGCCGGCGACGATGGTGGCGGTTTCCTGGCGCCAGCCGCGGCGCTCCTCCTGCGGGCGTTCGTTCCAGATCCGGTCGAGGTCGCCGAGGTCGTGTCCCACCAACCCGCGCAATTCGTCGCGATAAGGATCCAGCGGATGCCCGCTGAGATAGTGGCCGAGGGTCTCGCGCTCGCCCTGCAGGCGCTGCAGCAGCGGCCAGTCCGGCGCCTTCGGCAGTTCCAGGCGCAGCGCCGGCGCGGCTGCGCCGCCGCCACCGAACAACGAGACCTGTCCGGCATCGCGCTCGCGCGCCAGTTGCTCGGTGGCCTTCAACACCTCGGGCAGCTGCAGCATCAGCGAGGCGCGGTTCGGCCCCAGCGCATCCAGCGCGCCGGCGTTGACCAGGGCCTCCAGCGCGCGCTTGTTGAGCCTGGTGGAATCCACCCGCTTGCAGAATTCGAGCAGGTCGGCGAAGGCGCCGCCGCGTGTGCGCTCCTCGACGATCGCCTCGCAGGCGCCGCGGCCGACGCCCTTCACCGCGCCGAGGCCGTAGCGGACGGTTGCGTCGTCGATGGCCTCGAACATGTAGCCCGAGGCATTCGCATCCGGCGGTTGCACCGACAGGCCCATGGTCCGCGCCTCGTCGAGGAAGCCCACCACCTTGTCGGTGTTGTCCATGTCGCTGGACAGCACCGCGGCCATGAATTCGGCGGGATGGTGCGCCTTCAGCCACGCGGTCTGGTACGAGACCAGCGCGTAGGCGGCGGCGTGCGACTTGTTGAAGCCGTAGCCGGCGAACTTCTCCATCAGGTCGAAGATCGACGATGCCTGCCGTGCCGGCACGCCGCGCTCGGCCGCGCCGGCCTCGAACTTGGCCCGCTCCCTGGCCATCTTGTCGACGTCTTTCTTGCCCATCGCGCGCCGCAGCAGGTCGGCGCCGCCCAGCGAGTAGCCGGCCAGCACCTGGGCGATCTGCATCACCTGTTCCTGGTACACGATCACGCCGTAGGTCGGCGCCAGCACCGGCTCCAGCTTCGGATGCGGATAGCTGACCTCGGCGCGCCCGTGCTTGCGCTCGATGAAGTCCGGGATCAGGTCCATCGGGCCCGGCCGGAACAGCGATACCAGCGCGATCAGGTCGCCGAAGCGGTCCGGCTGCGCGCGCTTGAGCAGCTCGCGCATGCCGCGCGACTCGAACTGGAACACCGCGACCGTATCCCCGCGCGCGAACAACTCGTACGTCTCCGCATCGTCGAGAGGGATCGCCGAAATATCCAGCGCCGGCGCAGTACCTGTTCCCCGTTCCCCGTTCCCCGTTCCCGCTTTTCGCCCCCGGTTGACCGCCTTTACCGCCCAATCGATGATCGTCAGCGTCCGCAACCCGAGGAAGTCGAACTTCACCAGCCCGATCGTCTCGACGTCGTCCTTGTCGAACTGGGTGACCGGATTGCGGCCGCCGCCGTGGCCGTCGTGTTCGGCGAACAGCGGGCAGAAGTCCGACAGCGGCGAGGGCGCGATCACCACGCCGCCGGCGTGCTTGCCGGCGTTGCGGGTCAGGTCCTCGAGCTCCAGCGCCAGGTCGATCAGGTCGCGGACGTCGTCCTCGGCAGCGTAGCGCGCGATCAGCTCGTCGGAGCGCCAGGCCTCGTCGCGCGACTTCTCGCTGCGCCCGAGCGCATCTTCCAGCGAGATGCCCAGGGTCATCGGCACCAGCTTGGCGATGCCGTCGACGAAGCCGTAGGGGAAACCGAGCACGCGCCCGGCGTCGCGCACCACCGCCTTCGCCGCCATGGTGCCGTAGGTGATGATCTGGCTGACCCGGTCGCGGCCGTACTTGCCGGCGACGTAGTCGATCACCTCGTCGCGGCGGTCCATGCAGAAGTCGATGTCGAAGTCGGGCATCGACACGCGTTCGGGATTGAGGAAGCGTTCGAACAGCAGGTCGTAGGGGATCGGGTCGAGGTCGGTGATGCCCAGCGCCCACGCCACCAGCGAGCCGGCGCCGGAACCACGGCCGGGCCCCACCGGGATGTCGTGGTCCTTGGCCCAGTTGATGAAGTCGGCGACGATCAGGAAGTAGCCCGGGAACCCCATTGCGACGATGACGTCGAGCTCGGCGTCCAGGCGGGCCTCGTAATCCGCGCGCTCGTGGCCGGGCGCCAGTGGCGACTTCTGCAGCCGCCGCGCCAGGCCTTCGCGCGCCTGCGAGCGGATCCAGCTGTCCAGGGTCTGGTCGGACGGCACCGGGAACGCCGGCAGGAAGTAGGTGCCCAGCGCCAGTTCGAGGTTGCAGCGCGTCGCCAGCGCGACCGCGTTGTCGATCGCATCGGGCACGTCGGCGAACAACATCGCCATGTCGTCGGAGGAGCGCAGGAACTGTTCGGCGCTGTAGTCGCGCGGGCGGCGCGGATCGTCGAGCACGCGCCCGGAGGCGATGCACACGCGCGCCTCGTGCGCCTCGTAGCCTTCCGCCGCGAGGAAGCGCACGTCGTTGCCGGCGACCACCGGGATGCCGCGCAACCCCGAGGCGTGCAGGGCGAACGCGTTGAACGGGTCCTCGCCATCGCGGCTGGTGCGGGTGATTTCCAGGTGCAGGCGACCGTCGACGTTGCGCTGCCAGTCGGCCAGCCATTGCTCGGCGAGATCGTGCTTGCCGGCGGCCGCCAGCCGACCCGCCTCGCTGTGGCGGCCCGCCAGCGCGAACAGGCCCTGGTTACCGGTGCGCAGCCACTCGGGCCGCACCACCACGCCATCGTGGCGCTGGCCTTCCATCCAGGCGCGGGTGAGCAGGCGCGAGAGCGCGAGGTAGCCGTCGCGGTCGCGGCACAGCAGGGTCAGGCGCGATGCGGGCTCGTCGCCCTCCGCGAACAGGATGTCCGCGCCGGCGATCGGCTTGATGCCGACCGCTTCGGCGGCCTTGTAGAATTTGACCAGCGCGAACAGGTTGTTGTGGTCGGTGACCGCCACCGCCGGCTGGCCCAGGGCCACGCAGCGCTCGACGAGTTCCGGGATCCGGATCGTCGAGTCGACCAGCGAATATTCGCTGTGCAGGTGCAGGTGGACGAAGCGGGCGGACATGGCTCGCAGCAGCCTAGCCCCGCACCCGCGGGGGAACAAGGCTTGACACCGGGCTCAACCGATATGGAAGAGCTCGCGCGGCCAGGCATCGTCGCCGGCGTAATGGCTTTCCTGCACGCGCAGGCGGTGTTGCCGGAGCGCGATCTCGTCCAGGCAGTCGCGCAGCAGCCGCTGCGCGGTTTCGGGATCGAGTCCCTGCAGCAGGACATCCAGGCCGGCGATCGCCTGCTGGTCCGGATACGGGGTCGGGGTGAGGTCGAGGGCACGCATGGCACACCTCCTTCTCGCTGGTGCAGGAGGAGCATGCGCCTTTGCGCGGGTGCCGGTATGCGCCGGAAGTCGCCCTGACTTGCGGTGCGTTCAGGCGCCAGCCGGTTCCGTGATGCATCGGGCGAACAAGTCCGGACCCTGCATCACCGCCCGCACCGGCGCGTAGCTCCGGCGGTGCGCGGGGCAGGGTCCGAGCCGCGCCAGCGCCGCGCGGTGCGCGGGCGTGGCATAGCCCTTGTGTTCGTCGAAACCGTAGCCGGGCCAGCGCTCGTGCAGCTCGCGCATGTGCCGGTCGCGGGCGACCTTGGCCAGGATCGAAGCGGCCATGATCGCGCGTTCGCTGCCGTCGCCGCCGACGATCGCGCGAGCCGGGCACGGCAGTCCGCGCGGCACCGCGTTGCCGTCGATCAAGGCTTCCACCCCGTCGCCACCGAGTGCCTCGACCACCCCCTCCAGTGCACGCCGCATGCCGAGCATGGTGGCGTGGAAGATGTTGATGCGGTCGATCTCCTCGACCTCGATGAAGACGATCCGCCATGCCAGTGCACGCGCCACGATGCGCGGGTACAGCTGCTCGCGGCGCGCGGCATCGAGCTGCTTGGAGTCGTCGAGGCCGTTGACCGGTGCGCGCCCGGGCGGGAACACCACCGCCGCGACCACCACCGGCCCCGCCAGCGGGCCGCGTCCCGCCTCGTCGATGCCCGCGAGCAGGCTCATGGCGACACCAGCCCGGCCACGGCTTCGGCCGCGCGTGCGGACGCGCCGCGGCGCAGATCCTCGTGCAGGGCACGGAAACGCGGCCGCAGCGCGGCCACCGCCTCGGGCTGCGCGAACCATTGCAGGATCGCGCCGGCAAGCCGTTCCGCGGTGCAGTCCTCCTGCAGCAGCTCGGGTACGACTTCCTCGCCGGCGAGCACGTTCGGCAGGCTGACGAAGCGCGACTTCAGCAGGCCCAGGGCCTTGACGATGCGATAGGTGGTCCGCGCGATGCGATGCCCGACCACCATCGGCCGCTTGCACAGCATCGCCTCCAGCGCCGCGGTGCCCGACGCCAGCAACACCACGTCGGCGGCGATCATCGCCTGCTGCGCGTGGCCGTCGACGAGCAGGTAACGGGGAACGGGAAACGGGGAACGGGAGATCGCATGCTCGATGGCGGCGCGGCAATCGGCGTTGGCGGCGGGGATCGCCAGCTGAAGGCCGTCGATGTCGCGCGCCACCAGCGCCGTCGCCTGCAGGAAGACGGGCAGCATGCGCTCGATCTCGCCGAGCCGGCTGCCGGGGAGCACCGCCAGCAAGGGCGCGTGGAACGGCACGCCAAGTGTTTCGCGCGCGGCGGCGCGATCGGGTTCCAGCGCGATGGCATCGGCCAGGGGATGACCGACGAAGCGCGCATCCACGCCGTGCCGTGCATAGATCTCCGGCTCCATCGGGAACAGGCACAGGACCAGGTCCGCACTGCGTCCGATCTTCTGCACGCGCGATTCGCGCCAGGCCCACACCGACGGACTGACGTAGTGCACGGTGCGCACGCCGCGGCGCTTGAGCCAGCGCTCCACTCCCAGGTTGAAGTCCGGCGCGTCGACGCCGACGAACAGGTCCGGCTTCCACTCCAGCGCCCGCTTGCGCAGCTCGCGCCGCAGGCGCAGCAGCCGCGGCAGGTGCGCGAGCACCTCGGCCAGGCCCATCACCGCGAGTTCCCCGGCGTCGAACCAGGTGTCGACCCCGGCCGCGCGCATGGCGTCGCCGCCGACGCCGGCGAACTGGGCATCCGGGAAGCGTGCGCGCAGTGCCTCCGCCAGGCCGGCACCGAGCTGGTCGCCGGAGGTCTCGCCGGCGACCAGGACGATGCGCTTGGCGGTCGCGGTCATCGCAGCAGCGGCCGCTCGCTGCGCCCGATGAAGTCGAGCAGCAGGCGCACGTCGTCGCTCTCGCGTGCGAGTTCGGCCAGTTGCGCGCGCGCTTCCTCCAGCTTCACGCCGGACAGGTACAGGGTGCGGTAGGCGCGGCGGATCGCCGCGAGGCGTCCGGCGTCGAAGCCGCGCCGCTTCAGGCCTTCGACGTTGATGCCGCGCGGCTTGCCGTAGCCTTCCTGCGCCACCAGCACGTAGGGCGGCACGTCGCCGTTGACGAACGCGCCCATGCCGATGAAGGCGTGGGCGCCGATGCGGCAGAACTGGTGGATGCCGACGAAGCCGCTGAGGATCACCTGGTCGCCGATTTCCACGTGGCCGGCGAGGGTGGCGTTGTTGGAGAAGATGCAGCCGTTGCCGACCTGGCAGTCGTGGGCGACGTGCACGTACGCAAGCAGCCAGTTGTCGTCGCCGATGCGGGTGGTGCCGCCGCCGTTGCCGGTGCCGCGGTTGATGGTCACGAATTCCCGGACCACGTTGCGGTCGCCGATCACGAGCTGCGTGCGCTCGCCGCCGAACTTCTTGTCCTGCGCCTCGCCGCCGATCGCGGCATGGCCATGGATGCGGTTGTCGCGGCCGATCCGGGTCGGCCCGAGGATGCTGCAGTGGGCGCCGATCGCGGTGCCGTCGCCGATCTCCACGTCGGGGCCGACCAGCGTGAAGGCACCGACCGATACGCCGTCGCCGATGCGTGCCGACGGATCGATCACCGCGCTGGCGTGGATGCCGGCGGCCGCGTTCATGTCACTCCTTCGATTCCGCGCAGAGGATCTCGGCGCAGGCGACCTGCTCGCCGTCGACCCTGGCCACGCCCTCGAACAGCGCCATGTTGCGGATCGTGCGCTTGAGCTTCACGCGCAGTTCCAGGCGGTCGCCGGGTACCACCATGCGGCTGAACTTCGCGTTGTCCACCTTGACCAGGTAGAACACCTTGCCGGCGGCGTCGGTGATCTGCGAGAGCTGGGTCAGGAGGCCGCCGGCCTGCGCCAGCGCCTCGATGACCAGTACCCCCGGCATCACCGGCAAGCCGGGGAAGTGTCCCTGGAAGAACGGCTCGTTGATGGTCACGTTCTTGATGCAGGCGATGTGCGAGCGGTGCTCGAACTCCACCACCCGGTCGACCAGCAGGAACGGGTAACGGTGCGGCAACAGCTTCTGGATGGCGATGGCGTCGAGCGGCAATTGCACGTGGTTACTTCCCTGCGTGGCGCGATGGCTAGTCGCGATTATCGCGCAAAGCACCCAGCCGGCGGGCGAGGGCATCGAGCTGCTTGAACCGGGCGGCGGCCTTGCGCCAGCCGCGGTTGTCCATCAGCGGGGTGCCGGAGGAGTATTCGCCGGGCTCGCGGATCGAATGCGTCACCAGGCTCATCGCGGTCACCACCACGCGGTCGCACAACTCCAGGTGCCCGAGTACCCCGGCGCCGCCGCCGATGAGGCAATAGCGGCCGATCCGGGCGCTGCCGGCGACCGCCGAGCAGCCGGCCATGGCGGTGTGGGCGCCGATGTGGACGTTGTGGCCGACCTGGATCTGGTTGTCGAGGCGCACGTCCTCCTCGAGCACGGTGTCGTCGAGCGCGCCGCGGTCGATCGTGGTGTTGGCACCGATTTCGCAATCGTCGCCGACCAGCACGCCGCCGAGTTGCGGCACCTTGAGCCAGTGGCCGGCGTCCATCGCCAGCCCGAAGCCGTCCGCCCCCAGCACCGCGCCGGGATGGATGAGCACGCGCCGGCCCAGGCGCACGCGCCGGACCAGGCTGACGCGGGCGACCAGCTCGCTGCCGGCGCCGACCACGCAGTCCTCGCCGATGACGCAGCCGGGGCCGACGACGGCGCCGGCCTCGACCACGCTGCGCGCGCCGATGCTGGCGAAGGCACCGACATGCGCGGCGGGATCGATCCTGGCACTGGCATCGATCGCGCTGAGCGGGTGGATGCCGGGCGCCACCGCGGCGTGCACCTCGAACAGCGCGGCGGCGCGGGCAAAGGCGGCATACGGGTCGGCCGCGACCAGCGCGGTGCCCGCATGGTCCACGGCATCCGCTTCGCGCATCACCACGATGCCGGCGCGGGTCTCCGCCAGTTGCGCGCGGTAGCGCGGGTTGGCCAGGAACGACAGCGAGGACGGCGTCGCCCGTGCCAGCGTGGCGACACCGGACACGCGGGTCGCCGGGTCGCCGTGCACGGCCAGGCCCAGGCGTCGGGCGAGCTCGGCGGCGCTGAACTCCATGCCGGGTCCGCTCCCGCTAGAACGTTCCGCCGAAGGAGAACTGCAGGCGCTCCGGCTCGTCGAGCGGCTGCGTCCGCAACGGGAACGCGTAGCTGATCGAGATCGGGCCCATCGGCGAGCGCCACAGCAGCGCCACGCCGGTCGACGCACGCAGTTCTCCCGCGTCGAAGGCGTCCCAGTCCTTGTACACGTTGCCGAAGTCCATGAACGCCGAGATCCGCGCCGCGTTGGTGTCGAACAGCCTCGGGAAGAACAGCTCCAGCGAACCGACGGTCTTGACCGAGCCGCCGATCGCGCGCGAGAAGCCGAACCCGTTGATGGCGCGCGGGCCGAGCGTGTTGTCGACGAAGCCGCGCACGCGCCCGCCGGAGCTGATGCCGCCGGCGAAGAAGTTCTCGAAGAACGGCAGGCCGTCGGCGGTCACTGTCTTGTCGAAGTCCGGCGAGGAAGGCGTGCACGGATCGCTCGGCGGCGGTGGCGCCGGCGGGTTGGGATTGGCCTCGGTCGGCGGTGTCGGCGGGGTGAAGCAGAGGTTGCGGGTCACCGGGTCGCCGTAGCTGTCGCCGTAGCCGATGTTCAGGCCGGTACGCAGGATCAGCGAAGGGCTGAGCGGCCAGTACTTGGAGTACTCGTACTCGAGCTTGTAGTACTCGGCGGTGGAGCCGGGCAGGGCGACCTCGGCCGAGATGCGCTGGTAGGTGCCCACGCTGGGCATGAAGTAGTCGTTGCGGGTATCGCGCGCCCACGCCAGCTGGGTGCGCCAGGTATGGAAGGTGCGGGCGCCGATCGCCTTGACGTAGTCGACCACCTCGTTCGGGGTGGCGTTGTCGGTGAGGATCTCGTTGCTGTCGACCCCGAACATCGCGCTCACCGAGTCCCATTCCGTGATCGGCACGCCGAGGACCGCCTGCGCGGAGATGTTGTTGGTCGAGTACTGCGCCACGTTGAAGTTGGAGTAGTCGAACTCGCTCCAGCGCAGGTTGTAGCCCAGCGACATGCCGCCGTCGGTGAAGTACGGGTTGAGGAACGAGAAGTTGTAGGACTTCTGGTAGTAGCTGCGCTGCGCGGCCACCGAGACCCGGTTGCCGGTGCCCAGGAAGTTGTTCTCGGACAGCTGCACCGAGGTGTTGACGCCGCTGAGCTGGGAATAGCCGACACCGAACAGGAAGCTGCCCGAAGTGGTTTCCTTGACGGTGTAGGTCACGTCCACCTTGTCGGGGCTGCCCGGGACGGGCGTCTTGTCCATCTCCACGGTCTCGAAGTAGCCCAGGCTCCGCAGGCGCACGCGGGAGCGGTCGAGCGCCGCCTGCGAGTACCAGGCGCCCTCGAACTGGCGCATCTCGCGCCGCAGCACTTCGTCGGCGGTGCGCGTGTTGCCCTTGAACAGGATGTGGCGGACGGTGGTGCGTGGCCCCGGAATGACATTGAAGGTGATGCCGACGGTGCGGTCGTCGCGGTCGATGGCGGGGACCACGTCGACCCGGGCGAAGGCGTAGCCGATGTTGGACAGGGTCAGGGCGATGCCGTCGGAGGTGAGGTCGAGCAGCCGCCGCGAGAACACCTGGCCGCTGCGCACCAGCAGCCGCTTCTCCAGGTCCTCCTTGAGCAGGATGGTGTCGCCGGTCAGGGCGACCGTGGAGACCTTGTACTGCTCGCCTTCCTCGATGCCCGCGACCAGGAACATGTCGCGCTTGTCGGGGCTGATCTCGACCTGGGTGCTGTCGAGGCTGAAGTCGACATAGCCGCGGTCGAGGTAGAAGGAGTTGAGCTTCTCGAGATCGCCGGAGAGCTTCTCGCGCGAGTACTGGTCGTCGCGGCGATACCAGCTCAGCCAGTTGTGCTCCTTCGACTCCCAGCCCGCGAGCACCTCCTCCTGCGGGTATTTCTCGTTGCCGACCAGGTTGATGTGGCGGATGTTCGCCGCCTTGCCTTCCTTGATGTCGATGGTGACGTCGACGCGGTTGCGGTCCAGCTGGGCCACCGTCGGCGCGATCGCGACGTTGTACTTGCCGCGGTTGTTGTATTGCCTGGTGAGCTCCTGGACCACCCGGTCCAGGCTCAGGCGGTCGAAGGTCCCGCCCTCGGCGAGGCCGATCTCGGTCAGGCCCTTGGTGAGGTCCTCGGTCTTGATGTCCTTGTTGCCGACCAGGGTGAGCTTGTTGATCGCCGGGCGCTCGACCACGGTCAGCACCAGGATGTCGCCCTGGCGGTCGGCGCGCACGTCCTCGAAGAACCCGGTCTTGTACAGCGCGCGGATCGCGTCCGCGACGCGGGTGCGGTCGATGCGGTCGCCGCGCTCGATCGGCAGGTAGGTGAACACGGTGCCCGCGGGCACCCGCTGCAGCCCGTCGATGCGGATGTCGCCGACGGTGAACGCCTCCGGCGCCGGAACCGCGGGTGCCGGGGCCTCGGCCGCCTGCACCGCGAAGGGATTCGTCGCCTGGGCGAACGCGTTCGGCACCGTCGCCGTTGCCGCCGTGGCGATGGCGAGGGCGAGCAGGCGGCGGGGGGGGAGTCGCGTCATCGTCACTTCCGGTTTGGGGGCATCAGTGCAACAGTTGCAGGATGTCGTTGTAGAACGCCAGGCCCATCAATCCGGCAAGCACGGCCAGCCCGATGTATTGCCCGAAGACCATCGCCCTTTCGCTCAGCGGGCTGCCCTTGGCAAGCTCGATAAGGTAATACAGCAGGTGGCCCCCGTCCAAGACGGGAATCGGCAGCAGGTTGATGATCGCAAGACTGAGTGAAAGCAGGGCAAGGAAGTTCAGGAACCAGGCCGGGCCCAGTTGCGCGGAGGCATTCGCGTAGCGGGCGATGGTGATCGGGCCGGAGATGTTCTCCACCGAGGCGCTGCCGCTGAGCAGGCGGCCGATCATCGCCACCGAATCCCGGCCCAGCTTCCAGGTTTCCTCCAGTGCCGCCGGCACCGCGGCCAGCGGCGCATGGCGCAGGGTCGCGTCGTAGGGCGGCAGCGGCGCCGAGGCCGGCAGGATGCCCAGCGCCCAGTAGCTGCCGCCGCGCGGATCCTGGTGCCGCCGCGGCGTGATCTCCAGCGCCAGCCGCTCGCCCTCGCGGTCGACCTCCACCATCGCGGTGCGCTCGCCGATGGCCTGCACCCGCGGGCCGACCTGTTCGTAGTGCGAGATCGGCGCGCCATCGATGGCGGTGATGCGATCGCCCTCGGCCAGCACGCCCCAGGCTGCGGTGCCGGGTTCGACCCGTCCCACCACGGCCGGCAGCAACTGGTGCCGCGGGACCAGGCCGATGTCGCGCATCGCCTGCTGCTGGGAGGCGTCGGCCGGCAGCCGCGACAGCGGCAGCCGGCGGTCGACTTCGCTGCCGGCCGCGGTGCGCAGGTGCAGCGACACGTCCTGGCGGTCCATCGCGGCGGTCGCCAGCGCCAGCGCCGCCTCGCTCCAGGTCGGCGTGGCGCGGTCGCCGACCGCCAGCAGGGTGTCGCCGGGCGCCAGGCCGGCGGCCGCGGCGATGCCCTGGGCCTGGCCGACCACCGGCGCGAAATCCGGCCGCCCGATCACGAACATGCCCCACAGCAGCACCACGCACAGCAGCAGGTTGGCGGCCGGGCCGGCGATCACGATCGCGATGCGCTGGCCGACCGGCTTGCGGTTGAAGGCCTGCGGCGCATCGGCCGGGGCGACGTCGCCCTCGCGCTCGTCGAGCATGCGCACGTAACCGCCCAGCGGCAGCGCCGCGATCACGTATTCGGTGCCGTCGCGACCCTTGCGCAGCCACAACGGCCTGCCGAAGCCGACCGAGAAGCGCAGCACGCGCACGCCGCAGCGGCGCGCGACCCAGTAGTGGCCGAATTCGTGGAAGGTCACCAGCACGCCGAGGCTGACGATCATCCACCAGACGGAACCCAGGAAACTGCTCATGAGGCTGTCATGGAGGAATAAGCGCCGGAAGCGATGCGTCGGGCGGCGTGGGAGCGGGCGCCGGCGTCGGCGGCCAGCAAGGCGTCCAGCGAGGTCGCCGGTTCGGCGGGCAGCGCCGACAGGCAATCCTCGACCAGCGCGGGAATGCCAAGGAAGCCGATGTGGCCCTGAAGGAAGGATGAAACCGCGACTTCGTTGGCCGCGTTGAGCACCGCCGGTGCGGTGCCGCCGGCGGCGAGCGCCTGCCAGGCCAGCCGCAGGCAGGGGAAGGCGTCCAGGTCCGGCGGTTCGAAGTCCAGCCGGCCGTGGGCCAGCAGGTCGAGCCCGGCCACCCCCGATTCGATCCGCTCCGGCCAGCCCAGCCCCACCGCCAGCGCGGTACGCATGTCGGGCAGGCCCAGTTGCGCCAGGGTCGAACCGTCGACGAACTCCACCAGCGAATGCACCAGGCTCTGCGGGTGCACCAGCACCCCGATGCGCTCGCCGGGCACGCCGAACAGGTGGTGCGCCTCGATCACTTCCAGGCCCTTGTTCATCAGGGTGGCCGAATCCACCGAGATCTTCGGGCCCATCGACCACTTGGGGTGCGCGATCGCCTGCGCCGGGGTCACGTCCCGCAATTGCGCGCGGGTACGGCCACGGAACGGGCCGCCGGAGGCGGTGAGGACGATGCGCGCGAGTCCGCGCGCCGGGGCGTCGGCGTCGGTGCCTGGCGCGCACGCCAGGCACTGGAAGATCGCGTTGTGCTCGCTGTCGATCGGGACCACCTGCGCGCCGCCCTCGCGTGCGGCGTGCGTCAACAGCTCACCGGCCAGGACCAGGGATTCCTTGTTGGCCAGCAGCAGGCGCTTGCCGGCGCGCGCCGCGGCCAGGGTCGAGGGCAGGCCGGCGGCTCCCACGATCGCCGCGACCACGGTGTCGCAATCTCCGCCGGCGGCCAGCGCCTGCAGCGCGGCATCGCCCGCATGCGCCCGGGTCTCCAGCCCGGCGTCGCGCAGGCCATCGCGCAGCGCGGGGTAGAGCGCTTCGTCGGCGATCGCCGCGTGCGCGGGCCGGTGGATCCGGCACAGCGCGACCAGCGCGTCGACCTTGCTGCCCGCCGCCAGCACGCTGGCCCGCAGCCGTTCCGGGTGGCGCGCGATGACGTCCAGCGCCGAAGCGCCGATCGAACCGGTGGCGCCGAGCACGGCGACCTTGCGTATGCCTGCCGGCCTCGCCATCTCAGAATCCAAGCCAGGCCTTGCCGAGCGCGAACACCGGCAGGGCCGCGACCACGCCGTCGATGCGGTCGAGCACGCCGCCGTGGCCCGGGATCAGGTCGCCGGAGTCCTTGGCGCCGACGTGGCGCTTGAGCAGGCTTTCGAACAGGTCGCCGACCACCGAGAAGCCCACGGCCACCAGCGCGACCAGGCCCACCAGCGGCAACTGCGCCAGCGTGGCGCCCGCGAACGGCGCGAACACCAGCGCCACCAGCAACCCGCAGGCGAGGCCGCCGAGCACGCCCTCGACCGTCTTGTTGGGGCTGATCCGCGGCGCGAGCTTGCGCTTGCCGTAATGGCGCCCGGCGAAGTAGGCGCCGGTATCGGCCGCCCACACGATCGCCAGCGCCACGAACAGCCAGCGGTGGCCGTCGGGGTCGCTGCCGTGCAGCACGCCCAGCGCGCACCACGCCGGCACGATCGCCAGGGTGCCCGCGGCCAGCTTGAACACCCGCGCATGGGTGGCATGGTTGGAGGCGAAGTCGAAGTGCTTCAGCCACAGCATCGCCACCAGCCACCAGAGCACGCCGACGACGGTCATGATCTGCAGCAGCACGTAGTTGAAGCCGCTGCTGGTGCGCGAGCCCCAGACGATGGCCACCATCAGCGCCATGTTCACCACCAGCAGCACGGTGCGCGCCAGGGTGTCGTCGATGTCGGCGAGCCGGAACCATTCCCACAGACCGGCCAGGAACACCACGGCGGCCAGCGCCACCAGCCACGGCGTGGGCAGCAGCAGGATGGCGGCGATCGCCACCGGGGTCAGGATCAGCGCCGCGATCACGCGCGTCCGGGTCATGCGGGAATCTCGTCTGGGGCGCCCGCGACCTGGGCGCCGGTGAGGCCGAAGCGGCGTTCGCGGCTGGCGTAGTCGTCCAGGGCGCGCCGCAGTGTGGCGGCATCCAGCTCGGGCCACAACGCCTCGGTGAACCATAGCTCGGTATAGGCGAGCTGCCACAGCAGGAAGTTGCTGACGCGGTGGTCGCCGCCGGTGCGGATGAACAGGTCCGGCGCCGGCAGGTCCGCGAGCGCGACGCGGCTGCCGAACATCGCCTCGTCGATCTGCTGCGGCTGCAGGCGGCCGGCGGCGACGTCCTCGGCCAGGCTGCGGGCGGCGGCGGCGATGTCCTGGCGGCCGCCGTAGCTGGCGGCGATGTTCAAGGCGAGCCGGGCATTGCCGGCGGTGGCCGCCTCGGCTTCGTCCATGCGCGTCCTGATGCCGTTCGAGAAGCGCGCGCGTTCGCCGATGAAGCGGATGCGCACGCCGCGCCGTTGCAGCTCGCCGACCTCGCGGTCGAGCGCGTTCATGAACAATTTCATCAGCGCGCCGACCTCGTCCTCCGGCCGTCCCCAGTTCTCGCTCGAAAAGGCGAACAGCGTGAGTGCGCCGATGCCGGCGTCGAGGCAGAAGTCGATGCAGAGGTTGACCGCGCGCGCGCCGGCGCGGTGGCCGATGGCACGCGGCCTGCGGCGCTGCTGGGCCCAGCGCCCGTTGCCGTCCATGATGACGGCGAGGTGGCGCGGCACGCGGCTCGGCGCAGGCGGTGGGGTACTACTCATGGCAACGGCGGATCAGACCGCCATCAATTCCTGTTCCTTGGCCTTGACCACGTCGTCGACGTCCTTGATCGCCTTGTCGGTGAGCTTCTGGATCTCGGTTTCGCTGCGCGACGCCTCGTCCTCGCTGACCTGCTTTTCCTTGAGCAGTTCCTTGACCTGCTGGTTGGCGTCGCGGCGGATGTTGCGGATCGCGACCTTGGCGTCCTCGCCTTCGCCGTGCACCACCTTGGACAGTTCCTTGCGCCGCTCTTCGGTCAACGCCGGCAGGTTGAGGCGGATGACGGTGCCGGCGGTATTCGGGGTCAGGCCCAGGTCGGAGCCCAGGATCGCCTTCTCCACCGCGCCCACGATCTGCTTCTCCCACGGCGTGATGACCAGCGAACGGGCATCGGCGACGGCCACGCTGGCGACCTGCGACAGCGGCACCTCGGAGCCGTAGTAGTTGACCCTGATGTGCTCGACCAATGCGGTCGAGGCGCGCCCGGTGCGGACTTTCACCAGCGTGTGGCGCAGGGCCTCGATGCTCTTGGCCATGCGGTTGGTGGCGTCGCTGTGGATTTTGTCGATCGAGTCGTCGTTGATCATCGCGGCTCCGGGCCGTTCTGCTTAGCCTCGGGAGTATAGCGAAGCGGCGCCTGCGCCGGCCCTTGCGGGCTCAGTGGCCGTGCGGTGCCGGATCGTGGCGGTCGTGGCCGCAGGCGCTGCCGAATTCCACCTGCAGGGTCGGGTGGTTGATGCCGAAATGCCGGTCGAGGCCGTGGTGGACGCGGTCGAGGAAGGCGTCGTGGTCCTCGCCCCCGGTGCGCACCAGGTGCGCCGTCATCGCCACTTCACCGGCGCCCAGCGACCAGATGTGCAGGTGGTGGACCGCGGAAACGCCTTCCTGGACCGCCAGCCACTCGCGCACCCGGGCCTGGTCGATCGCCGGGGGCACCGCGTCCATCGCCGCGTTGAAGGCATCGCGCAGCAGGCCGAAGGCGCCGATCGCCACCACCGCGCCGACCAGCAGCCCGGTCGCCGGGTCGAGCCACTGCCAGCCGAACTTCAACATGCCGATGCCGGCCAGCACCGCGGCCAGCGACACGCCCGCGTCCGCCAGCAGGTGCAGGTAGGCGCCGCGCCGGTTGAGATCATGGCCGTGGCCCCCGCGCAGCAGCCATGCACCGCCCAGGTTGACCAGGATGCCGACGCTGGCGACGACGATGACCGGCAGGGCCGGGACCTGCGGCGGTGCCCCGAACCGGCGCACGGCTTCCCACGACAGCGCGCCGGCGAACGCCACCAGCAGCAGCGCATTGGCCAGCGGCGACAGCAGGGTGGCCCGGCGCCAGCCGTAGGTATGGCGCTCGGTCGGAGCGCGCCGGGCGATCGCGGCCGCGGCCCAGGCCAGACCCAGGCCGAGCACGTCGCCGAAGTTGTGCAGGGCGTCGGACAGCAACGCCAGCGAGTCGGTGGCGAAGCCGTAGCCTGCCTCGACGATGGTGTAGCCGAGGTTGGCGAGGGCGACGATCGCGAAAGCGCGGGTCGCGGTTGCGTGGGGGTGGTCGTGCGAATGCATGCGTCGATCCTGCCGCGACCGCCGCGCGGACACTATTGCGCGGCGCGCCCCTGCACCAGGGTGCCGATGTCCTCGCCGCGCAGGATCCGCAGCAGGGTGCCGGGCTGGGCCATGTCGAAGATCCGCAGCGGCAGGTCGCTGTCGCGCGCCAGCGCGAACGCCGCGGTGTCCATCACCTGCAGGTCGCGGGCCAGCACCTCGTCGTAGCTCAGCTTCGCGAAGCGCTTCGCGTCCGGGTACTTCTTGGGGTCCCTGTCGTAGACGCCGTCGACCTTGGTCGCCTTCAGCAGCAGGTCGGCGCCGATCTCGATCGCGCGCAGGGCCGCGCCGGAATCGGTGGTGAAGAACGGGCTGCCGACGCCCGCGGCGAAGATCACCAGCCGGCCTTTCTCGAGGTGGCGGATGGCGCGGCGGCGGATGTAGTCCTCGCACACGTCGTTGATCTTGATCGCGCTCATCACCCGCGCGCGGCCGCCGAGCTTTTCCAGTGCGTCCTGCATCGCCAGCGCGTTGATCACGGTGGCCAGCATGCCCATCTGGTCGCCGGTGACCCGGTCCATGCCGCCGGCGGCCAGGCCGGCGCCGCGGAAGATGTTGCCGCCGCCGATCACCAGCGCCACCTCGGCCCCGGCCTGCTGCGCCTCGATCACCTCGCGCGCCAGCCGCCCGATCACCTTGGGATCGATCCCGTAGTCCTCGTCGCCCATCAACGCCTCGCCGGACAGCTTCAGCAGGATGCGGCGATAGGCGAGTTGCGACATGGCAGGCTCCGGGCGGGGATCGCCGGGATTGTAGCCGAGAGGAAACAATCGCCGGCCCGGCAACGAAAAAGCCCCGGTTTCCCGAGGCTTTTCCTTTAGGTCCCCGGCCATGGATGGCCGGGCTCTTGCACAGGGACCTGCATCAAGCCAGGCCGGCCTGCTTCATGACTTCGGCGTGGAAGTCGTCGGCCTGCTTCTCGATGCCTTCGCCGACGGCCAGGCGCACGAACGACAGCACCTCGGCGCCGCCGGCGGCCTTGAGCGCGGCCTCGACGGTCTGGTTGGTGTCGAGCACGTAGGGCTGGCCGGTGAGGCTGATCTCGGCGAGGGTCTTGGCGATCTTGCCGGAGATCATCTTTTCCAGGATTTCGGCGGGCTTGCCCGAATCCTTGACCTGGGCCAGGGCGATTTCCTTCTCGCGCGCGACGAAGTCGGCGGGGACGTGCGCGGGCGAGACGTACGGCGGGTTCATCGCGGCGATGTGCATCGCCAGGCCGCGCGCAAGCTCGGCGTTGCCGCCCTTGACCTCGACCAGCACGCCGATGCGGCCACCGTGCACGTAGGCGCCGATGGTGTTGCCGGCGCTTTCCATGCGGGCCATGCGGCGGACCTGCAGGTTTTCGCCGACCTTGGCGACCAGGGCCTGGCGGCCTTCGTCGACGGTCGCGCCCGAGGCGGTCTTCGCCGCCTTCAGCGCCTCGGCGTCCTGCGCGCCGCTCTCCAGCGCGGTCTTCGCCACTTCCTCGATGAAGGCGAGGAAGTTCGCGTCCTTGGCGACGAAGTCGGTCTCGGAGTTGATCTCGACCAGCACCGCCTTGCCCGGCGACTGCGCCATCGCGATGCGGCCCTCGGCGGCAATGCGGTTGGCCTTCTTGTCGGCCTTGGCCAGGCCGGTCTTGCGCAACCAGTCGGCCGCGGCCTGGATGTCGCCGTCGTTCTCGGTGAGCGCCTTCTTGCATTCCATCATGCCGGCGCCGGTGCGCTCGCGCAGTTCCTTGACCTGGGATGCGGTGATTTCTGCCATGGGGGTTACCTCTGCAAATTCGTGAATTGGCTTACTCGGCGGCCGGCGCTTCGTCGCTGGCGGCAGCGGGAGCTTCGTCGGCCTTCGCTGCGGCCTTCTTCGCCGGAGCCTTGCGCGCGGGGCCACGACGGCCCGGCTTGTCGCCGTCGCCCTCGCTGAACTCCTCCTCGCGCACCGACGCGGCCTGCGGCGCGGCGGCCTTGCCCTCGAGCACGGCGTCGGCGGCAGCGCGCGCGTACAGCTGCACCGCGCGGATGGCGTCGTCGTTGCCCGGGATCGGGTAGTCGACCAGCGCCGGGTCGTAGTTGGTGTCGACCACCGCGATCACCGGGATGCCGAGCTTCTTGGCTTCCTTGATCGCGATGTCCTCGTGGCCGATGTCGATCACGAACAGCGCGTCGGGCAGGCGGTTCATTTCCTTGATGCCGCCGAGCGAGGCGAACTTCTTGTCGCGCTCGCGGCGCAGGCCCAGCACTTCGTGCTTGACCAGCTTCTGGAAGCTGCCGTCGGTCTCGCCGGCTTCCAGCTCCTTCAGGCGCGACACCGACTTCTTGACGGTGGCGAAGTTGGTCAGGGTGCCGCCCAGCCAGCGCTGGGTCATGTACGGCATGTTGCAGCGTTCGGCTTCTTCCTTGATCGCGTCGCGCGCGGAGCGCTTGGTGCCGACGAACAGGATCATGCCGCGCTTCTGCGCGATGCTCGAGATGAAGTTCATCGCGTCGCCGAACAGCGGCACGGTCTTCTCGAGGTTGATGATGTGGATCTTGCCGCGGGCGCCGAAGATGTACGGTGCCATCTTGGGGTTCCAGTAGCGGGTCTGGTGGCCGAAATGGACGCCGGCTTCCAGCATCTGGCGCATGGTGACCTGGGGCATTGCTGTGACTCCGATAGGGGAAGCAATGGCTGCGTCGCACCAGGGTTGGGGTGCTTTTCCTTGAAAAGTCCGCGCATGGATGTGCGGGCTCTTGCGAAGGGACTCGCGCATGCTTCCGGGGTTTGGGCCTCCCTGCTGCTTCCATGGCCGAACTTCCTTGGTGGAAGCACCCCGGCATGGGCTTTGGCGGCAGGTGTGTATTCGACGGTGTCGCCCGTCGTGGGCGGCGGTACCCCGGGACGGGCCCGGGATAGCCGGCGGATTGTAGCCGCAACCGCCTGTTGCGGGCAACCAGCGCCCGTCCCTGGCCCCGGATGGGCGATAATAGGGGGATGCAGATCGAGCTCAAGACCCCCGCCGACCTCGAGAAGATGCGCGTCGCCGGCCGCCTGGCCGCCGAAGTGCTGCAGGTGGTCGCCCCGCACGTGAAGCCCGGGGTCACCACCGAGGAGCTGGACCGCATCTGCCACGACCATATCGTCGAGGTACAGCACGCGATCCCGGCCAACGTCGGCTACCGGGGCTTCCCGGCGACCGTCTGCACCTCGGTCAACAACGTGATCTGCCACGGCATCCCCGGTCCGGGCAAGGTGCTCAAGGACGGCGACATCGTCAATATCGACGTCACCGTCATCAAGGACGGCTGGCACGGCGATACCAGCCGCATGTACTACGTGGGCACGCCCTCGGTGATGGCCAGGCGCCTGGTCGAGGTCACCCGCGAGGCGATGTTCCGCGGCATCCGCGCGGTGAAGCCCGGCGCCACCCTGGGCGACGTCGGCCACGCGATCCAGCAGTACGCCGAGGCCGAGCGCTTCTCGGTGGTGCGCGAGTACTGCGGCCACGGTATCGGCAAGGTCTACCACGACGACCCGCAGGTGCTGCATTACGGCCGTCCCGGCGACGGCCTGGTGCTGAAGCAGGGCATGACCTTCACCATCGAGCCGATGATCAACGAAGGCACGCGCCACACCCGGGTGCTGCCCGACGGCTGGACCGTGGTCACCAAGGACCGCAAGCTGTCGGCGCAGTGGGAGCACACCGTGGCGGTCACCGCCGGCGGGGTCGAGATCCTCACCCGCGTGCCCGGCGACGACAACGACCTGTGAACATGGCGGCCGCCGCGGACTGGAGCGCGGCGGCGCGGGCCTCGCTGGCCGCCGCCGATGCCGCGCTGGCCGCGCGCTTCGACCGCGGCGGGGACATCGATGCGCTGCTGGCGGCGCGTACCCGCAGCGTCGACGCGCTGGTAGGCGAGGCATGGTCGCGGTGCGTTCCCGCCGACGCGCCGCTGGCGTTGTTCGCGGTCGGCGGCTATGGCCGCGGCGAGCTGTTCCCGCAGTCCGACATCGACCTGCTGGTGCTGGCCGAGCCGCCGGCGCAGGCGCGATGGCAGGACGCGATCGCGCAGCTGTTCGCGCTGCTTTGGGACGCGGGCCTGCCGGTGGGGCATGCGGTGCGCTCGGCGGTGCAATGCACCGAGGCCGCGCGCGCGGACATCACGGTGCTGACCGCGCTGTCGGAAGCGCGGCCGCTGCATGCGGATGATGCCGCGGTCGCGCGACTGGCGGCCGCGATCGATCCGGCCCGGGCCTGGCCGGCACGCGACTACTTCCTGGCCAAACGCGAGGAGCAGCGCCGGCGGCATGCGCGCTTCGACGACACCAGCGACAACCTCGAGCCCAACCTGAAGGAAGGCCCCGGCGGCCTGCGCGACGTGCAGACCCTGCGCTGGATGGCGCTGCGCGTGCTCGCCGCGCGCGGGCTGGAACCGCTGTTGGCGCTGGGCCAGCTCGGCGCCGACGAGCACACCACCCTGGAACGCGAGCGCCGCGCACTGTCGCGGCTGCGCTTCGGCCTGCACCTGGTCGCCGGCAAGCGCGAGGAGCGGCTGCGCTTCGACCACCAGAAGGTGCTGGCCGCACGCCTGGGCCATGCCGATGCCGACGGCAGCCTCGCGGTCGAGCAGATGATGCAGGGCTTCTACCGCAGCGCCGCGCTGGTGCTGCGGATCAACGAACGCTTGCTGCAGCGATTCGAGGAGCAGCTCGAAGGCGACGCCGTGCCGGAGCCGCTGGGCGAAGGTTGCGACTCGCGCCGCGGCTATCTGCATGCGACCGCGCCGGGCTGGCCGCGTGGCATCGAGGATGTGTTCGGGCTGTTCGCGACCTGGGCATCGCACCCGCAACTGCGCGGCCTGCACTCGCAGACTGCGCGCGCGCTGGCCGAGTCGCTGGCGCGGCTGCCCGATTACGCCAGCAGCGACGGCCGGATGCGCGCGCGCTTCATGGCCCTGCTGCGCGGACCGCAGCCGGTGGAGACCCTGGCGCGGATGGCGCGCCTGGGCGTGCTCGGGCGCTGGATCCCGGCGTTCGCACGGGTGTCCGGGCGCATGCAGTTCGACCTGTTCCACGTCTACACCGTCGACCAGCACACGCTGGCGGTACTGCGCAACCTCGCGGGATTCGCCAGCGGCGAGCCGGATCCGCGCTTCGCGATCGCGCACGAAGTCTGGCCGCACCTGCGCAAGCCGGAACTGTTGCTGCTTGCGGGCCTGTTCCACGATATCGCCAAGGGCCGCGGCGGCGACCATTCGGAACTGGGTGCGGTCGACGCGCGCGGATTCTGCGCGGCGCACGATTTGTCGGAAGGCGACACCGCGCTGGTCGAATGGCTGGTGCGCAGGCACCTGCTGATGTCGGTGACCGCGCAGAAGCAGGACATCGCCGATCCCGTGGTGATCCACCGCTTCGCCACCGAGGTCGCCGACCGCGAACGCCTCGACCTGCTGTACCTGCTGACCTGCGCAGACATCGCCGGCACCTCGCCGAAGTTGTGGAACGCGTGGAAGGACCGGTTGCTGGCCGACCTCTACACCGCGACCCGGCTGGCGCTGCGCCGCGGCCTGGAACACCCGCTCGCGGCCGGCGAACGCATGGCGGAGGCGCGCGACGCGGCGCGCGCGCTGCTGGCGGCCGACGGCCTCGGCGACGCCGGGATCGATGCCCTGTTCGCACGGATGCCTGCCACTGCCTTCCTGCGCGGGCGTGCCGGCAGCATTGCCTGGCAGGCGGCAGCGTTGCGCGAAGCCGGTGCAGGCAGCACCGTCGTGCGTGCGCGGCCGCTGGTGCAGTACACCGGCGCGCTGGAAGTGTTCGTGCATTCGCCGGATCGCGATGGCCTGTTCGCCGCGGTGGTCGCCACCCTCGACCGGCTCGGCCTCGCGATCCAGCAGGCGCGCCTGCTCGACGGCCCGGGCGGGATGGTGTTCGACAGCTTCGAAGTGCTGCCTGCCGACGGCCAGCGCGTGGTCGCGGCCGACGTGGTCGAGCGCCGGCTGCGCGATGCGCTCGCCAACCCCGACCTCGACGCGATCCGCCCGGCGCGGCGCGCGCAGCCGCGGATCCTGCGCCATTTCCGGCTGGCGCCGCAGGTCGGCTTCGACCTCAGCGGCGACGGCCGCCGCACCGTGCTCAGCCTGGTGTCGACCGATCGTCCGGGGCTGCTGGCCGACGTGACCCGGTTGCTGCGCAGCCGGCGGCTGCGGGTGCACGATGCGCGCATCGCCACTTTCGGCGAACGCGCCGAGGACGTGTTCCAGATCACCGACGAGCGCGACCAGCCGCTCGCCGCCGAACGACAGCAGCAGGCGTTGCGCGATGCGCTGCTCGCCTGCCTCGATGGAGAGCACCGGCCATGACCCCGAGCAAGCCCGCGGCGAAGAAGACGACGAAGACCGTAAGGAAGAAGGCGGCGCCGAAGGGCCCCGGCATCGACGAGTTGAAGTTCATGGTCGACAGCGCCTGGGAGCGGCGCACGATGCTGACCATGGACGAGGTCGACGGCTCGACCCGGCCGACGGTGGAGCGCGTGGTCGAGGGCCTGGAGAAAGGCGAGTTCCGCGTCGCCGAACCGGACGGAAAGGGTGGCTGGCAGGTCAACGAGTGGCTGAAGAAAGCGGTGCTGCTGTATTTCCGCACCCAGGAGATGGAACTCGTCGAAGCCGACCCGGCGCCGTTCTGGGACAAGATCCCCGCGCGCTTCGCGGATTTCGACGAGACCGCGTTCCGCAAGCTGGGTGCGCGCGTGGTGCCGGGCGCGATCGTGCGTCGCGGCGCATGCATCGGCAAGGACGTGGTGCTGATGCCGAGCTTCGTCAACATCGGCGCCTGGGTCGGCGCCGGCACCATGGTCGACACCTGGGCGACGGTGGGTTCGTGCGCGCAGATCGGCAAGCACTGCCACCTGTCGGGCGGTGCCGGCATCGGCGGCGTGCTGGAACCGTTGCAGGCCATGCCGACGATCATCGAGGACCACTGCTTCATCGGCGCGCGTTCCGAAGTGGTGGAAGGCGTCGTGGTCGGCCACCACAGCGTGATCGGCATGGGCGTGTTCCTCGGCCAGTCGACCCGGATCTACGACCGCGCGACAGGCGAGGTCACATATGGCTACGTGCCGCCGGGCAGCGTGGTGGTCTCGGGCCAGCTGCCGGCGAAGGACGGATCGCACTCGCTGTACTGCGCGGTGATCGTCAAGCAGGTGGATGCGAAGACCCGGTCCAAGACCTCGGTGAACGAGCTGCTGCGGGGGCTGGCGGAATGAGCGGCCCGACGACGACCCTCTACGGGCTGGCCAACTGCGATACCTGCCGCAAGGCGCGCAAGTGGCTGGACCGCTTCGGCGTCGCGCACGCCTTCGTCGACTACCGCGAACAGCCGCAGCCGCCGGCCACGCTGGTCGAGTGGAAGGACCAGCTCGGCGGCTGGGACCTGATGGTCAACAAGGCCTCGACCACCTGGCGCAACCTGTCGCCGCACCGCAAGGCGCCCGGCTCGGACGCGGAATGGAAGCTGCTGCTGCGCGAGTATCCGCAACTCGTCCGGCGCCCGGTGGTGGTGACGGAAGATGGCGTGGTCACCCAGGGCTTCAGCGACAACGGCTTCAAGCAGCGGTTCCTGAAGTGACGCCATGACCGAAGTCCTGCAACTGGCGAAGGAATTGATCCTGCGGCCGTCGATCACCCCCGACGACGCCGGCTGCCAGCCGCTGCTCGCCGAGCGCCTGCGCCGCGCCGGCTTCGCCTGCGAACACCTGCGCTTCGGTGAAGTCGACAACCTGTGGGCCACGCATGGCCCGCTCGATGGCAACGACGGCGGCCCGGTGCTGGTCCTGCTCGGCCACACCGACGTGGTGCCGCCCGGTCCGCGCGAAGCCTGGGCCAGCGATCCGTTCGTGCCTGAGGTGCGCGACGGCAGGCTGTACGGGCGCGGTGCCGCCGACATGAAGGGCAGCGTGGCTGCGTTCGTGATCGCACTCGAACGCTTCGTCGCGGCGCATCCGGACCATCGCGGCACCGTCGCATTGCTGTTGACCTCGGATGAGGAAGGCGATGCCATCGATGGCGTGCGCAAGGTCGCCGGCGCATTGCAGGCGCGCGGCCAGCGCATCGACTGGTGCATTACCGGCGAGCCCTCGTCGAAGGAGAAACTCGGCGACCTGCTGCGCGTCGGCCGCCGCGGCACGCTGTCGGCGACGCTCACGGTGCGCGGCGTGCAGGGCCATGTGGCTTACCCGGACAAGGCCCGCAATCCGATCCACCAGGCCATGCCGGCGCTGGCGGAACTGGCCGCGCGGCGCTGGGACGACGGCTACCGGACCTTTCCGCCGACCAGCCTGCAGATCAGCAACGTGCACGCCGGTACCGGCGCCAACAACGTGATCCCGGGCGAACTGCAGGTGCTGTTCAACCTGCGCTACAACCCGAACTGGCGCGCGCCGCAACTCGAAGCGGAGTGCGAAGCGGTATTGCGCGCGCATGGCCTCGAGCACGCGATCGACTGGCATCGCGGCGGCGAGCCGTTCTTCACTCCCGAAGGCCTGCTGCGCGCCGCCGCCCGCGAGGTGCTGGCGGCGTTCGCCGGCGCCACGCCCGAGGAGAGCACCGGCGGCGGCACCTCGGATGCGCGCTTCATCGCGCCATTGGGCGCGCAGTGCATCGAGGTCGGTCCGGTCAACGCCAGCATCCACAAGGTCGACGAGCATGTCGCCGTCGCCGACCTGGAGCGGCTGCCGGATCTTTACCTCGCCCTGCTCGAACGCCTCAGCCTGTAGACCACGGTCTCCAGTGCAGTCACGCCTTCCGCGATGAAGCCCGGTTGCTGGGCGAGGATGTCGCGGCGCTCGAGCAGCTCGACGTCCCAGTCGCGGCCGTAGGCCGCGCGGACCTCGGATTCGACCACGCTGAACGGCGGGCCGTCCTTCTCGTGCGCCGGATATTCCAGGGTGATCAGCAGGCCGCGGCAGCCGGCCGGCAGGCGCGCGTGCAACTCGTGCACGTAGCGGCGGCGCAGGTCCGGCGGCAGCGCGATCAGCGCGGCACGGTCGTATACCGCGTCGCAGTCGGCCAGCACTTGCGCATCGAGGCCGAAGGCATCGCCGCAGACCAGCTCGATGTTGCCGGCTTCGAAGTGGATGCCGCAGGGCGACGTGCGCCGGACCGGGTCCAGTCCGTGCTCGGCGAAGAACTGCTCGATCGCCAGTTGCGACAGTTCCACGCCCAGCACGCGATGGCCCCGGGAAGCGAACCACGCCAGGTCCAGCGACTTGCCCGCCAGCGGCACGAACACTTTGGCGCCGGGTGCGACGCCCAGCGACGGCCAGTGCTTCAGCAGCAGAGGCGTCGGCTTGTCCTGGTGGAAGCCGATCCGCCCTTCGCGCCAGCGCTGGTGCCAGAACTCCGGTTGCACGGCTATTCGACCGACAGCCCGTCGACCTTCTGCCAGCCGCGCGGCAGCAACCCGCCGCGCGATGCGCGGCTGCCGACGTAGGCCTCGAGGTCCTTGAACGAGAGCGTCATCGTGCGCGCGCCGGACTTCACCGCCAGGGTGCCGCCCGGCGACAGCACCGCGATCGCCACCACCCGCTCGGTGCCGAGCTTCGCCTTCGGGATCTCGATGATCTTGTTGCCCTTGCCCCTGTCCAGCTCCGGCAACTCCGACACCGGGAACGCGAGCAAGTGGCCGGCGCTGGTGACCGCCACGATCCGGTCGCTGTCGACCGAAGCGACCGCGGCGGGCTGCAGCACCTTCGCGCCCGGCGTCAGCGACTTCATCGCCTTGCCGGCCTTGTGCCGCGACAACAGGTTCCCGAACCGGGTCACGAAGCCGTAGCCGTGCGAGGACGCCAGCACGAAGCGGCTGTCGTCGTCGCCGGTGACCAGCGCCCTGAACGAGGCGCCCGGCGCGGGCGAGAAGCGGCCCGTCAACGGCTCGCCGTTGCCGCGCGCGCCCGGCAGCGTGTGCGCGGGCGTGGAGTAGCTGCGTCCGGTGGAATCGATGAACGCCACCTGCTGGGTGCTGCGGCCCTTGACCGCCGCCAGCAGGCCATCGCCTTCGCGGTAGGACAGCGTCGCCCCGTCGATGTCGTGGCCCTTGGCCGCGCGTACCCAGCCCTTGTCGCTGAGCACCACCGTGACCGGTTCGCTCGGCACCAGGTCGTTCTCGTCGATCGCCTGCGCCGCCTCGCGCGCGACCAGCGGCGACATGCGCGCGTCGCCGAATTTCTTCGCGTCCGCCAGCAGCTCGTCCTTGATCAGCTTGCGCAGCTTCGGCTTGCTGTCGAGCGTGGACATCAGCCGGTCGCGCTCGCTGTCGAGTTCGTCCTGCTCGCCGCGGATCTTCATTTCCTCCAGGCGCGCCAGCTGCCGCAGCTTCGTATCGAGGATGTAGTCGGCCTGGTCGTCGTCCAGCGCGAAGCGCGCCATCAGCACCGGCTTGGGTGCGTCCTCGCTGCGGATGATGCGGATCACCTCGTCGAGGTTGAGGAACGCCACCAGCAGGCCTTCCAGCATGTGCAGGCGGCGCTCGACCTTCTCCAGCCGGTGCTGCAGGCGGCGGGTGACGGTGTCGGCGCGGAACGCGAGCCACTCGGCCAGCAGCTGCTTGAGGTTCTTGACCTGCGGGCGGCCGTCGAGGCCGATCACGTTCATGTTGACCCGGAAGCTCCGTTCCAGGTCGGTGGTCGCGAACAGGTGGCCCATCAACTGCTCGGCATCGACCCGGCTGGAGCGCGGGATCAGCACGATCCGGGTCGGGTTGGCGTGGTCGGACTCGTCGCGGATGTCCTCCAGCCACGGCAGCTTCTTCGCCCGCATCTGCACCGCGATCTGCTCGATCACCTTCGACGGCGAGACCTGGTAGGGCAGGGCGGTGACGACGATGTTCGCCTGCTCCCTGGAGAACGTCGCGCGCGCACGCACGCTGCCCATGCCGGTCTCGTACATCGCGCGCAGGTCGGCGACCGGGGTGATGATCTCCGCGTGGGTCGGGTAGTCGGGGCCGCGCACGTGTTCGCACAGGTCGCGCACGCTCGCGTCCGGATCCTCGAGCAGGCGCACGCAGGCACTGACGACCTCGCCGAGGTTGTGCGGCGGCACGTCGGTGGCCATGCCCACGGCGATCCCGGTGGTGCCGTTGAGCAGCAGGTGCGGCAGCCGCGCCGGCATGAACGCCGGTTCCTGCAGGGTGCCGTCGAAGTTGGGGTTCCAGTCGACCGTGCCCTGTTCCAGTTCGCCCAGCAGCACCTCCGCGATCGGCGTGAGCTTGCTTTCGGTGTAGCGCATCGCCGCGAACGACTTGGGGTCGTCGCTGGAACCGAAGTTGCCCTGGCCGTCGATCAGCGGATAGCGGTAGGAGAACGGCTGCGCCATCAGCACCAGCGCTTCGTAGCAGGCGCTGTCGCCGTGCGGGTGGTACTTGCCGATCACGTCGCCGACGGTGCGCGCCGACTTCTTCGGCTTGGCGGTCGCCGCCAGGCCGAGCTCGCTCATCGCATAGATGATCCGCCGCTGCACCGGCTTGAGGCCGTCGCCGAGGAAGGGCAGGGCGCGGTCGAGCACCACGTACATCGAGTAGTCGAGGTAGGCGCGCTCGGCGTACTCGCGCAGGGGGATCTGCTCGAAGCCGTGGAAG
>JAKFCN010000079.1:0-1744 GCA_036676625.1 Lysobacter sp. | reverse complement strand
GAGGGCTGCGAGGAAGGCATCACCGGCTGGGCCATCGGCGAGGACGGCCCGCACGACGACGAACTCGACTCGGCGTCGCTGTACGACAAGCTCGAGCGCGTGGTGCTGCCGCTGTTCTACGAGAACCCCGAAGGCTGGCTGAAGGTGATGCAGGGCGCCATTGCCAAGAACGGGGCCTTCTTCAACAGCCACCGGATGGTCAGGCGCTACGTGCTGGACGCGTATTCGCGCTAGTTGCCGGACAGGCCGCGGCCTGCAGCCGGCGACGAGCCCGCTCGAGGGCTACCGCTGGCGCAATCCGGGCGCTGCGTCATGCTTGGGCGCAGTCACGGGACTGCACCTCCATCACGCCGTTGATCAGCAGCCGGGTGGCTCTTTCCCGCTCCTCGACGGCATCCCTCCAGCTTTCCCAGGCTTCCTGGGCGAATCCGGCGTCGCCAGGATGCCCGTGGAGACGGCTCCAGGCTTCTGCCTCGCGGCGGAGCGTGTCCTGGTAGTTGCGGCGGAGCTTGGGGTAGCCGTCATGCACCACCGGCTGCTCGCCGTGCGGCGGCATGTCCTGCACGGGGTGGTGCGTGTCGCCCGCATCGTATTGCTGCGCGCGACGGAGTCCGGCCTCTTCACGGCTGTGCTCGTCGTGCATCCTGCGCGCAGAACGCTTGTCCGTGTTGCTCATGGGCGCGAGCATGCTCGCGAAAGCGCCACGAATCAGTGGCGGCGGCCAGCGCCGCCGCCGTACCCGCCCGCTCGCGGGGCACGCGGCTCCATCGGCTTGGCTTCGTTGACGACCATGTCGCGTCCGCCCACGTCCTGGCCATGGAGGCCCTGGATGGCCGCCTGCGCCTCGGCGGGCGAGGACATCTCGACGAAGCCGAAGCCCTTGGAACGGCCGCTGTCGCGGTCCATCACCACCTTGGCGCTGTTCACCGAACCGAAGGCGCCGAAGGCGCGCTCCATGTCACTGTCGGCATACGAGTAGGGCAGGTTGCCCACGTAGAGTTTGTTTCCCATGATGTCTCCTTGGAGGGAATGGCCGCGCAGCGACATGCCGCGCGGTGCACAACGCCAGAGAGCATCAAGAGGATTTCGACGACGACGCGCCGGTTTGCAAGTCCGGCGGAAGGAGAAGAGAGGCCTGGAAGACGACCGTCTGTAGAACGTCCAGCAAAAGTCATGATAGCACGATGCGCGCCCGCGTGCCGTCGCGCCTCGTTCCCCGTCCGGCGCGATGAAGGAACCTGTTTCCTCTGCCGGGCTTGCGTCGCGCCGGGCCGGTCTCACCTGCGGTGCTGGACGCCCGTGTCGGGCTCCTTTGCGGAAGGAAAGCATGCACTCCGAGTTCCAGCGCCTCATCCAGCAAGCCGCACGACTGACCCGCCGCGGGGAACTGCAGGCGGCCACGCAGGCCATCCGGCGGGCGCTGAACCACTCCGACGCCCGCGACGACGATCTCGTCGTCGACGTCGAGGCACGCGAGGTCGGCGATGTCGCCACGCCGGCCTTGCCGATCGGGGATCCGCCCCCATCGCATGCGGGTAGAGCCGGCGTCGACGTCCCGGCGCCTGGGGTGCCCGGGCCGGCTGTCGGCGACTTCGTGGCCGGACGCTACGGCGGCGCCGGTCTTGCGGGGCGCGACTACAAGCTGTTCATCCCGCCGGGCGCCGGCGCCCGGCCGATGCCGCTCGTGGTGATGCTCCATGGCTGCACGCAGGAACCGGACGACTTCGCGGCGGGAACGCGGCTG
>JAKFCN010000078.1:0-18312 GCA_036676625.1 Lysobacter sp. | reverse complement strand
GTTCGAGTCCTCTCCCGACCATCGAATTCGATGACAGAAAACCCCGCCTCGGCGGGGTTTTTTGTTGCCTGCGCGGACATCGCCGAGGCAGGCCCTGAACAGGGCCGCCACGCGCGGCGTGTAACATCGCGCCGATGAGCAAACCCCCCAGCAAGCGCGGCAGCGGCCGTGGCGGCAAGTCCCGCAAGTCCCCCGGTGCCACCGACGCTCCCGCCAGGGCGCATCGGGGCGGGGATCAAACCCGCGAACCTGGCAAGAAGCTGCCGTCCTGGTTGCCCGACCAAGGCCTGGCCCGGGCCATGGGCGGCTCGCGGACGCCAGCCGCTGCCGGGCCCCGCGCACAGCCACAGCCTGCCGTGGCGCCCACGGCCGACCCACAGGGCGCGCGCGAAGCGCAGCGTTATGCCCAGCCGATCGCCAGCCGCGAAATGATCCTGCAGGTGCTCGCGGCCCACGAGGGCCCGATGGATGCGCAGGCGCTGGCAGAGAAGCTGGCGCTCAGCGAACCGGAACGCTTCGATGCGCTGGGCAAGCGCCTGGGCGCGATGCTGCGCGACGGCCAGTTGCTGCAGAACCGCCGCGGCGGTTTCGTCCCAGCCGAGCGCGCCAACCTCATCGCGGGCACCGTGATCGCCAATCCCGACGGCTTCGGCTTCCTGCGCCCGGAGAACGGCGAGGGCGACGACCTGTTCCTGCCGCCCTTCGAGATGCGCAAGGTGCTGCACGGCGACCGCGCGCTCGCCAGCGTCACCGGCGTGGACCGGCGCGGGCGTCGCGAGGGCGCGATCGTCGAAGTGCTCGAGCACCGGCTCACCCGCCTGATCGGCCGCTTCATCCTCGAAGCCGGCATCAGCTATGTCGAGCCGGACGATCGCCGCATCCAGCGCAACGTGCTGATCCCGCCCGACGCGCACCTGGACGCGAAGCCCGGGCAGCTGGTGGTGGCCGAGATCGTGCAGGCGCCCGACGCGCGGCGCCCGCCGATCGGCAAGGTGCTCGCGGTCCTGGGCGACAAGTTGACCGCATCGCTGGCGGTCGAGGCCGCGATCCACGGCCACGAAATCCCGCACGAGTTCCCGCCCGAGGCGCTGGCCCAGGCCACGGCCGTCCCGCTGGAGGTGGATACCGCGACCGCGGCGGCGCGCGTGGACCTGCGCCAGGTGCCGTTGATCACCATCGACGGCGAAGATGCCAAGGACTTCGACGACGCGGTCTGGTGCGAGCCGAACCGCGACGGCTTCCGCCTGATCGTCGCGATCGCCGACGTCTCGCACTACGTGCGCCCCGGCACGCCCCTGGACGACGAGGCGCAGAAGCGCGCGACGTCGGTGTACTTCCCCGGCTTCGTGGTGCCGATGCTGCCGGAGACCCTGTCCAACGGCATCTGCTCGCTGATGCCGAAGGTCGACCGCCTGTGCTTCGTGTGCGACATGCAGATCGGCCGCGACGGTGTCGTCACCGAGGCGAAATTCTACGAAGCGGTGATGAATTCGCACGCGCGCCTGACCTATACCCAGGTCTGGAACGCGGTGGGCGATGGCATCCCGGACGAGGATCGCGGCGCCGCGCTGGCGAAGATCGGCTCATTGCTGCCGCAGGTGCAACGCCTGCACCAGCTGTACGCGATCCTCGACAAGGCGCGCGCCCGGCGCGGCGCGATCGAGTTCGAGACTTCCGAAGTGCGCTTCGTGCTCGGCCCGCAGGGCGAAGTCACCCAGGCCGGCATGCTCCAGCGCAACGACGCGCACAAGCTGATCGAGGAATGCATGATCGCGGCCAACGTCCAGGCCGCGGAATTCCTGCTGCAGGCGCGCGTGCCCGCGCCCTACCGCGACCACGACAAGCCGCCGGAAGCCAAGTTCGCGGACCTGGAGGAATTCCTAAAGGAGTTCAAGCTGCGGTTGCCGCCGTGGGGCAAGCTGCTGCCGAAGGACTTCCGCGCGCTGCTGGAGAAGATCCGCGAGCGGCCCGATGCGGCCTTGCTGGAGTCGGTGATCCTGCGCAGCCAGTCGCTGGCGGTGTACGCGCCGGAGAACATCGGTCACTTCGGCCTGGCACTGGCGGCCTACGCGCACTTCACCTCGCCGATCCGGCGCTATCCCGACCTGCTGGTGCACCGCGCGATCAAGCATGCACTCAGCGGCGCGCGCCCGGACCAGTACACCTACACGCCGCACGCGATGGCGGCGCTGTCGCTGCAGTGCTCCGAGCGCTCGCGCCGCGCCGACGAAGCCCAGCGCGAAGTCGACGATCGCTATCGCGCGGCGTGGATGGAACAGCATGTCGGCGGCGAGTTCGACGGCACCATCAGCGGCGTCACCAGCTTCGGGCTGTTCATCGAGCTCGACGATTCCAAGGTCAACGGCCTGGTGCACGTGACCCAGCTGCCCAGCGACTACTACCAGTTCGACCCGATCCGCAAGACGCTCACCGGCGATCGCCGCGGCCACCGGTACCGCCTCGGCGACCGGGTCCGGATCGTGGTGCTCAAGGCCAGCCTCGAGGAACGCAAGATCGACTTCCGCCTGGTCGAGGACCGCGGTCCCGTCGAAGCCCCGCCGCCGCCCCCGCGCGGCCAGCCCGCCAAGCGCAAGAAGAAGCCTTATTAGCCACAGATCGCACAGATGAACACAGATTGGATTCCGGTGAGCGCGATGGCCCGCCGGACCCCGCCTTTTGTCTGTGTCATCTGTGCGATCTGTGGCTAGAATTTGCTTTTTCTCCGAGGCACACGATGGGCAAGGACAGTCAGTGGATCGCGGGGATCAATGCGGTGGCCGCTGCCATCGAGCATGACGCCGGGAACGTGCGCGAGGTGCTGCTCGAGGCCGGCGGCAGGAACCCGCGGATCGTCGAGATCGAGGGCAATGCGCGGCGCATGGGCATCGAGGTGCGCCGGGTGGCGCAACAGGCGCTCGACGGCGTCGCCGGCGGCCTGCGCCACCAGGGCGCGGTGGCGCGCTATGCCGCGGCGAAGACCTGGGACGAGGCCGAGTTGCCGGGACTGGTGGAAGCCGCCGCGGGTCGCGCGCTGGTGTTGGTGCTGGATGGCGTGCAGGACCCGCACAACCTCGGCGCCTGCCTGCGCAGCGCGGCGGCGGCTGGCGTCACCGCGGTGGTGATCCCGCGCGACAAGGCGGTCCAGGTCAACGCCACCGTGCGCAAGACATCCGCCGGCGCCGCCGACAGCATCCCGGTGGTCCGCTGCACCAACCTGTCGCGCTGCCTGCGCGACCTGCAGCAGATGGGCGTGTGGATCCACGGGCTCGCCGGCGATGCGCAGGTGTCGCTGTACTCGCTCGATCTCACCGGCAACGTCGCGCTGGTGCTGGGCGGCGAGGGCGACGGCATGCGCCGGCTTACCCGCGAGCACTGCGACAGCCTGGCGAAGATCCCGATGCCCGGCACGATCGAGAGCCTCAACGTCTCGGTCGCCACCGGGGTCGCCCTGTTCGAGGCCGTGCGCCAGCGCGCCGCCTAGGCCGGCTGCCAGGCGTTGGCGATCTTGCAGAACACTTCGGCGGTGCGCTCGGCGTCGTACACCGCCGAATGCGCTTCCTCGCTGTTCCAGGTGTAGCCCGCTGCCTGCACCGCGCGCGCCAGTACCGTCTGGCCGTAGGCCACGCCGGCCAGCGACACGGTGTCGAACACGCTGAAGGGATGGAACGGGTTGCGCTTGTGCTGCACCCGCGCGACCGCCGCGTTGAGGAAGTTGAGGTCGAAGTGCGCGTTGTGCCCGACCAGGATCGCGCGCTGGCAGTCGTGGCGGCGGATCGCCGCGCGCACCGCCGCGAACACATGGTCCAGCGCCTCGCGCTCGGGCTTGGCCATGCGGAAGGGATGGTCGAGGACGATCCCGGTGACTTCCAGCGACTTGGGATCGATCTCGGTGCCGGGCGCCGGCTCGAGGTGCGCGCAGGCGACCTCGCCGGGGACGAAATGGCCTTCGCCGTCGAGCTCGATCGGGATCGCCGCGATCTCCAGCAACGCGTGCCGGTTCCAGTCGAAGCCGCCGGTCTCGACGTCGACCACCACGGGCAGGTAGCCGCGGAAGCGCTCGGCCATGCGCCGGAAGGGTGGCGGCGCGGTGTCGGTGCCGGGCTCGGATCGGGTCATGCGCGAAGCCTAACATCCGGGGTACCGTAGAGCTCGGCTCTACAGCGTCGCGGTCCCGTCGCGCTTGTCGCGCGGCGGCAGGCCGTCGCCGCCGTGCACCAGGAACCAAACGTTCTCGGCGATGTTGGTGGCATGGTCGCCGATGCGCTCGATGTTCTTGGCCATGAACAGCAGATGCGTGCACGGGGTGATGTTGCGCGCGTCCTCCATCATGTAGGTGAGCAGCTCGCGGAACAGGCTGGTGTACTGGGCGTCGAGCTCGGCGTCGGCCTGGCGCACGCGCTGCGCGGCCTCGGCGTCGCCGTCGCGATAGGCATCCAGTACGTCGCGCAGCTGGCGCACCGCCAGCATCCCCAGGGCACGCAGGCCGCGGGTATGCGGCACCGGAGGCGCGGCGTTCAGCGCGATCGAGCGCTTGGCGACGTTGGCGGCGTAGTCGCCGATGCGCTCGATGTCGGAGGCGATGCGCAGGGCGGCCAGGATCTGGCGCAGGTCGCGCGCCAGCGGGCCGCGCAGGGTCAGCTTCATCACGTCCTGGCTGGTTTCCTGCTCGAGCGTGTCGATCGCTTCGTCGTTGTCGATCACCCGTTGCGCGGCGCGGTCGTCGCGGCGGTCGACCACGTCGAGCGCGGCCTCCAGCTGTGCGGTGGCCATCTCGCCCATGCGCAGCAGTTCGCCCTGCAGCCGGCGCTGCTCCTCGTCATGGCTCTTGACGATGTGGTCGTGCGGCTGGTTGTTCATCCGAAACGCCCCGTGATGTAGTCCTCGGTCTGTTGCTTCGAGGGGTTGGAGAAGATGGTGTCGGTGCTGCCGTGCTCGATGAGGTCGCCCAGGTACATGAAGGCGGTGTAGTCGGAGACGCGTGCGGCCTGCTGCATGTTGTGGGTCACGATCAGGATGGTGTACTCGCGCTTCAGCTCCTCGATCAGCTGCTCGATGCGGCTGGTGGAGATCGGGTCGAGCGCCGAGGTCGGTTCGTCGAGCAGCAGCACCTCCGGGCGCAGCGCCACCGCGCGCGCGATGCACAGCCGCTGCTGCTGGCCGCCGGACAGGCCGAGCGCGTTCTGGCCGAGCTTGTCCTTGACCTCGTCCCACAGCGCCGCCTGGCGCAGCGCGGCTTCCACCCGCATCGCCATCTCCGGCTTCGACAGGCGCTCGTGGTGGCGGATGCCGTAGGCGACGTTCTCGAAGATCGTCATCGGGAACGGGACCGGCTTCTGGAACACCATGCCGACCTGGCTGCGCAAGCGGTTCATGGAGTACTTCGGGTCGAGGATGTCGTCGCCGTCGAGCAGGACCTGGCCGCTGGCGCGCTGGCCGGGGTACAGGGCGTAGATGCGGTTGAACACCCGCAGCAGGGTCGACTTGCCGCAGCCCGAGGGCCCGATCAGCGCGGTGACGCGCTTCTCCGGGATATCGAGGTCGATGTCCCGGACCGCGCGGAAGTCGCCGTAGTGGAAGTCGAGCCCGCGCGCGGCGAGCTTGGCGGCGGACGTCGACGGGAGGGAAGGGGCGAGCGGATCAGTCATGTCCAATGCGGTTCCTCGAGACGATGGCGCGCGCTACCAGGCTCACCAGCAGCACGAACAGGGTGAGGATGAAGGCGCCGGCCCAGGCCAGCGAATGCCAGCTTTCGTACGGGCTCATCGCGTACTGGAAGATCACCACCGGCACGTTGGCCATCGGCGCCATCACGTCGGTGGTCCAGTACTGGTTGTTGAGCGCGGTGAACAGCAGCGGTGCGGTCTCGCCCGAGATCCGGGCCAGCGCCAGCAGGATGCCGGTCACGATGCCGGGCAACGAGGAGCGGTACAGCACCTGCACGGTCACCTTCCATTGCGGCACGCCCAGCGACAGCGCGGCCTCGCGCATCTGCGCCGGCACCAGCTGCAGCATTTCGTCGGTGGTGCGCACCACCACCGGCAGCACGATGAAGGCCAGCGAGATCGCGCCGGCCAGCGCCGAGAAGTGGCCCATCTGCGCCACCACCAGGGTGTACACGAACAGGCCGAGCACGATCGATGGCGCCGACAGCAGGATGTCGTTGACGAAGCGCACGGTCTCTCCGATCCACGAATTGCGTGCGTATTCCGCGAGGAAGGTGCCGGCGAGCACGCCGACCGGTGCACCGATCAGGATCCCGAGCAGGCTCATCAGCGCGCTGCCGAAGAACGCATTGAGCAGGCCGCCATCCTCGCCGGGCGGCGGCGTCATCCGGGTGAACAGCGCCAGGTCGAGCGAGGCGATGCCGTTGCGCAGGGTGGTCCACATGATCCAGACCAGCCAGAACAGCCCGAACACGGTGGCCAGGATCGCAAGCAGCTGGGCCACCAGGTTCCTGGCACGGCGGGTGGCGTACAGCGACATCCCCATGTGCGGCAGGCCCATGTCAGCGGCCCTCCCGCTTCGCCAGCTGCCGCAGCATCAAGCGTGCCAGCGACAGCACCACGAAAGTGACCAGGAACAGCACGAAGCCCAGCGCGATCAGCGAGGAACGGTACATCTCCGAGTCGGCCTCGGCGAACTCGTTGGCGATGGTCGCGGCGATCGAATTGCCCGGCATCAGCAGCGAGGCGACCAGCTCATGCGCGTTGCCGAGCACGAAGGTCACCGCCATGGTCTCGCCCAGCGCGCGGCCCAGGCCGAGGAACACGCCGCCGATCACTGCAGAGCGGGTGTAGGGCAGGACCACGTCCCACACCACTTCCCAGCGGGTGGACCCCAGCGCGTAGGCCGATTCCTTCAGCCGGCCCGGTACGGTCAGGAATACTTCGCGCATCACCGAAGCGATGAACGGGATCACCATGATCGCCAGTACCAGGCCGGCGGTGAGCATGCCCAGGCCCAATGGCGGGCCGGAGAACAGGGCACCGATGACCGGCCACTGGCCCATGTGCGCGTCGATCCACGGATAGACGTGCTCGGCCAGCACCGGCACCAGCACGAACAGGCCCCACATGCCGTAGATGATCGACGGAATGCCGGCGAGCAGCTCGATCGCGGCGCCCACCGTGCCGCGCATCCACTTCGGCGCGATCTCGGTCAGGAACATCGCGATGCCGAAGCTCACCGGCACCGCGATGATCATCGCGATCACCGCGGTGACCACGGTGCCGTAGATCGGCACCAGCGCGCCGAACTGCTGGCCGACCGGATCCCAGGTGCTGGACCAGAGGAAGCCGATACCGAACCTGGCGAACGCCTCGCGCCCGCCCCACAGCATCGACAGCGCGGCCGCCCCCAGGGCCAGCAGCACCAGCACGCCGGCGCCGGTGACCAGCCAGCGGAAACCGCGGTCGGCGATGGCGTCGCCGCGTTCGCTCACTTGGGCGTGCCCACCTTGAACTCGCTCGCCCAGTACGCCTCGACCTGCTGCACCAGCGCCGGGGGCAGCGGCACGTAGTCCAGCGCCTGCGCCTGCGGCTGGCCGTTCTCGAGCGACCACTTGAAGAAGGCGAGGGTATCGGCCGAGCGCTGCGGATCCTTCGGCTGCTTGTACATCAGGATGAAGTTGGTCGCGGTGATCGGCCAGGCGTCGGCGCCGGGCGCGTTGGTGATCACCAGGCTGAAGTCCCTGGCTTCGGCCCAGTCGGCGGTCGCGGCGGCGGCCTGGAAACTCTTCGCCTCCGGCTGCACCCAGGTGCCTGCGGCGTTCTGCATCTGTACGTGCGACATGCCGTTCTGCGAGGCGTACGCCAGTTCGACGTAGCCGATCGAGCCCTTGATCTGCTTGACGTACGCAGCCACGCCCTCGTTGCCCTTGCCGCCGATGCCGCCCGGCCATTCGACCGAGGTGCCTTCGCCGACCGTGTCCTTCCACTGCGGGCTGACCTTGGACAGGTAGTTGACGAAGTTGTAGGTGGTGCCGGAGCCGTCGGAGCGGTGCACGACGTTGATCTTCGACGACGGCAGCGCGACGCCCGGGTTCAGCGTGGCGATGGCGGGATCGTTCCAGACGGTGACCTTGCCGAGGAAGATGTCGGCCAGCAGCGGGCCGGTCAGGCGCAGCTTGCCGCCGGTGATGCCTTCCAGGTTGACCACCGGAACCACGCCGCCGATCGCGGACGGGAACTGGCCCAGGCCGGCGGCCGCGAGCTCATCGCTGGACAGTGGCTTGTCGGTGGAGCCGAAGTCGACGGTGCCGGCCTTGATCTGGGCGATGCCGCCACCCGAGCCGATCGACTGGTAGTTGATCTTGTGGCCGGTGGCCTTGTTGTAGTCGTCCGACCACTTCGACAGCAGCGGGTAGATGAAGGTGGCGCCGGCGCCGGTGATCTCGGCGGCGATGCGGTCGCCCGTTCCGGGCGCCGAGGCCGTGGGGGAATTCCCGGCGGCATTGTCTGAGGGCTTGCAGGCGGCGAGCGCGAGCGCGACGGCAAGGGCGGTGGAGGCGATCCGGAGGGTGGTTTTCATGGTGCCCATGAAATGATGTTTTTGTGACATGCGGATGACAGCCTGGGCGCCGCCGCAAAAAAACGCGGGCCGAAGCCCGCGCAAGCACTCTTCCATGGGGGTGGAAGCTTCCGGTCCCGGAAGACCGTGCCTCAATAGGCCATGTTCTGCGCCCAGTAACCCTCGATCTGCTGCACCAGCACGTCCGGCAGCGGCACGTAGTCCAGGGCCTTGGCCTGGGCGTCGCCGTTGGCGTAGACCCACGCGAAGAACGCCTTGGCCTGCCTGGCGGTGGCCGCGTTCTTCGGCTGCTTGTACATCAGGATGAAGTTGGTCGCGGTGATCGGCCAGGCGTCGGCGCCCGGAGCGTTGGTCATCACCAGGTAGAAGTCCTTGGCGTCCTTCCAGTCGGCGCTGGCGGCGGCGGCCGAGAAGGTCTCGTCGGACGGCAGCACGAAGTTGCCGGCCGCGTTCTTCAGGCGCGCATAGGCCATCCTGTTCTGCAGCGCGTAGGACAGCTCGACATAGCCGATGCCGCCATTGATCTGCTTGACGTACGCGGCCACGCCCTCGTTGCCCTTGCCGCCGATCCCGGTCGGCCACTTGACCGAAGTGCCTTCGCCGACCCTGGCCTTCCAGTCGCCGCTCACCTTGGACAGGTAGTTGACGAAGTTGAAGGTGGTGCCCGAACCGTCGGAGCGGTGGACCACGGTGATCTTCTTCGACGGCAGCTTGACGCCGCCGTTGAGGGCGACGATGCGCGGATCGTCCCACTGCTTGACCTTGCCGAGGAAGATGTCGGCCAGCAGTTCGCCGTCGAGCTTGAGCGCACCGGACGCGACGCCCGGGACGTTGATCACCGGCACCACGCCGCCGATCACCGACGGGAACTGCGCCAGCCCGGCCTTCTCCAGGTCTTCCGGCGTGAGCGGCGCGTCGGAGGAACCGAAGTCGACGGTGCCGGCCTTGATCTGGGCGATGCCGCCGCCGGAACCGATCGACTGGTAGTTGACCTGCTTGCCGGACGCCTTGGCGTAATCCGCCGACCACTTGGACATGACCGGGTAGATGAAGGAGGCGCCGGCGCCGGTGACGTCGGCGGCTTGTGCGTTGGCGGCGAAGCCGAGCGCGAGGGCGAGGGCGAGGGCTGCAACGCGGAACTGGGAGGACTTGGGCACGGTGGACTCCGGGATGGGATGCACGCATTGCAGCGCACCGCGGTGACCGCGACATGTCGGCTGGATGGCAGTGCGATGACAGGCGAGGGCGCGCCCGGGGGGGGCTTCATCCGCCGCTAACGCCGGGCCGGGCCATGCTGTCGCTTCCTGCCGGTGCAAGGAGCACGCATGACCACCTACAAAGTCGGGTATTTCGTCGGCAGCCTCGCCAAGGGCTCCATCAATCGCCTGCTGTCCAGGGCGCTGGTGCGCCTGGCGCCGGAACATCTGGAGCTGGTCGAGATCCCGATCGGGGACCTGCCGCTGTACAGCTACGACTACGACGCGGACTATCCGCCGGTGGCGCGTGCCTTCAAGCAGGCGATCGCCGATGTCGACGGGATCCTGTTCGTCACCCCGGAGTACAACCGCTCGATCCCGGGCGGGTTGAAGAACGCGATCGACTGGGCGAGCCGCCCGTGGGGACAGAACTCCTTCGCGCGCAAGCCGTCGGGGGTGATCGGCACCTCGCCGGGCGCGATCGGTACCGCGGTCGCGCAGCAGCAGCTGCGCAGCGTGCTGTGCTTCTGCAACTCGCCGCTGATGAACACGCTGGAGGCGTACATCCAGTTCAGCCCCGGGCTCATCACCGACGACGGCACCGTCACCAACCCGTCGACCGAACAGTTCCTGCGCAACTACATGGACGAGTTGCACCTGTTCGTGCAGCGGGTGCTGACGGTGCTGCCAAGGGACGCTTGAACTACCAGTAGAATTGCGCGCGCGCTTCGATGATGCCGGGGTCGTCGCTGATGCCGCGGCGGTCGCTGCTCACCTTCACGTAGTTCAGCATGAACTTGAAGTTCGAGCGCCAGTACCAGTTCACGCCGGCGGTGATCGTGTCCATCTTGCCGCCGAGGACGCCGCTGTCGTCCAGGTCCATCGTGTCGTAGCGCAGTCCCGCCTGCCACATGCCGGCAGCGGGGTTGTCCGGCAGCGGCGTGCTCGACGTACCGCCCTTGTAACCCCAGGTCTCGCCGGTGATGTTCCACAGGCCGCTGACATAGCCGCCGGTGCCGGTGAAGTCGCTGGAGCCGGTGCGGTAGCGCGATACCTTCGACGACATGTACTCGGCCTGGACCTTCACCGGCCCCTGCACCCACATGCCTTCCACGCCCGTGGTGGAGATGCGGTCGGTATCGGTGAGGTTGCCGGTGTCGATCAGCCGGTTGGACAGGTCCGCGTCCGGGCGCACGCGCAGGCGCAGGGTGTCGGCGTCGGTGTCGTAGTCGGCGTACGACAGGCCCAGGTGCAGGAGGTTGCCCTTCTCGTTGATCGGCGCCCAGTATCCGCGCGCGCCGAAGCCGCTGCCGTGGGCGCGGTTGCGGGTCAGCTCGCGGCCGAACAGGCTGGCGGTGACGCCCCAGTCCTTGTCGCCGATGCCGGCGCCCACGCCCAGCCGGCGCGCGACGGCGAAGGTGTTGGTGATCATCGCCTTGGAGACGAAGTCGTTGTTCTTGGTCGAGGACAGCTCTTCGAGGCTGTTGGGCTGCTTGAACTGGCCGACCTGCAGGTAGCGGTTGCTGTTGCCGCCGAGCTTGTACTTGGCGAAGGTGTCGAGGAACTTGCCGTCGCCGGACGCGTCGTAGCCGACCGACCACTCGAAGTTGCCCGGGCCCTTGCCCTTGAACACCAGCTCGGCGCGGCGCAGCCCGAAGTCGGTGTCGGTGCCGTCGCCGGCATCGGCGTCGAGGTTGGCGAAGTCGCTGTCGTACCAGTAGCCATCGGTCTGCAGCAGGCCTTCGAAGCTGACCTCGGAACCGGCGATGTTGTCGATCAGGATCTCGGCATGCGCGGCAGGAGCGGCGAGCGCGGCGAACAGGGCGATACTGAGGAGGCTGGGAGAGAGTTTCATGGGCGCCTGGCATTGAGGAGGGAACGCCGCGCAGCGTAGGTCGTGAATATTTCGTTACCGTGACAGGGTCTTGTCAGGGAAACGACAGAGGTCGCGGATCGGACAGCGCCAGCACTCCGGCCGGCGCGCCCTGCAGGTGTAACGACCGTGCAGGATCAGCCAGTGGTGCGCGCCCTGGCGGTATTCCGGCGGCACCACCTGGAGCAGCCGGTCCTCGACCTGGCGCACGGTTTTGCCCGGTGCCAGCCCGGTGCGGTTGGCGACCCGGAAGATGTGGGTGTCGACCGCGATGGTCGGCTCGCCGAACGCGGTGTTGAGCACGACGTTGGCGGTCTTGCGGCCGACCCCCGGCAGCGCCTCCAGCGCCTCGCGGGTGCGCGGTACCTGGCCGTCGTGCAGTTCGAGCAGCTGCCGGCACATGGCGACGACATTCGCGGCCTTCGCGTTGTACAGGCCGATGCTGGAGATGTAGCGCTTCAGGCCGTCCTCGCCGAGCGCGAGGATCGCCGACGGTGTGCTGGCGACCGGGAACAGCCGCTTGGTGGCCTTGTTGACGCCGACATCGGTGGCCTGCGCCGACAGGATCACCGCGACCAGCAGTTCGAACGGTGTCGAATAGGCGAGTTCGGTCTTCGGTTCCGGGTCGAGCTCGGCCAGGCGCGAGAACAGTTCGCGCACGTCATCCGCTTTCATCGCGGCCCGCGCTCCGCGGCTTTGGCCTTGGCCCGCGCGAGTGCGGCGGCGGCGGCCGGCGGCAAGGCCGGCGCCGTGGTCGCCACCGCGACCGGCTTGCGCCGCGCATCCCGCTCCTGTTGCCGGTGCTGCAGCCGCGCGTTGCGCGCGCGGAAGCGCTCGCGTGCGGCCAGTGCGCTTGCGCGTTGCGCACGCGCCGTTTCCCGCAGGGCGCGACACGCGTCGCCGCAGGCGGCGCAGGCGAGGGATGGATCGAGCAGCCCCAGTTCCAGCGCGCGGTCGGCGTCGTCCTCGCACAGGGCCGCGACCAGCGCGTGCACGTGCGTGCCGTCGCGGGCGGCGCAGCCGCAGGCAGGGCAGGGAATCACGCCGGCTGCCCTCAGCGGCCGGCGAATGCCGGCTTGCGGCGCTCCAGGAACGCCTGGGTCCCCTCGCGCATGTCCTCGGTCGCGAACATCAACCCGAACTGCGCGGCTTCGTACGCCAGGCCTTCCTCGATCCCGCATTCGCCGCCGTAGTTGACGCAGTCGAGCACCCCGCGCAACGCCAGCGGCGCCGATGCCGCCAGTTGTTCCGCCAGCGCCATCGTCTGCGTTTCGAGTTCGGAGGCCGGCACCACCCGGTTGACGATGCCCAACTGCAGCGCGCGCGCCGCGTCGACCGGCGCACCGGTCAGGCACAGCTCGATCGTCGCCGCGCGCCCGGCCAGGCGCAGCAGCCGCTGGCTGCCGCCGAAGCCGGGGATCAGGCCGAGGTTCACTTCCGGCTGCCCGACCTTGGCGGTGTCGGCGGCGATCCGCAGGTGGCAGCACATCGCCAGTTCCAGTCCGCCGCCCAGGGCGAAGCCGTTGACCATCGCGATCACCGGCTTGGGCAGGGTCTCGACCGCACGCATCATGCGCTGGCCGCGCAGGGCGAAGTCACGGCCCTGGACCGGGGTGAAGGTGTTCATCTGGGCGATGTCGGCACCGGCGACGAAGGCCTTCGGGCCGGCACCGGTGAGGACCACCGCCCGCACCGCCGGCTCCCCGGCCGCCTGGATGAAGGCCGCATGCAACGCGTCCAGGGTGGCGGCATCGAGCGCGTTCAGCTTGTCCGGACGGTTGATGGTGAGGACGCGGACCGCGCCGCGGTCGCTGCTCAGGAGCACTGGTTCGGTCATGGAGTCGACAATCTCGCGGAAAATGGCCGGGGCCGCGGAACTTGGCGGCACGGCGCTGGTCGGAGGTGGGTCGTCAGTGGCAGTTAAGCCCTGCGGCCGCTATCCTAGCGCGCCCATGCAGCGATGGCCGCGGGCCCACAACCGGAGATTCCCCCGAATGAAGTTGCGTTTGCTCGCCGCCGCCAGCCTGGCGGCCCTGACCCTGACCGCCGGCCTGGCCAGTGCGCAGGACACCTCCTCCGCAAAGGGCAAGCTCAGCTACGCGCTGGGTTACCAGCTCGGCCGCGAGGCGATCGAAAGTGGCGAGGCGCTCGACCTCAACACCATCACCAAGGCCCTGCAGGACGGCTACGCGAAGAAGGAGCCCGCGGTGCCGGTCGACGACATGCGCAGCGCCTACCAGGACATGCAGAAGCGCCTGCAGGCCAAGGCCAAGGCGGCGTTCGACAAGGCCGCGGCGGAAAACAAGACCCGCAGCACCGGCTTCCTGGCCCAGAACAAGGCCAAGGCGGGCGTGAAGACGCTGGCCGACGGCGTGCAGTACCGGGTCATCCAGGCCGGCAACGGCGCCAGGCCGACCCCGGCGAGCATGGTGGAACTGGAAGTGGCCGGTCCGTACCCGTGGGGCCAGCAGCCGAACCCGGTGCAGCCGGCGCAGAAGATGCCGGCCACCAAGGTCAGCGAGATCGAGATGCCGGCGATCCGCGAGGTGCTGGCGATGATGCCGCAGGGCTCCAAGTGGGAAATCGTCCTCCCGCCCGAGAAGGCCTTCGGCAACGACCCGCGCAGCCCGTTCCCGCCGAACGTGGCCGTGATGTTCGAGGTGAAGGTGGTCAGCGTCAAGTAAGCGACCCGTCATCCGCGACGACTGCAACGCCGGCCTCGTGCCGGCGTTGCTATATTCAACGCCGTGCAAGCATCGAATTTCCCTGTTTTCCGCCCGATCCTCAGCCCCTGTACCGGTATCTGCAGCCTCGACGACGCCGGACTGTGCATCGGTTGCCGCCGCACCTCCGCGGAGATCGCGGCGTGGACGCTGATGGACGACGAGGCGCGGCTGCGGGTGATGGAGAGCCTCGCGGCGCGCGAGGCCGGCGACCCGGCGTGAGCCGGCTGCCCATTGTCCTGCGTGGCCTGGATGCCGCCCTGCATCCGCTTGCGGCGATACCGCGGGGTCCGGCGTGGAACCTGGACGAAGTCGCCGGCCTGTTGCCGGACGCCGCGGCGATTCCTGCGGCGGTGCTGGTGGGACTGGTGCCGCGCGACAGCGGGATCCAGGTGCTGCTGACCCGGCGCACCGATGCCCTGCGCCACCATGCCGGCCAGGTCGCCTTCCCCGGCGGGCGGATCGAAGCCGGCGATGTCGACGCGAGCGCGGCGGCGATCCGCGAAACCGGCGAGGAAATCGGGCTCCCGGCCTCGGACCTGGCGCCGATCGGCTGGCTGGACCCACTGGCGACCGTGACCGGCTTCACCGTGCTGCCGCTGGTGGCCGCGGTGTCGCCGGGTTACCGGCCGCACCCGGATCCACGCGAGGTGGCCGAGGTATTCGAGGTGCCGCTGGATTTCCTGATGCATGCCCCCAATCTGCACAGGGTGGAACTGGACTGGCGCGGGCGCCCGCGCACGGTGCTCGAATTCGCCGACCGCGGCATGCCGGCACGGCGCATCTGGGGCGCGACCGCGTCGATCCTGCTCAACCTGCGGCAACGACTGGAGGGTGTGCGATGACGGGATGGACGACAGTGGTGCAGGCGGAAACGCTGTCCGCGGCGCTGGGCCGCGATGGCCTGGCGATCGTGGATTGCCGCTTCTCGCTCGCCGACACCGACGCGGGTGAGCGCGCATATCGCGAGGCGCACATCCCCGGAGCGGTCTACGCGCACCTGGACCGCGACCTCTCCGACCATCGCAGGCAGGGGCAGGGCAGGCATCCCTGGCCCGACGCGGAAGATTTCACCGCGCGGCTCGGTGCCTGGGGCATCGCGCCGCAGACCCGGGTCGTTGCCTACGATGACGGCGACGGATCGCTCGCCGCGCGCTTCTGGTTCATGCTGCGGACGCTCGGCCATGCAAACGTTGCCGTGCTGGACGGTGGACTGGCGCGCTGGAAGGCACTGGGACTGCCGCTCGACACCGCCGTTCCTTCGCCGCGACCGGCACGCTACGAAGCGCGCTTCGATGCCTCCCGCCTGCTCGACGCGGGCCAGGTGCAGGAACGGCTGGATGCGGGCGACGTGCTGCTGGATGCGCGCGCGGGCGCGCGCTTCCGTGGTGAGGTCGAGCCGCTGGACCGGGTCGCCGGGCATGTGCCGGGCGCGCGCAACCGCCCCTTTGCCGACGATCTCGTCGACGGGCGCTTCAAGCCCGCCGAACTGCTGGCGCGCGAATTCCGCGAAGCGATGGATGGCCGCGAACCGTCGCGCACGATCGCGATGTGCGGCAGCGGCGTCACGGCCTGCCACCTGCTGCTGGCGATGGAGCACGCCGGCCTGCACGGCGCGAACCTGTTCACCGGATCCTGGAGCGGATGGATCTCCGATCCGTCGCGCCCGATCGCCGTGGGAGATTGACGGCTTATTTTCCAAGCTTCGCCATCAGAGCGCGCAGCGCGCCCTGGGTGTCGTCGGAGTACCAGGCGTCGACGAAGCGGTCGAGCTGGATCCGTTCCGGTTGCAGCGCCGCCACCAGGTCTGCGCGCGCGATCCGGCGCGTCTCCAGCATCGGTTGCCGCGGCAACGCCAGCAGCTGCTCCAGCCACACCCGTGCGCGCACGGCGACGCTGTCGATATCGACCAGTTCGTCGACCAGGCCCATCGCCAGGGCGGCTTCGGCCTGCACCAGTTCGCCCGCAACCAGCAGGCGTTCGGCGCGGTACGGCCCGACGACACGGCGCATCAGGTGCTGGATGCCTTCCGGCGCGACCAGCCCGACCTGGGTTTCGTTGAGGCCGATCGCGAACGGCCCGCTCGCCATCACCCGGTAGTCGCAGCACAGCGCGAGCACGCAGCCGCCGGCGGGCGCATGGCCGGCGATCGCGGCCGCCACCGGGAACGGGGCCCCGGCCAGCGCGCGTGCCGCCTCGAAGAACGCTTCCCAGGCCGCGCGCAACGCGCCGCGATCGCCGCCCAGCGACACCAGGTACGGCACGTCCAGCCCGGCGGAGAACACCTTGGGGCCACCGGAAAGCACCAGCCCCTGCACGCCGTCGCCGGCCGCGGCAGCGACCGCAGCCGCGATCCCGCCGCACAGGCGCGGATCCAGCGCATTGACCGGTGGCCGGGCCAGGCGCAATTCGCGCACCGTGCCGTGATCGATGGTTTCGACGAGGGCCGTCGTCCCGAGAGCTGCCATGGTCACTCCGTGCAGGGTGGGGGATTACAATTATGCGCATGATCCGCATTGCAGCACTCCCGCTCTTGCTCGCGTCGCTCCTGCTCGCGGCATCGCTGCCGGCATCCGCCACCGGCTGCCTGCCGCAAGTGCACGACGGCTGGATCCGGATGCCGCCCGTGAACCTGCCGATGATGGCGGGCTATGCCCGGATCGAGAATCGTTGCCGGGAGCCGGCGACCATCGTTTCCGCGGACAGCGCGGCCTTCGCCGACACCAGCCTGCACGAGACCCGGGTCGAGGGCGGCATCAGCCGCATGCGCGCCACCCCCGCGTTGCGGATTCCCGCCGGCGGCAGCGCGATCCTGGAGCCGGGCGGTTCCCACCTGATGCTGATGCAGCCGCGCACGCCGCTGCAGGCGGGCCGGAAGGTGACGATCGAGTTCCTGCTGCAGGACGGCCGCAGGCTGCGCGGCGAGTTCGAGGTACGCGCAACCCGGTAGAGCCGAGCCATGCTCGGCTCTACATGATGCCGGCGGCGACCTCGCGCACGACCTCGGGCAACGCCACCGGCTTGCCGCTGGCGCGATCGATCCAGACCATCACCACGTGGCCGTCCGCATGCAGCGACTTGCCGTCGGCCGAGACCACGCGATGGCCGACGGTGACGCTGGTGCTGCCGACGCGGTCGGCGAACAGCTCGACCACGATCTCGGACGGATACGGGATCGGCAGCCGGTAGTTGATCTGCACCGCCGCCAGCAGCGGCGCGATCGCATCCGTCACCCAGGGCCGGTCCAGGCCCATGAACCAGCGGATGCGCGCCTCCTCCAGGTAGGTGAGGAAGTTCGAATTGTTGACGTGGTTGAACGCATCCAGGTCGCGCCAGCGCGGCGAGACCGGGTGGCGGAACAGCGGTTGCCGATGGCCGCCGTCGATCAGCATGCCGTTAATCAGCGTGTCGTCGCTCATGCCGCGGATTTCCTTTTCGAGGCCTTGCCGTTCTCCAGCCCCAGGGTGCGGGCGAGGAACTGGCCGGTGTAGGACTGCGGCATCTTCGCCAGCTGTTCCGGCGTGCCCTGGGCGATGATCATGCCGCCGCGATGGCCGCCCTCTGGGCCGAGGTCGACGACCCAGTCGGCGGTCTTGATCACGTCCAGGTTGTGCTCGATCACCACGATGGTGTTGCCGTCGTCGCGCAGCTTGTGCAGCACCGCGAGCAGGTGCTCGATGTCGTGGAAGTGCAGGCCGGTGGTCGGCTCGTCGAGGATGTACAGGGTGCGCCCGGTGTCGCGGCGCGACAGCTCCTTCGACAGCTTGACCCGCTGCGCCTCGCCGCCGGACAGGGTGGTCGCGCTCTGCCCGAGCTTGATGTAGCTCAGGCCCACGTCGACCAGCGTTTCCAGCTTGCGCGCCAGTGCCGGCACCGGCTCGAACAGCTTCAGCGCGTCCTCGACCGTCATCTCCAGCACGTCGTGGATGCTGAAGCCCTTGTACAGGATCTCCAGCGTCTCGCGGTTGTAGCGCTTGCCGTGGCAGACGTC
>JAKFCN010000077.1:0-35219 GCA_036676625.1 Lysobacter sp. | reverse complement strand
ACCAGCGCGTATCTCCGCCTCCTGAACCCGGAGAGCTGCCAACTCACATGCCGAAGGACGTCGTGAGGCCGTGTCCTGCAAGACGGGGCCTTCTGCGGCATGGATGCCGCAGCAGAGCCTACAGGGACGTATTCACGGCGTGCTCCGTCTTGCAGGGCACGGCCTCGCGGCGGCCCCCGCAGGGGAGTCCGGCTTTCGGGATCGCTGCTTATGCCGCTCCTACACGGTTATTCGACGGTGACGGACTTGGCCAGGTTGCGCGGCTTGTCGACGTCGGTGCCGCGCGCCAGCGCGGCGTGGTAGGCCAGCAGCTGCACCGGGATCGCGTGCACGATCGGCGAGAGGATACCGACGTGGCGCGGGGTGCGGATCACGTGCACCTGCTCGGAGGCGCCGAACTGGCTGTCGGCATCGGCGAACACGAACATCTCGCCGCCGCGCGCGCGCACTTCCTGGATGTTCGACTTCACCTTTTCCAGCAGGCTGTCGTTGGGGGCGATCACCACCACCGGCATCTCGCTGTCGACCAGCGCCAGCGGCCCGTGCTTGAGTTCGCCCGCCGGATAGGCCTCGGCGTGGATGTACGAGATTTCCTTGAGCTTCAACGCGCCTTCCAGCGCGATCGGATAGTGCACCCCGCGGCCGAGGAACAGCGCGTGTTCCTTCGGCGCGAAGCGCTCGGCCCAGGTGATGATCTGCGGTTCCAGGTTGAGCGCGTGCTGCACGCTGCCGGGCAGGTGGCGCATCGCCTCCAGCAACTCCGCCTCTTTGGCGCCGTCGATCCGGCCCCGCAGCTTGGCCAGCGTGACCGCCAGAGTGAACAGCGCCACCAGCTGGGTGGTGAAGGCCTTGGTCGAAGCAACGCCGATTTCGGCCCCGGCGCGGGTGAAATACACCAACTTGCTGGCGCGCGGGATCGCACTCTCGGGCACGTTGCAGATCGACAGCGTGCGTTCCTGCCCGAGCGACTTCGCGTACTTCAGCGCCTCCATCGTGTCCAGGGTCTCGCCGGACTGGGAAATGGTGACGATCAACTGGCGCGGGTTGGGCACCACGCTGCGATAGCGGTACTCGCTGGCGATGTCGACCGCGCACGGAATCCCGGCCAGCGCCTCGATCCAGTAACGCGCGGTCAGGCCGGCGTAGTAGCTGGTGCCGCAGGCGAGGATCTGCACCGCCTCGATGCCGTCGAACGCAGCCGCCGCATCGGCGCCGAACAGTTCCGGCCCGAACGCCTTGTTGTCGATCAGGGCCTCGATGGTGTCGGCGATCGCACGCGGCTGCTCGTGGATCTCCTTCTGCATGAAATGCCGGTACGGGCCCAGCTCCAGCGAGGCGAGCGACACGTCGGAAACGTGGACCTCGCGCGCCGCCGGGTTGCCCTCGGTGTCGTAGACCGTGATGCCGTCGCGGGTCAGCTCCGCGGTGTCGCCTTCCTCGAGGAAGATCACGCGCCGGGTCGAGGACACGATCGCCGACACGTCGGAGGCGACGAAGTTCTCGCCTTCGCCCAGGCCCAGCAGCAGCGGGCAACCCATGCGTGCGACGACCAGGCGGCCGGGGTCGCGCTTGTCGATCACCGCCAGCGCGTAGGCGCCGTGCAGTTCGCGCACCGTCTTCTGCAGTGCCTGCAGCAGCGGCAGGCCCTGGCTGCGGTAATGGTGGATCAGGTGGGCGATCACCTCGGTGTCGGTCTGCGACTCGAACGCGTAGCCGAGCTTGCGCAGGCGCTCGCGCTGGGCTTCATGGTTCTCGATGATGCCGTTGTGCACCAGCGCGATCTCGCCGTGGCTGATGTGCGGGTGCGCGTTGTCCTCGGTGACGCCGCCGTGGGTCGCCCAGCGGGTGTGGCCGATGCCCAGCGATGCATGGAAGTGCTCGGCCGCGGCGGCGGCCTCCATCCCGGCCACCCGCCCGGTGCGGCGCACGCGTCGCACGCGATCGGCGTCGATCACGGCGATGCCGGCTGAATCGTAGCCCCGGTATTCCAGCCGCTTCAGCCCCTCGATCAGGACCGGGACCACATCGCGATCCGCGATCGCGCCGACGATTCCGCACATGGGACAGGGCTCTCCGGGGGGATGCGCCAGTGTAAACGCTCGCCCGTCGCGGCGGTGTCCGGCGGACGTGTCCGGCGTCCGCGCGGACACCATGGACGGGACTTTTTCCGAGTCGCGGCAACGTTTTGCGCTTGGCACGCATCCTGCTTGGGACAGGGGCAGGATCCCGACAGGCCAAGCCAGACGCATGAGCATCCGCGACACCTCCGCCCAGGACCGCCCGGTCGCCACCCCGGCCAGCCAGCAGTCGCGCAAGCACCGCCAGTACCTGGTGGCCGGTGGTGCCGCGGCGATCGTGCTGCTGCTGGCCGCCTGGCTGGTGTCCGGCTGGGCCTCGGGCAGCCGCTCCTTCGACGCTTCGCGCGTGCGCATCGCCGAGGTGGAGCGCGGCGACCTGGTGCGCGACATTTCGGCCGAGGGCCGGGTGATCGCCGCCAACAGCCCGACCCTCTACGCGATCGCCGCGGGCACGGTCACCCTGCACGTGGTGGCCGGCGACGTGGTGAAGCAGGGCCAGGCGCTGGCCGAAATCGACAGCCCCGAACTGCGCAGCCGGCTCGCGCAGGAAGAGGCGACGCTGGCCAGCGTCGAGGCAGAAGCCAGCCGCGCCGCGCTCGACGCGCAACTGGCGCGCTCCAACGCGCGCAAGCTGCTGGACCAGGCCCGGATCGAGCGCCAGGCCGCCGTGCGCGACCTCGAGCGCAACACCCGCGCGTACGAGGGCGGCGCGGTCGCCCAGATCGATGTCGCCCGTGCCCAGGACGCGCTGCAGAGCGCCGACATCGGCCTGCAGCATGCGCAGCAGGATTCCGGCCTGCAGGACCGCGGCGCCGGCCTCGACATCCGCAACAAGAAGCTGCTGGCCGCCCGCCAGCGCGAAGTGGTGGCCGAACTGCAGCGCCAGGTCGATGCGCTGACGCTGCGCGCGCCGTTCGACGGCCAGGTCGGCCAGGTGCAGGTCGCGCAGCGCGCCAACGTCGCACTCAACGCGCCGGTGCTGGGCGTGGTCGACCTGACCAGGTTCGAGGTCGAGATCAAGGTGCCGGAGAGCTTCGCCCGCGACCTCGGCATCGGCATGCCGGCGCAGCTCACCAGCGGCGCCGGCGCGCCGTTCCCGGGCGAAGTCTCGGCGGTGTCGCCGGAAGTGGTCAACGGTGAAGTCACCGCGCGCCTGCGTTTCAAGGACAGGCAGCCGCCGGGGCTGCGGCAGAACCAGCGGTTGTCGGCGCGGATCCTGCTCGACACCCGCCGCAACGTGCTGATGGTCGACCGCGGCCCGTTCCTGGAACAGGGCGGCGGCGACAGCGCCTACGTCATGGACGGCGACAGCGCGGTCAAGCGCCCGATCCGCACCGGCGCCAGCAGCCTGGGCGCGGTCGAGATCCTCGACGGCGTCAAGGAAGGCGACCGCATCGTGGTGTCCGGCAGCGACCAGTTCGGCGACGCCGAGCGCGTGGTCATCAATTAACCCCACAGCCGACCCTGGGTCGGCTCTACAGGAGACGCAACATGCTCGAGATGCGCCAGGTCAGCAAGGTCTACCGCACCGAACTCGTCGAGACCCACGCGCTGCGCGCGCTCGACCTGCACGTGCGCGAGGGCGAGTTCGTCGCCGTCACCGGGCCGTCGGGCTCGGGCAAGACCACCTTCCTCAACATCGCCGGCCTGCTCGAGGCCTTCACCGGCGGCGAGTACCTGCTGGACGGCGTCGACGTGCGCGGGCTTTCCGACGATGCCCGCAGCAAGCTGCGCAACCACAAGATCGGCTTCATCTTCCAGAGCTTCAACCTGATCCCGGACCTGAACCTGTTCGACAACTGCGACGTGCCGTTGCGCTATCGCGGCATGGCCGGCGCCGAGCGCAAGCGCCGGATCGAGGAGGCGCTGGGCCAGGTCGGCCTGGCCTCGAGAATGAAGCATTTCCCGGCCGAATTGTCGGGTGGCCAGCAGCAGCGTGCCGCGATCGCGCGCGCGCTCGCCGGCAGCCCGCGATTGCTGCTCGCCGACGAGCCCACCGGCAACCTCGATTCGCAGATGGCGCGCGGGGTGCTGGAGCTGCTGGAGGACATCAACGCCAAGGGCACCACCATCGTGATGGTGACCCACGATCCGGAGCTGGCCGCGCGTGCGCAGCGCAACGTGCACATCGTCGACGGCATGGCCACCGACCTGAGCGTGGAGCCGAGCCTGTCGCGCCTGGCCTCGGCGTCGCTGGCCGAAGCGCAGGGCTGAGGAGACCGGACGATGTTCGCCTACTACTTCGACCTCGCCTTGCGCAGCTTCCGCCGCAACAAGGCGCTGACGGCATTGATGGTGCTCGCCATCGCGCTCGGCATCGGCGCCAGCATGACCACGCTGAGGGTATTCCACGTGCTTTCCGGCGATCCGCTGCCGCAGAAGAGCGCGACCCTGTTCTACCCGCAGCTCGACCCGGCGACGATGGACGGCTACACCGCCGGCGAGGAACCCGAGGAGCAGATGACCCGCTTCGACGCCGAGGAACTGCTGCGGCAGAAGCGCGGCGACCGCCAGGCGCTGATGACCGGCGGCAGCGTCGGCATCGAACCGCAGAGGCAGGGGCTGGACCCGTTCTACGTCGACGCCCGCTACACCACGTCGGACTTCTTCCCGATGTTCGCCACGCCGTTCCTGTACGGCAACGGCTGGAGCGCCACCGAGGACACGCGTCGCGACCGGGTGGTGGTGCTGGCGAAGAAGCTCAACGACAAGCTGTTCGGCGGCGCCGACAGCGTCGGCAGGACCGTGCGCATGAGCCAGAACGACTTCCGCGTGGTCGGCGTGCTCGACGACTGGCGGCCGACGCCGAAGTTCTACGACCTCAATTCCGACCGCTACGGCGAGGCCGAGCAGGCCTACGTGCCGTTCTCGACCTCGCGCGACCTCAAGCTGGACCGCAACGGCAGCATGAACTGCTGGGACAGCAACGACAGCGACGATCCCGAAGGCGAGACCGGCGTCAACGCGCCCTGCACCTGGCTGCAGTACTGGGTCGAGCTCGGCAGCCCGGAAAAGGTCGCCGCCTATCGCCAGTACCTGGGCAACTATTCCGACCAGCAGCGTGCGGCCGGCCGCTACCAGCGCCCCACCAACGTGCGCCTGCGCGGGCTGATGGAATGGCTGGACTACAAGCGGGTCGTGCCTGGCGACGTGCGCCTGCAGGTGTGGCTGGCGTTCGGTTTCCTGCTGGTGTGCCTGCTCAACACCGTCGGCCTGCTGCTGGCCAAGTTCCTGCGCCGTGCGAACGAAATCGGGGTTCGCCGCGCGCTCGGCGCTTCGCGTCGCGCGATCTTCGCGCAATGCCTGGTGGAGGCCGGCACCGTCGGCCTGGCCGGCGGCGTGCTCGGCCTGGGCCTGGCGCAATTGGGCCTGTGGGCGGTGCGCCAGCAGCCGGTGAGCTACGCCGACCTGGTGCACCTGGATCCGCTGATGCTGCTGGCCACGTTCGCCCTGGCGATCCTGGCCAGCGTGCTTGCCGGCCTGGTGCCGGCCTGGCAGGCCTGCCAGGTGACGCCGGCCATGCAGCTCAAGTCGCAGTAGCGCGCCCCCTTTTCCGGAGACTCCCATGGAACTGCGCCCCATCCTTTCCACCCTGCGCCGGCACAAGACCGCCGCCGCGCTGATCGTGCTCGAGATCGCGCTCAGCTGCGCGATCATCTGCAACGCCATGTTCCTGATCAGCGGGCGGCTCGACCGCATGGACCGTCCCAGCGGCATTGCCGAAAACGAGATCGTCCGCATCCAGATCACCGGCATCGGCCAGGACGAGAACGCGGCGGCGCTCACCGCCACCGACCTGGCAGCGTTGCGCGCGCTGCCGGGCGTGAAGTCGGCGAGCGCCAGCAACCAGATCAACTTCGGCAACGGTTCCTGGAACAGCTCGGTCGGCCTGAGCCCCGACCAGAGCCACCCGACACTGATCGCCACGATCTACATGGGCGATGAACGCCTGCCGGAGACGATGGGCCTGAAGCTGGTGAAAGGCCGCTTCTTCAAGCCGGACGAGATGATCGGCTGGGACGTGGTCAACGCGCCCGGCAGCGAGGTGGCGATTCCGGTGGCGATCATCACCAGCGACATGGCCGGGAAGCTGTGGCCCGGCCAGGATCCGCTGGGCAAGACCTTGTACAGCTGGGGCGACGCCGGCACGCGGGTGGTCGGCGTGGTCGACAAGCTGGCGCGGCCCAACGAACAGGGCGGGCCGGAGGCCTACCACTACTCGATGCTGCTGCCGATCAAGGTGCCATACACGCTGGGCGGGAACTACCTGGTCCGGGTCGCGCCGGAACTCCGCGCGGAAACGCTCAAGGCCGCGGTCGACGTGCTGGAGCGCAATGGCCCCAATCGCATCATCCTCGAACAGGACACGATGCAGGCGCTGCGTGCCGACTACTACCGCCAGGACCGTGCGATGGCGTGGATGCTGGTGGTGGTGTGCATCGCGCTGCTGGTGGTGACCGCGCTGGGCATCGTCGGCCTGGCCAGCTTCTGGGTGCAGCAGCGGACCAAGCAGATCGGCGTGCGCCGCGCGCTGGGGGCGACCCGCGCCCAGATCCTGCGTTACTTCCAGACCGAGAATTTCATCCTCGCCACGCTCGGCATCGTCGTCGGCATGCTGCTGGCCTTCGGCATCAACCAGATGCTGATGGGCAAGTACGAGTTGCCGCGGCTGCCGGCGATGTACCTGCCGATCGGCGCGGTGGTGCTGTGGCTGCTGGGCCAGCTGGCGGTGCTCGGCCCCGCCCGCCGGGCTGCCGCCGTGCCCCCGGCCGTTGCCACCAGGAGCGTGTAGGCGGCTAAGCTTCCGCCATGCCCACCGTCCTCGTCATCGACGACAACCGCTCGGTCGCCACCGCGCTGGAGACGCTGTTCTCGCTGCACGACATCGACACGCGCGCGGCGACCACGCCGGAGGAAGGCCTCGCGCTGCTCGAGCGCGAGGCCATCGACCTGGTGGTGCAGGACATGAACTTCCGCGCCGACACCACCTCGGGCGACGAGGGCGCGGCGCTGTTCGTGCAGATCCGCGCGCGCCATCCGGACCTGCCGGTGATCCTGCTCACCGCGTGGACCCACCTGGAATCGGCTGTGGATCTGGTGCGCGCCGGTGCCGCCGATTACCTGGCCAAGCCCTGGGACGACCGCAAGCTGCTGGCCACGGTCAACAACCTGCTGGAGCTTTCGGAGACGCGGCGCGAGCTGTCGCGCCACCGCAGCGGCGAACAGCGCCGCCGCCAGGCGCTGCAGCGCGACATCGACCTGTGCGGCTATGTGTTCGGCGACGCCGCCAGCGAACGGTTGCTGTCGCTGGCCGGGCAGGTGGCGCGCTCGGAACTGCCGGTGCTGATCGTCGGCCCCAATGGTGCCGGCAAGGAGAAGATCGCGGAGATCGTGCATGCCAATTCGGCGGCCAGGCACGGCCCGTTCGTCGCGCTCAACTGCGGCGCGCTGCCGGGCGAGCTGATCGAAGCGGAACTGTTCGGCGCCGAGGCCGGCGCCTACACCGGCGCCAACAAGCCGCGCGAAGGCAAGTTCGAAGCCGCCGACGGCGGCACCCTGTTCCTGGACGAGATCGGCACCCTGCCGCCGGCCGGGCAGGTGAAGCTGCTGCGGGTGCTCGAGACCGGGCGTTTCCAGCGCCTCGGCGGCAACAGGGAGCGCCAGGTGAAGGTGCGCGTGGTCAGCGCCACCAACGCCGACCTGGCCGCGCTGATCCGCGCCGGCCAGTTCCGGGAAGACCTCTATTACCGGCTCAACGCGATCGAGCTGCGGCTGCCGCCCTTGGCGGACCGGCCCGACGACATCCTGCCGCTGGCGCGCTCGTTCCTGCCGCCCGGGCGGCAGTTGGGCGAGGACGCGATGCGCGCACTGCTCGCGCACCGTTGGCCGGGCAACGTGCGCGAACTGCGCAACGCCATCCAGCGCGCGGCGCTGCTGGCCAAGGGTCCGCTGCTTGCAGCAGCCGACCTCGGCCTGTCGGATGCGGCGCCGGGCACCCCTGCGACAGCGACGGTTTCGGCCGAAGAACCCGACCGTGCCGCGATCGAGTCTGCGCTGGAGCGCAACGGCGGCGTGCTGGCGCAGGCCGCCGCCGACCTGGGCCTGTCGCGCCAGGCGCTGTACCGGCGCATGGAACGGCATGGCATCGTGCGCACGGGCGGCGGCGGGGACTGACATGCGGTTGCGCCAGCGCATTCCGCTGAGCCTGCAGTTCGCCGCGCTGGCGATCGTGTACCTGGTCGCGGCCGCGGCGCTGGCCGTGGTGCTCGCGGAATGGCTGCGACCGGTGTGGGCTGCGCTGCTGGCGGTGGCCTTGCTGGCGCCGCTGCTGGTCTACCACGTGCGCCGCGCGTTCGCGCCGATGAACTCGCTGTTCCGCGCGCTGGCCGGCAGCGTCGCCAGTTACCACGACGGCGACTTCGGCTTCGGCCTGGCCTGGGAAGGCAAGGGCGACCTCGGCGAACTGGTGGCCAGCCACAACGCCCTGGGCCAGGCCTTGCGCGAGCAGCGGATCGCGCTGGTGCAGCGCGAACTGCTGCTCGACACCATGGTCCAGAACACCCCGGTGGCGATGGTCCTGGTCGACCCGTCGCGGCGCGTGGTCCATGCCAACATCGCCGCGCGCAAGCTGCTGGGCGACGGCCACAAGCTGGAAGGGCAGGCGTTCGACGCGCTGCTGGCGCAGACGCCCGATGCCGTGCGCGATGCCTTCGAGCGCGGCGGCGACGGCATGTTCACCCTCGGCGACGACGACAACGATCTCGATAACGGCAGCGAGGAGATCTACCACCTGTCGCGGCGCAACTTCCGCCTCAACGGCCGCCGCCACGAACTGGTCCTGCTGCGCCAGCTCACCGCCGAGCTGCGGCGGCAGGAAGTGCAGACCTGGAAGAAAGTGATCCGGGTGATCAGCCACGAGCTCAACAACTCGCTGGCGCCGATCGCATCGCTGGCGCACTCCGGCGCCGAGCTGCTGCGGCGCGGCCAGCACCAGCGCCTGCCGACCGCGCTGGCCACCATCGAGGAGCGCGCCCGCCACCTGGAAGGCTTCATCCGGGATTACGCGCGTTTCGCCAAGCTGCCGTCGCCGCGGGTGGAGCCGGTGCCGTGGCAACGCTTCCTGGCCCAGCTGCACAGCCAGGTGGAGTTCGTGGCCGAGGGCGCCGGCGAAGACCGCGTCGGCCGCTTCGATCCCGCCCAGCTGGAACAGGGCCTGCTCAACCTGCTGAAGAACGCGCACGAGTCCGGCTCGCCCGCGCACGAGGTGAAACTGGCGCTGCGCCGCGCCGCCGGTGCGTGGCGGATCGACGTACTCGATCGCGGCACCGGCATGAACGAGGCGGTGCTGGCGAACGCGCTGTTGCCGTTCTATTCGACCAAGCGCCACGGCACCGGGCTGGGCCTGGCACTGGCCCGCGAAATCGCCGAAGCCCACGGCGGCCGCATCGCCCTCCTCAACCGGGAGGGCGGCGGCCTGTGCGTGTCGCTGGTGTTGCCTGACTGACTCCGGTCAGCGCAGCGGGGCGTAGCGCAGGGTGAGGTTGAACTCGCGTCCCGGCTGGTTGTAGTACGCCGCCGTCTCGTAGGCGCGGTCGAAGGCATTGCGCACGCCGGCCTGCACGGTCCAGTCGCCGAGGCTGCGTTCCGCGCGCAGGTCCAGCGTGGCGTAGCCGCCCATGCGCAGCGTGTTCTGCACGTCGTCGTAGCGGGTACCGGCAGCGATCACGCTGGCTCCGAACTTCCACGCACCGATGCCGCGGTCGGCATCGATCCGCGCGCTGCGGCGGGAGCGACGCGGCAGCAGCTTGTCGTACGCCGTGCTGCTGTGGTTGCGCGGATCCATCAGCGTGGCCTGGGCGTTGAGTTCCCAGCCCGCCAGGGTGGCGCCGGCACCGAGTTCGGCGCCGCGGATGCGCGCGCTGTCGATGTTGTTGGCCACGAAGATGTGCGGGTCGTACACGATCAGGTCGTCGATCGTGGTCTGCCATGCGTTGAGCTGCCAGTGCCAGCGGCCGCCGCGCCGGGCGATGCCGAGTTCCGCGCTGCGCGAGGTTTCCGGGCGCAGGCCGGGGTTGCCGTAGAACGGGAAGTACAGTTCGTTGAAGGTCGGTGCCTTGAACGCGCTGCCGTAGCTCGCGGTCAGGCGCAGGCCGTGGGCCGCGTCCATGCCCCAGGCGAGGCTGCCGGTGTCGCGACCGCCGAACTGGTCGTTGTCGTCGTGGCGCGCGGACAGCTGCACATCGTGCCTGCCGAACGCACCCTGGTACTGGGCGAAGCCGGCGCGGTTGCCGCGGGCGACGTCGAAGCTGGCGAACGCGCTGTCGGCGCCGCCGCTGTCGCGCGACCAGTCGCCGCCGACGGTCAGCAGCTGTCCGGGCGCGAACCTGATGTCGCCCTGCAGGCTGGCGCTGTCGCGGGTGGTGGCGAAGCGGTCGTTGTAGCTGGCGCCGATGTAGTTGTCGGACGTGTCGGTGTTGCGCCCGGCCGTCAGCTGCAGCACCAGGCGCTCGCTGGCGGCGTAGCGGACGTGGCCGCCGACCACCTGCTGCACGGTCTTCGAATTGTCGGGCAGGCCCCAGGCCGGATCGGCGTCGTACGCGTTGTGGCCTTCGCTGCGCAAGGCGTGTGCATCGACCTTCCAGGCATCGCCGAGGTCGAAGCCGCCGCGCAGCGAGACCGCATTGTTGTCGTAGCCGTCGCGGTCCGGGTCCGGGTCGTCCATGCCGCAACCGGCGAACACCGGTGCGCCGATGCCGCGGCAGGCGTGGATGCCGTCGGTCTGCTGGTGCGAGGCATCGATGCCGAACCAGCCATGCGTGCCGCCGAAGTCGATGCCGGCGCCGGCTTCGCGCAACCCGTTGCTGCCGGCGCCGACATGCAGGCGTGGGTGCATGCCTTGGCGCGCGCCACGGGTGAACACCTGGATCACGCCGCCGATCGCCTCGCTGCCGTACAGGCTGGAACGCGGGCCGCGCACGATCTCGATCCGCTCGATCAGCTCCAGCGGCAGGTCCTGCAGCGCCGTGAGTCCGGAAGTGGCCGAGCCCGCGCGCACGCCGTCGATCAGGAACAGGGTGTGGTCGGATTCGGTGCCGCGCATGAACAGCGTCGACACCTTGCCCAGGCCGCCCTGGTTGGCGAGGTCGATGCCGGCGCGGCCGCGCAGCAGGTCCTGCAGCGAGTGCGCCTGGCTGCGCTCGATCTGCGCGCGGTCGATCACCTCGACCGCGGCCAGCGACTGGTCGGCGGTGACCGCGGTGCGGGTGCCGGTGACCACGACCGCGTCGAGGTCGGTGGCGGCGCCGGCGTCCTGCGCGGCGGCAGGCAGGGACAGGCCCAAAGCCAGGGCCAGGGAAAGGGGTCGAAGCATGTTGTTCGAAGGCATTGTTCGGATCTCCATCGCGCACACCCGCACGCGTCGAAAGGGCAGGAAGCCGCGGCATGGAGAGGAATGGGGAAGCGAGGGGCGGATTGCGCAGGGAGCGGAAGCAGCCATCGCCGCCGCAACGCCCTCCGCGTCGCAACCAGGTCTGCTTCTTGGCCGGTCTCCGGACTTGCGAGAGGGGAAAAACACCAGCTTCCCGGGCGTGGCGCCTTCCCGTGCTTTCGCACAGTGGCGGATGCCATGCCTTTCCTCGCTTACCGTTGCGGGGGCAGTGCCGGAATGGACGCGCAGGGCGCGGTGTCACCGGCTTCCCGTTTCAACCCGTTGGCGGAATGCCGCGGGGTCACCATGAAGCGGGGTGGATTGTAGCGCCTACGACTCGCTTTCGTCTTCGTCCGGCGACATGTGCATGGTCGTGGTGACCGGCCCGGCGGCGGGGCGGCCGCGCGGCGGCGGCAACAGCGCGATCGCGGCCTCGGCGGCGGCGACCAGTTCGGCGCGGCGCGCCTCGGACACGTCCTGCCAGTGGCAGTCGTTGAGCGCGCCTTCGATCGCATACAACAGGTTGAGCCCGGGTTTGAAGCCGGCGCGCTTGACCCGCATGAAGGCGTCCAGCGTGCCTGCGGCGGCGAGGTCCTCGCGCGTGCGCAGGCCCACCTGGCGCAGCCACGCCGCGGACTTCGGGCCGATGTTGCGCAGGCGCACCTGGGGCGCACTCATGCTGACGTACTCATGCAATCGCCTCCACGAATGCCTGCGCGATCGCCTCGAGACCATGCGCATCCTCGGCATCGAAGCGCTGCGTGCGCGGGCTGTCGAGGTCGAGCACGCCGATGAGGGTTCCGTCGGCGGCGACCAGCGGCACCACGCATTCGGACTGCGACGCGGAATCGCAGGCGATGTGTCCGGAGAAGGCGTTGACGTCGGCCACGACCTGCGTCTCGCGGCTGCTTGCCGCGGCGCCGCACACGCCCTTGTCCAGCGGAATGCGGATGCAGGCCGGCAGGCCCTGGAACGGGCCGACCACCAGCTCGCTGCCGTCGTACAGGTAGAAGCCGCACCAGTTGAGCTCGGGCAGCGCGTGCCACAACAGCGCCGACAGGTTGGCGGCGTTGGCGATGCGGTCGCGCTCGCCGTGCATCAGCGCGCGCGCCTGCGCCAGCAGCTGGGCGTATTGCTCCGGCTTGCTGCCGGACAGGGCGGTGGCGTGGAACGTCATGTCCGTAGTGTAGCCCCTCGCCACGTCCGTTAAACTTCGGCGCATGACTCGCGGCCTGCGCTTCACCAGCGTGTTCGTCACCGGCACCGACACCGGCATCGGCAAGACCCTGGCCAGCTGCACGTTGCTGCATGCGCTGCGCGCGCAAGGCCTGCGTGCGGTGGGAATGAAGCCGCTGGCCAGCGGCAGCGAGGCGACGCCCGACGGTCTGCGCAACGAGGACGCGCTGGCGTTGCTCGCCGCCAGCGACCCGCGGCCCGCTTACGCGGACCTCAATCCGTATGCGTTGCCGTTGCCGCTGGCGCCGGAACTGGCCGCGCGCGACGCCGGGATCGAGGTGGCGCTGGCGCCGATGCTCGCGGCGCATGCACGGTTGGCGGCACAGGCCGATGCGGTGGTGGTGGAAGGCGTCGGCGGCTGGGCGGCGCCGCTGTCGCCCGGGCTCGACCAGGCCGACCTGGTGCGCGCGCTCGACCTGCCGGTGGTGCTGGTGGTCGGCCTGCGCCTGGGCTGCCTCAACCATGCCTACCTGAGCGTGCGCGCGATCCAGGCCGACGGTTGCCGCCTGGCCGGCTGGATCGGCAATGGCATCGACCCCGGGATGGAGCGCGTCGACGACAACCGGACGCTGCTGGCGGCGCGGATCCCCGCGCCCTGCCTGGGCTGGTTGCCGTGGCAGCCGGCTCCGGATCCGGCCGCGCTGGCAGGCCATCTGCGTCTCATCGATTGAGCCGGCTTGCATCGATCATCCCGGTGTCGATCATCCGGCCGCAACAGGACTTCCGGCACGCTCCGCGACTTCGGCCAATGCTAGACTAGCGAGTATAGGAATCCCTCCCCCACGAGGTATGCGCATGCACCGTTCCATGGTAGTGCTCGCCCTGTCGACCGCGCTGTTCGCGGCCGCCGGATGTTCCAAGGACGAAGCTGCGGGCGGGCCCCCGGGCGGAGCGATGCCGCCGCCGGAAGTCGGCGTGGTGGTGATGCGCCCGGCCACGGTGCCGATCAGCAAGGACCTCGTCGGTCGCCTGGCCGCCTTCCGCAGTGCCGACGTGCGCGCCCGCGTGCCCGGCGTGCTGCAGCGCCGCCTGTACGAGGAAGGCAGCGACGTGCGCAAGGGCCAGCCGCTGTTCCAGATCGACCCGGCGCCGCTGCAGGCCGCGCTGGCGCAGGCCCGGGGCGCGCTGGCGCAGGCACAGGCCAGCGCCGCCAATGCGCACGCCTTCGCCGAGCGCGCGCGCGGCCTGATCGACGGCAAGTTCATTTCCCGTGCCGACTACGACAACGCGCTCGCCGCCGAGCGCAGCAACGCCGCGGCAGTGCAGGCCGCGCAGGCATCGGTGCAGGCCGCGAACATCAACCTGGGTTATGCCACCGTGCGCGCGCCGATCGGCGGCCGCGCCGGCAAGCAGCAGGTCACCGAGGGCGCGCTGGTCGGCCAGGGCGACGCGACCCTGCTGACCACGGTCGACCAGCTCGATCCGATGTACGTCGACTTCTCGATGAGCGTCGCCGAGATCGCGCAGGTGCGGCAGCTCGGCCAGGGCGGCGCGCAGTCGCGGGTGCAGGTGCTGCTGCCCGACGGCACGCCGTACGACCGCCCGGGCGAGCTGGATTTCTCCGGCGACGTGGTCGACCCGGCCACCGGCGCGGTGCAGTTGCGCGCGCGCGTCGCCAATCCCGACGGCGTGCTGCTGCCGGGCACCTTCGTGACCCTGAAGGCGGTGCTGGGCGAGGAGCGCAATGCGTTCCTGGTGCCGCAGGCCGCGGTCCAGCGCGATGCCAAGTCCGCCTATGTGCTGGTGGTGGGCAAGGACGGCAAAGTCGCGCGCAAGGACATCGTCATCGAGCGTGCGCACGGCAGCGACTGGGTGGTGCGCGAAGGCGTCGCCGAGGGCGACCAGGTGATCGTGTCCGGCCTGCAGCGCGCGATCCCGGGCCAGCCGGCCAAGGCGGCATCCATGGCCCCGGCGAAGGGCTGACCGGCCATGTCGCGCTTCTTCATCAACCACCCGATCTTCGCCTGGGTGATCGCGATCCTGATCGTGCTCGCCGGCGTGCTCGCGATCCGCGGCATGGGCGTCGAGTCCTATCCGAACATCGCGCCGCCGCAGGTGACGGTGAGCGCCAACTATCCGGGCGCCAGCGCCGAAACCACCGAGGGCGCCGTCACCCAGGTGATCGAGCAGCAACTCACCGGCATCGACAACCTGGAGTACTTCAGCTCCTCGTCCAGCGCCAGCGGCGGCGCCTCGATCACGCTCACCTTCCGCCCCGGCACCGATCCGGACATCGCCCAGGTGCAGGTGCAGAACAAGGTCGCGCTGGCGATCCCGCGGTTGCCGTCGGAAGTGACCCAGCAGGGCGTCGTGGTGGCCAAGGCCAACTCCGGCTTCCTGATGGTGGCCGCGCTGCGCTCCGACAACCCGGCGTTCGACAAGAACGCGCTGTCCGACCTGATCGCCGCGCGCGTGCTCGACCAGATCGCGCGCCTGCCCGGCGTCGGCAACACCCAGCTGTTCGGCGGCGAGTACGCCATGAACATCTGGCTCGACCCGGACAAGCTGCGCGCGTTCGGCCTGTCGGCCAGCGACGCGCTGAACGCGGTGCGCGGGCAGAACGTGCAGTTCGCGGCCGGCAAGATCGGTTCCGAACCGTCGCCGGAAGGCACCGCGTTCACCGCGACGGTGACCGCGGAAGGGCGCTTCAGCACCGCCGAGCAGTTCGGCAACATCATCCTGCGCGCCAATCCGGACGGCGGCGCGGTGCGCCTGCGCGACGTCGCGCGGGTCGAGAAGGGTGCGTCCGCCTACGGCTTCGACCTGCAATGGAGCGGCACGCCGGCGGCCGGCTTCGCGGTGCAGCTGGCGCCGGGCGCCAACGCGCTCGGCGTCGCCGACGCGGTGCGCACGCGCATGGACGAGCTGCAGACGACCTTCCCCGAGGGCGTCACCTGGTTCGCGCCCTACGACAGCTCGACCTTCGTCCAGATCTCGATCAAGGAAGTGGTGAAGACGCTGGCCGAGGCGTTCGTGCTGGTGTTCCTGGTGATCCTGCTGTTCCTGCAGAACTTCCGCGCGACCCTGATCCCGACCCTGGTGATCCCGATCGCGTTGCTGGGCACGTTCCTGGGCCTGTGGATCTTCGACTTCAGCATCAACCAGCTGACGCTGTTCGGCGTGGTGCTCGCCATCGGCATCGTGGTCGACGACGCGATCGTGGTGATCGAGAACGTCGAACGCATCATGACCGAGGAGAAGCTGTCGCCGAAGGACGCCACGATCAAGGCGATGCAGCAGATCAGCGGCGCCGTGGTCGCGATCACGGTGGTGCTGGCGGCGGTGTTCGTGCCCAGCGCGTTCCAGGGCGGCAGCGCCGGCGAGATCTACAAGCAGTTCGCGATCACCATCGCGCTGGCGATGGCGTTCTCGGCGTTCCTGGCGCTGGGCTTCACCCCGGCGCTGTGCGCCACGCTGCTCAGGCCGACGCAGGACCACCACCGCGAGAATTTCATCTTCCGCGGCTTCAACCGCATCTACGGCAAGGTCAGCAATACCTACGTGCGCCATATCGGCAGCGCGGTGACGCATGCGCCGCGCTGGATGATCGTGTTCGCGCTGCTGGCGCTGTTGTGCGGGTTCCTGTTCACGCGCCTGCCGGGCAGCTTCCTGCCCGAAGAGGACCAGGGCTACGCGCTGGCGATCGTGCAGCTGCCGCCGGGCGCCACGCTGGAGCGCACCAAGACGGTGTTCGAGGACGTGCGCACCACGCTGGAGAAGCAGGACGGTTACGAGGGCATGATGCAGGTGGCCGGCTTCAGCTTTGTCGGCCAGGGCGAGAACGTCGGCATGGCCTTCGTCAAGCTCAAGCCCTGGGACGAGCGCGACGTCACCGCGACCGAGTTCATCCAGAACGCGAACATGGCGCTGTACGGGATCCGCGATGCGCAGATCTTCGTGATCAACCTGCCCACGGTGAACGGCCTGGGTGCGTTCGGCGGTTTCGACATGTACCTGCAGGATCGCGGCGGCAAGGGCCGCGAGGCGCTGGGCCAGGCGCTCGGGCAGCTGCTGGGCAAGGCCGGGCAGAACCCGGCGCTGACCGCGGTGCGCCCGAACACGCTGGCCGATTCACCGCAGCTCAAGCTCGACGTCGACCGCATCCAGGCGCAGGCGATGGGCCTGGAGGTGGGCGACATCTACCGTGCGATCCAACTGATGCTGGCGCCGGTGTACGTCAACGATTTCGTCGACGCCGGCCGGGTCAAGCGCGTGACCATGCAGGCCGACACCGGTTTCCGCGACGGGCCCCAGTCGCTGGCGCACTTCTACACGCCCAGCCCCGACACCATCGATCCGCGCACCGGCACGCCGCAGATGGTGCCGCTGTCGAACCTGGTGAAATCGCACTGGGTGGTCGCGCCGCCGTCGCTGACCCGCTACAACGGCTATGCCGCGGTGGAAGTGGTGGGCTCGCAGGCGCCGGGCCACAGCTCCGGCGAAGCGATGAGCGCGATGCAGCAGATCGTCGAGGACGACCTGCCGGAAGGCTTCGGCTACGACTGGACCGGCCAGTCGTTCCAGGAAATCCTGTCCGGCAGCCAGGCGCCGGCGCTGATGGCGCTGTCGATCCTGGTGGTGTTCCTGTGCCTGGCCGCGCTGTACGAGAGCTGGTCGGTGCCGGTGTCGGTGCTGCTGGTGGTGCCGCTGGGCGTGCTCGGCGCAGTGGTGTTCACGTTGCTGCGCGGATTGCCCAACGACATCTTCTTCAAGATCGGCCTGATCACGGTGATTGGCCTGGCGGCGAAGAACGCGATCCTGATCGTGGAGTTCGCGATCGCCGAGCGCGCGCAGGGCAAGCCGCTGCGCCAGGGCGTGATCGAGGCGGCCAAGCTGCGCTTCCGGCCGATCCTGATGACCTCGTTCGCGTTCATCCTCGGCGTCACCCCGCTGGCGATCTCCTCCGGCGCCGGCGCCAATGCGCGCCACGCGATCGGCACCGGCGTGATCGGCGGCATGCTGTTCGCCACCTTCCTCGGGCTGCTGCTGATCCCGGTGTTCTACGTGGTCGTGCGCCGCATGCTGGGCGACAAGCTGGACGAAGTGCCGAAGCAGGCCGCCTGACCGGGTCGATCTAAACCTTCCGCACCTGTCGGGAATCCCAACGTGGGCGACGCTGCGAGTCGCCCGCGTCCAGGCTGAAGAGGGGTTCCGACCGATGACACGTTTCCCGCGCCTGGCCCTGGCTTTCGCCCTGCTGGCTTGCCCGCGTTCGCGCTGGCGCAGGAAGCCCCCGCCGCGGGCGCCGTCGAAGGCGGCCGCACGCTGTTGCCTGCCGATTTCGCCCGCTACGAGCCGCGCAACGCATTGGACATGCTCGAGCAGGTCCCCGGTTTCGTCATCCGCGAGGCGGTGCAGGAGCGCGGACTGGGCCAGGCGACCGGCAACGTGCTGCTCAACGGGCAGCGCCTGTCGGGCAAGTCCAACGACGTGCTGACCCAGTTGAGCCGGGTTCCGGCCGCCAACGTGGTGCGCATCGAAATCCGCGACGGCGCCACCCTCGACATCCCCGGGCTGTCGGGCCAGGTGGCCAACATCGTGACCAGGGCCGCCGGAATCACCGGGCAATGGGAATGGCGTCCGGACTTCCGCCGTTACTACACCGATCCGCAGCTGACCCGCGGCTCCATCTCGGTGAGCGGCTCGCACGGACTGTTCGACTACACGCTGGGCTTGGACAACAGTGCCAACCATAGCGGCGCCGGCGGGCCCACCCGCATCTACAACGCGGACGGCAGCTTCCGCGAATATCGCGACGAGGCATGGACCGGCGAGAGCGACCGGCCGCGGCTGAGCGCGAAGCTGGCGTACAAGGGAGCGGGCGGCAGCATCGGCAACTTCAACGCCTCCTGGCAGAAGGTGTTCTTCGACTATGTCGAGGATGGCACCCGCACCGGCCCCGGCTTGCCCGACCGCACCCGCAGCGTGCGTTCGGAAGAGGGCGGGCACAACTACGAACTCGGCGGCGACTACGAATCCGGATTCGGTGGTGGCCGCCTGAAGGTCATCGGCCTCGACCGCTTCGCCCGCATCCCGACCCGGGACACGGTGGAGGTGCGCTACGGCGACGGCACGCCCACCCAGGGGAGTCGCTTCACCCGCAGCGGCGACGAAAGCGAACGCATCCTCCGCAGCGAATACCGCTGGAAGATGGGCGGCGATTGGCAACTGTCGGCCGAGTACGCGTTCAACAGCCTGGACAGCGTGTCCGAACTCGCCGTACTCGACGCCGACGGCAGTTATGTGCCGGTACCGCTGCCCGGCGGCACCGCCACCGTGCAGGAGGACCGCTACGAGGCCATGGCCACTTACGGCCGTGCGCTGACGCCGGCGTTGAACCTGCAGTTGAGCGCGGGCGGCGAGTATTCCCGGCTCGAGCAGGTGGGCGCGGGCGGCCTCACGCGCTCCTTCCGCCGGCCCAAGGGGCTGGTCTCGCTGGCGTGGAAGGCGACGCCCGGGCTCGACCTCAACCTGAAGCTGCAGCGGCGGGTGGGACAGCTGGACTTCTATGATTTCCTGGCGTCGGTCGACCTGGCAAACGACCAGGCCAACGCCGGCAATCCGGACCTGGTTCCGCCGCAGACGTCCGAGCTGGAACTGGAAGCCGTGCGCGACCTCGGCAAGTACGGCAACACGACCCTGCGGATCTACGGCCAGCGCATCGACGACATCGTCGACACGATCCCGATCGGCGACAGCGGCGAAAGCCCCGGCAACATCGACAGCGCCACCGTGTACGGGCTGGAGTGGAAAGCCACCTTCCAGCTCGAGCCGTTCGGCTGGCGCGGCGCGAAGATCGATGCGGTGCTGCAGCACGAGCAGAGCAGCGTGCGCGACCCCCTGACCGGCGAGAACCGGCCGATCAGCAACAACCTCAAGGACCTTGCGGAGCTGTCGCTGCGCCACGACGTCCCCGATACCGATTGGGCGTGGGGCGGCGACCTCAGTTACGCGTTCTTTGCGCGCGACTACCGCCTCACGGAAGTCGGGCGGCAATGGGAAGGTCCGGTCTGGGGCGGGTTGTTCGTCGAGCGCAAGAACCTGAAGGGGCTCACGGTGCGCTTCAACGCCGGCAACCTCACCAACGCGATGAGCATGTGGCAGCGAACGGTCTACGTGGATCGCCGCACCGGTCCCGTCGATTTCCGCGAGGATCGCGACCGCAGGATCGGGCCGATCTTCTCGTTCTCGGTATCCGGCAAATTCTGAGCGGACACGAAAAACCCCCGGCATCGCTGCCGGGGGTTCTGCTTTTCGCGTCGTCGCTTACTTGGCCTTGGCGGCCTTGACGACGGTCTCGGCCTGGGCCTTGGCCTGCGCGGTGGCGGCCTCGAACTGGCCCTTGGCGATCTGGCCGATGGCCTCGTTCGCCTTCAGGGTGCGGCCCAGGACTTCCTGGCCGGTGCTGACGGCGCGCTCGACGTTCTCGCGCGCAACCTGCACGCCCTTCGGCAGCACGGCCTTCAGGCCGTCGGCGTCGCGCACTTCGGCCAGCTCGCCGAAGAAGGCGAAGGTGGCGGTGGCGTTCTTCTCGATCGCGGCCAGCTGCAGGCCGAAGATTTCCTGGGCGTTGGCCAGCGCCAGGCGGTTGGCCTCGGCGGTGGCATCGGCGAACTGGCGGGTCGCGTTGGCGAACTGCTCGTTGATCTGGTTCATGGCGGGTTTCCTGCGGGTGTTCCGGCAGGGATTGCCGGTTTTGTGCGGTGCAGCATAACAGTGGATTTGTTGCGATGCAACATCGAGCCTGAACAACCCGTCAGGCCGCCCCTGCCTCGCTTACGATGGGCCGGACGCGGGAGGACCGATGGACTGGAATGGCGATCTGAGGGGTTGGCTGGCCGCTTTGGGCATCGGCCTGCTGATCGGCGTGGTCCGCGAACGCGGTGGCGGCGACGACGGCCGGCCCAGCCGCGCCGGGTTGCGGACCCACGCCCTGCTGGCGCTGGTCGCGGCGGCGGCGATGCAGTTGGGCAGCGGTGCGCTGGCGATCGTGTTGCTGGGCGTCGCCGGGTTGGCGGTCGCCAGCTACTGGGCCAGCCAGCGCGAGGACCCCGGCCTGACCGGCGAGGTCGCGCTGTTGTTGACCGCGGTGCTGGCGGCCTTCGCCCAGCGCGAACCGGCGATGGCCGCGGCACTGGGCGTGGTGGCGGCAATCCTGTTGCAGGCCAAGCGTCCATTGCATCGGCTGGCGCGCGAGGTGATCAGCGAGGGCGAGATCCACGACGCCCTGCTGCTCGCCGCCGCCGCGCTGGTGGTGCTGCCGTTGCTGCCGGATCGTCCGGTCGATCCGTGGGGTGCGCTGCGCCCGGCCACGCTGTGGCGGCTGGTAGTGCTGGTGATGGCGGTCGGGATGCTCGGCCATGTCGCATTGCGTGCCGTCGGCGCGCGTTGGGGCTTGCCCGTCGCTGGCTTCTTCGCCGGATTCGCGTCCTCCACCGCGGCGGTCGCGGGCTTCGGCGGGCGTGTGCGCGAGCAGCCGGCGCTGCTGACGTCCGCGGTTGCGGCTGCATTGCTCGCCAACCTGGCTTCGTTGCTGTTGTTCGCGGCGATCCTGGGCACCGTCGCTCCGTCGCTGCTGCGCGCGATGGCGCTGCCATTGGCGGCCGCACACCTGGTGCTGCTGGTCGGCGGCGCACTGGGCCTGCGCCGCGCCCACGGCGACACCCGGCTGCCGGCGGAACCGCCGGCGCGCGCCTTCCATCTCAGCCATGCATTGCTGGTGGCCGGGGTGATCGCGGCGGTGCTGCTGCTGTCGGCCTGGATGCGGCAGCTGTTCGGCGAAGGCGGCGCACTGGTCGCGGCGACGCTGGCGGCCCTGGCCGAGCTGCATGCGGCCGGCGCCACGGTGGCGCAGCTGGCAGCCGCTGGCGGGCTCGAACCCAGGCATGCGCATTGGGGCGTGCTGGCGTTGCTTGCCGCGGCCACGACCTCGAAGTCGGTGCTCGCGTTCGCCAGCGGCGGTGCCGGCTACGGTGTGCGTGTCGCGGCCGGCTTGTGGGCCTCGGTGCTGGCGGCGGTCGCGGTGTTCCTGCTGTAGAGCCGAGCCATACTCGGCCCTACGGGCCCCGGTAGCGGCAGCCCGAGGTGCAGGTCTCGTGGATCACGACTTCGCTGAGCAGCGGCAGCGCCGGCTTCAGGCGCTCCCAGATCCAGGTGGCCAGGCGCTCGCTGGTGGGATTTTCCAGCCCCTCGATCTCGTTCAGGTAGTGATGGTCCAGCTGCGCATACAGCGGGGCGAAGGCCGCCTTGATGTCGGCGAAGTCCATCACCCAGCCGGTCCCGGTGCCGGGTTCGCCGGACACATGCACCTCCACCTGGAACGAATGCCCGTGCAGGCGCGAGCACTTGTGCCCCGCCGGCACGTTCGGCAGCCGGTGCGCGGCTTCCAGGGTGAAGCGCTTGAAGATGTCCATGGGGCCGATTTTACGTCGCCCGGCCGTGTATCCGGGCCGGAGATGGGCGTAGACTTTTTGCACGGGATCTTGATCCGGGGGACAGGAAACAGGGGAATTCCAGAGAAAACCACACAGTTCGGCGTGCTTTGCCACGGAACCCACCCAAGGGCCGCTGGCATGCCGCCGCGAAAATCCATTCCGCGCAGCCGGGTCTCAGGGGGCCTGGCGGCGTCTTGAGCCCGGAGGACCCAATGCCCAGGGGCTGGATACAGGAAGTAGGCGAGCGCCTGGTCAACATCAGGGGCCGCCAGTCGCAAGCGTCGTTCGCACCCGCGATCGGCGTGCACAAGAACACGCTCGGCGCGTACGAACGGGGCGACACCGCCATCGGCGGCGAGCCATTGCGCCGGTTGCACGATGCCGGCTGGAATCTCAACTGGCTGCTGTGCGGCGCCGGCCCGCGGCAGCTCGCCGACGCTGCAGGCGTGTCGACGGTGGACGAGGAAGCGCTCGGCATCGCCATCGAGATGGCGGACGAGGCCTTGCGTGGATCGTGGTTGCCGCGCCGCCGCTATGCCGCGCTGGTCGCGCTGCTGTACGAGGGCGTGCACCGGCGCATGCCCTACGCACAGTTGCTCGACTTCGCCCGGCTCACCGCCGCCGACATGGCGCGCGAGCGCGAGGTGGCCGAGGTGCCGGCGATTCCGGCGCCGGGGTGCGACTACCAGCGGGCCGGCTAGACGCCGATCGGAAGGCCGTGCTTGCGCCGGTCGCGCACTGCGCTCGGCGTCATCCCGAAGCGCGCAAGGAACGCGCGCTGGAATTGCCGCTCGCTGGAGAATCCGCGGTGATAGGCGATGTCGATGATGCGCTGCTGCGGGTTGTTGCACAGGTCGCGGAAGGCGGCGTCGAGCCGCTTCTCGCGGATGCAGCGCTTGATTCCGCCGTTGCCGGCGAAGATCCGGTACAGCCAGGTGCGCGAAATGTGGAATGCCTGCCCGATCATCGCGGGATTCAGTTCGGCGTTGTCGAGGTTGGCGTCGATGTAGCCGAGGATGCTGGCGCGCAGCGGGTCGACCGCCGGACGCGAATCCGGCGCCGGCGCGAAGTCCATGCATAGCTGCAGCACCGCCACTGCCGATTGCACCAGCGCATCCACCCGTTCGGGATCGGTCGCCGGCAACGACAGCACCAGTTGCTCCATGTGGCGGGTGAGCATCCGGCACGGAAGTTGCGACTCGCGCAGCACCATGCCGTGGACGCGGCCCTGCAGCATCGCACGCGGCACCAGCAGGCTGAGATGGGTGCCGTCGCTGGACTGCATGTTCGCCGCATGTCCGAGGTCGAGGAAGGCGATGTCGCCGCGGCGCAGGTCGAGGAAGTGGTCGCCGGAGGTGCCGCGCAGGCTGCCCCGCAACAACAGGATGACCATGACGTATGCGCGGTAAGCGCTGGCTTCGATCAGCGGCGCGTCGCGGACGAAACCGGAGGCGCTGGCGCGGGTCTTTGAAATGACCAGCGGTCCCAGTTCGAAGCTGTCGCCGTTGCCCAGCGATGGTACCGGCGGCAGCGGCTGCGGCCACGCGATGTTGCGCAGCATCCGCTGCCAGTAACGGCGCCGCAGCTTGGCGTTTCGCCGATGGAATGAGTCGCTGGTCGGGGCGGTCGCTGCCGGCATCATCGGGGATGGGCGGGCCGGAACGGATGTCGGCATCGTCATTCCCAATAGTCACACAGGCATGACGCGGGGTCATACTGACCCATGATGCGCAAACGGAGGCATCGGCATGCGACAGAACGTGCAAGGGACGAAGTGTCGCCAGGCGCCGCTGCGCGGCCGCTAGCCTTCCGGGGCATGTACATCTGGTCATCGAGCATTGGCAAGGTCCTCATGGGCCGCATCCGCGCGGACAACGCGCGGCGCGAGCGCGTGGCTCTGGAGCGGCTGCACGTGTCGAGGTTCTGTACCGACGTCGTGGTGCCGGCGATGCAGGATCTCGGTCGCGAGTTCGAGAGTTATGGGCGCGGCGTCGATATCCGCCGGGAGGGCAATTTCATTTCCTTTACGGTGTGCCGGGAAGGGCGGGTGGAATTCCGCTATGCAGTGCTGGCCAGCCGGCGTCGATTGACGGGGAAGTTGGCCGGGACGTATCGCGACCGCGCCGGATACGGCCGCGACGTGGACCGCGTGTACTCGTTGCGCGAGATGCGTCGCCTGGGTCCGAAGGCGGTGGCCAGGCACATCGTGGCCGGGTACAAGCGCATGCTCGCGTCCGCACGCGGAAGGGTAGCTCGCCGAGTCTAGGACATCGCATCCGGCGCAAGTGTCGACTGGGGCACACATTGCGCTCGTTGTCCGGCCCGGAGTGCGCACCGGCCTGAATCTTTCAGGAATGCCGGTCCGGCGGCTTGCCCTGCCGGTGCAGCGCCACCTGCGCCTTGGCGGCATCCTCGCGCGCACCGACCACCATCTCCGTGAGCCACTTGACCAGCACCGCGGTATAGGCCTTCTGCGACGCCTTGTCGCTGAGCCCGTGGTCGGCGCCCGACAGCATCCGCGCAGTGAGCGAATGCGCCTGGGCAAGGGCGGCGACGTAGTTCTCGATCACCGCATGCGGAACGATCGCATCGTGCTCCGCTTCCACCACCAGCGCGTCGCCGCGGAAGCTTGCGCAGGCGTGGAGCGCGCGGTTGTCGCCGGCATCGATGCGCTGGCGACGGTATGCCGCGAGGTCGGTGTCGCGATGCAGCTGGCGCTTGGGCAGGTCCCAGCCGTCGTCCATGTACAGCGCCGGCGAGCGCAGTGCCAGCCAGCGCACCGGGCGCATCGCGCTGAGGATCGCGGCGAGATAGCCGCCATAGCTGATGCCGACCACCACCATGCTCTCGCGATCGACGCTGGGATGCGCCGCCAGCCAATCGTAGGCGGCCAGCAGGTCGGCCAGGTTCTGCGCGCGGCTCACGGTCTCCCATTGCGCGGCGTTCGCTTCGTGCCCGCGCAGGTCGAAGGTGAGGCAGACGCAACCCAGGCCTGCGGCCTCGCGCGCACGCACCAGGTCATGCTCCTGGCTGCCGCCCCAGCCGTGCACGAACAGGATGCCGGGCAGCCGCCGGGCGGGTGCCAGCACCGTGCCGTTGACCCGGTCGCCGCCCACCGTGATGCCGATGTTATCGAGCCGGATGTCCATTGCGCGACTCCACGGTGGCGTACTTGCACAACGCGCCCAGTTGCAGGTCCTCGCCTTCGAAGCACACGCTGGCATCGGGCGGCGGCATGTGGATGCCGTGGCGTTCGTGGCAGGCGACGCGCAGGGTGCGCAGCGACGGGTCGGCGGCGAACGCCTCCAGCGCCGCGACTTCCGCCGGGCTGGCGCCGCCGATGCGCCACGACTGCTCGAGCACGCCGGAGGCATCGCGTCCACACCGGTCGCGGCCCGAGACCACGTCGTAGTTGCGGCGCGAGGCGAACAGGCCGGGAAACGCCGCCGACATCGCTGCGTCGTATGCGCGCGCCTGGCGGATCGCGCTCGCCACGGCCTCGTCGTGCGCGACATCGCCGAGTGCACCCAGGCTGCCGCGTACCACCTCGAGGCGCGAACCGCCGTAAACCTCGTGGCCGGTGCGATTGCGGGTGGCGTGCTGGGTGCCGGCATAGGCGATGTCGATCCCGGCGCAACGCACGCTGCCGATGCTGTAGGTCGTGGCGCCAAGGAGGTCCTGTTCCAGCACTGCTCCGTGCACCGCCAGTTCCTCCTCGGGCAGCGCGGCGAGCAACGTGTCGAGGCCCTCGCGATCGACCAGCCGGGCCTGGCCGCTGCCGCCGATGCCGCGCGCCAGCTTCAGTCGTGCAACGCCCAGTCCGAGCAGGGCATCGCAGGCACGCCGGGCATCGCGCCTGGAGAACACCGAGTAGCCCGGCAGCACCGCGCCGGCGAGGTTCGCGCCCAACGCGTGCGGCCAGCCCGCCGGCACGCATTCGGCGCCGTCGACCAGCGCGTGGCTGACCACCTTGGTGGCGGCGAAACGATGCGGGACGACGCCGCCGAAGAGATCGTCCGCGCCGCGGATGCCGAGCAGGCTTGCCTGCGCTGCGTCGAGCGTGTCGTCGGGAATGTAGTAATGCGGGATGCCAAGCGTTGGCGGTGCGGATTCAACCGTGCAGCTGCCGGCGAACCTGCGCCCGAGCAGGGTCGAGATCCGCCGCGCCAGCGACGCCAGCGTTGCCGCCTCATGCGCCGCGAGCGTACGGGTGCCGGTCGATACGATCCAAACCTGGCCGTCCATGCGTGCATGCCTTGGTGCGGCAGCACAGGGTCGCGCAGTGCCCGGCAGGGCCGGGTGAAGTGTCCGCCGCGCCGCTTATTTTTTCGACACGTGGGGGTGGGCCGGCACGTGCCAGCGCCAGGGATGCTCGATGCCGCGCGAGATGCCGATGCGCGGCCCGGCGATGGCGTCCACCGGCGGCGGCGTGCCGTCGGACACGATGCGCAGGCCGCGCTCGTTCCTGACCAGGTCGATGCCGTCGAATTCGCCGGTGATGCCCATGGCCTGGGTCAGGCGCGCGGGCCCGCTGGCGAGGTCGCGGTCGCGCACTGCGCGCGGACGCGCGGCACGCATCAGTTCGATGCCGGCCACCGGTTCGATCGCGCGCATGAGCACGCCCACGCCTTCGCCGACCTCGCCGCACACCGCGTTCGCGCACCAGTGCATGCCGTAGGTGAAGTACACGTACATGTGCCCGGCGGGGCCGAACATCGTCGCGTTGCGCGCGGTCTTGCCGCGGAAGGTGTGTGCCGCCGGGTCTTCGCTGCCGCAATAGGCCTCGACTTCGACGATGCGCCCGGCGCGGCCGTCGTCCCGGACCAGCAGCTTGTTCAACAGCTCGGGCGCGACCGCGCGCGGGTCGCGGCGGTAGAACTTGCGCGGAAGCACTTTCCAGCGGTGTCCAGGCATCGATGCCGGCACGCTCAATGATCGTCTCCGGGTGGTGGCTATGGGTGGACTCGAACCACCGACCTCGGCATTATGAGTGCCACGCTCTAACCAGCTGAGCTACATAGCCAGATCGACCGCGCAAGGCGCGGCGAACCGCGAATTTTCCACGCTGCCGGGGCCGCCGTCAATCGCGCCGCGCCGCGCTTGTCCCCGCGGCATGTGCGTGGCAGAGTCGACCACAGTGCATTTCTGGAGTCCGCATCGTGATCGATCCGGACGGTTATCGCCCCAACGTGGGCATCGTGCTCATGCACCCGGACGGCCGGGTGTTCTGGGCGCGGCGGGTCCGCCGCGACGGCTGGCAGTTCCCGCAGGGCGGGATGAACACCGACGAGACGCCGCTCGAGGCCATGTACCGCGAGCTGCGCGAGGAGACCGGGCTGCTGCCCGACCACGTCGCCGTGCTCGGCGTCACCCCCGGCTGGCTGCGTTACCGGCTGCCGCAGCGGGCGGTCCGCCGCAACGACCGGGTGGTCTGCATCGGCCAGAAGCAGGTCTGGTTCCTGCTCCAGTTCACCGGGACCGAGAGCGACCTGTGCCTGGACCTGACCGACAAGCCCGAGTTCGACCACTGGCGCTGGGTCGACTTCTGGTACCCGCTGCAGCACGTGGTGATGTTCAAGCGCGGGGTCTACTCCAGCGCCCTGCGGCACCTGGCTCCGTTCGCGCGCCAGATTGCCGGGCCGCAGGCGATTCCGCAGGTCGCCGGGCCCGGCCGGGCATAGGGTATTGAAACTCATTCGCATTTGGAGGCATACTGGCGCCGTCCCCGCCATCCGGCCCGCCATGTACGTCTGCGTCTGCAACGGAGTCACCGACCATGAGGTCCGCGAAGTCGCGGCGGCCGGCTGCCGCACGCTGTCCGAGCTGACCATGCGCACCGGTTGCGGCGCCACCTGCGGCAGCTGCCTGGAGATGGCGCAGCAGTTGCTCGACGAGGCACAGGCGGTGCGCGAGCTGCCGCTGCAGGTCCTGTCCAACGCGGCCTGAGTTCAACACGGCCCGTCTGGGGGAATGCATTCGATTCGCGTTCCGGCATGGCGCGCGGCTGCGCGCTAGCATCGCTGCATCGCGTACGGATGGAGCACGGGCATGAAGGGCGATCCCAAGGTCATCGAGCACCTCAACAAGGCGCTCTACAACGAGTTGATCGCGATCAACCAGTATTTCCTGCACGCCAAGATGCTGAAGAACTGGGGCCTGAAGGAACTGGCCGAGCACGAGCACCACGAGTCGATCGACGAGATGAAGCATGCGGACAAGTTGTCCGAGCGCATCCTGTTCCTCGACGGCCTGCCCAACTTCCAGAACCTGGGCAAACTGCGGATCGGCGAGAACCCGGTCGAAGTGCTGAAGGCGGACCTGGCGCTGGAATTCGAGGCGTTGCCGACATTGAAGGAAGCGATCGCCTACTGCGAACAGGTCGGCGACTTCGTCAGCCGCAAGTTGTTCGCCGACATCCTCGAGTCCGAGGAAGAGCACATCGACTGGATCGAGACCCAGCTGGACCTGGTCGCGCGCCTGGGCGAGCAGAACTACCTGCAGACCAAGGTCGACGATTAGAAAGGTCGACGATCAGAGTCGTCTTCGCACCCAGCGCCACAGCCACCAGACGGTCGCCGCCAGCAATACGCTGGCCGTGACCGCGATCGCCAGCGCCAGCCACGGATGGGCGAAGGCCAGCGCCAGCCCGGTGACCACCACCACGTCCTCGCCGACCGATGCCGTCCAGTTGCTCACCGGCTCCGGCGAGGCATTGAGCAGCGCGCGGGAACCCGCCTTCAGCAAATGGCTGGTCAGCGCAACGCCGGCGCCGGTGGCGAGCATGCCGGCGCCGAGTTGGCCGTCCGGCGAAATCGCGGCCGCGGCCAGGAACGCGCCCGCGGGCACCCGCAAAAGCGTGTGCAGCAGGTCCCACGCCGAATCCACGCCCGGGATCTTGTCGGTGAAGAACTCCACCAGCGCCAGCACGCCGGACACGCCCAGCACCCACGGCGACTGGGCCACGTCCAGCGCCGGCGGCAGGTCGAGCCAGCCGAACCAGCCGGCCACGCCGATCCCGAACACGGTGAGGTAGACCCGCATTCCCGCCAGCCAGGCGAGCAATACGCCGATCGCGAACAGGTGGGCTTCGGACATGGGCGGCCTCCTCGGGCGGGCGCCTGCATGCTATACCGGCAGCATGGACGAAACGCCTTCGCCCGCCGCCGATACCCCCGTGCACGCGCACGGCCACGGCCTCGCGTACACGCTGGTCGCGGTGTTCCTGGCGGCGCTGGTGTTCGGCGGCTGGGGCCTGTGGACCACCTTCGCGCCGCGTCCGGGGGATCCGCGCGCGCAGCTGGAGGCGCAGCAGGCGCGGGTCGGCGATCTCGAGCAGCAGGTCGCCACCCTCTCGCGCTCCGACCAGGTCAGCCGCGAGGCCAATCGCGATCTGCAGGGCACCCTGGCCGAACGCGACGAGGAGATCGCCGGCCTGCGTGCCGACGTCGCCTTTTATGAACGCTTCGTCGGCAGCACCGCGCAACGCCGTGGCCTGGCCGTGCACCAGCTGCAGCTGCAGGCGCAGCAGGGTCCGGCCTGGCACTTCACCGCGACCCTCACCCAGAACCTCAACCGCGGCGCGGTCAACAGCGGCCGCCTGACCCTGTCGCTGGAAGGCACCCGCGACGGCAAGCTGCAGAAGCTCGACTGGGGGCAGCTGCGGCAACAGCCGGACGCACCCGGGCTGGACTACTCGTTCAAGTATTTCCAGCAGATCGAAGGCGACATCCTGCTGCCGGCCGGCCTGCAGCCGATCCGGGTGATCGCGCGGCTGGTGCCGGCGCGCGGCGCGCCGGTGGAGCAATCGTTCACCTGGGCCGAGGCGACCAGTCGCCCGGACGCCAAATGAATGCAGGAGCGGCGCAAGCCGCGATCGGGCCGATCGCGGCTTGCGCCGCTCCTGCAGTTGAATTGGGCGTCCGGACGCCCCATCCTGAGCCCATGCAAACCGTCGCGCCCGATTACCAGTCACTGCACCGGCCACTGGAATTCACCCATGCGGCAGCGGCCAAGGTGCGCGAGCTGATCGCCGAGGAAGGCAATCCGGCGCTGAAGCTGCGCGTGTACATCCAGGGCGGCGGCTGCTCCGGTTTCCAGTACGGCTTCGAGTTCGACGAGCAGCAGGGCGAGGACGATCTGTCCATCGCCACCGACGAGGTGGTGCTGCTGGTCGATCCGCTGAGCCTGCAATACCTGATGGGCGCCGAAGTGGATTACACCGAGAGCCTGCACGGCGCCCAGTTCGTGATCCGCAACCCGAACGCCAAGAGCACCTGCGGCTGCGGCAGCAGCTTCACCATGTAGGAGCGCGCCTTGCGCGCGAAGACAGACACCCGGGTTTCTCCCTTCGTCTTCGTCGACGGCGCCCTCGATCGCGCCGACGCGTTGCGCGACGATCCGCAGGCGCTGGTGGCGTTGTGGCCGCAGGCCCGCATCGTGCTGCTGGAGGACGACGGCAACGTCCTCGCCGACAGCGACGGCCGGCTGTTCGCACCCACCGGCACCGCGGTCGGCGGTGGCCCCGGCACCGCGATCTTCCTTGGCCTGCACGATGGCACCGCCTGGTTCGCGCAGCGCGCCGCCACGGTCACGCCGGCCGTGACCTCAGTGGCGACCCGGCGCGTGGACCTGCGCAGCGCCGCGATGGATTGGCCGCCATTCGAGGCGACCGTGTTCGCGCAGGCGCGCGCGGTGCTGCACTGGCATGCGCGCCATCGCCATTGCGGTGCCTGCGGCGGCGCACTGGAATTCGTGCGCGCCGGCTGGCTGGGCCGCTGCGGCGCGTGCAACCTCGAGCACTATCCGCGTACCGACCAGGCGGTCATCGCCGCGGTCACCGACGGCAAGCGCCTGCTGCTCGGGCGCCAGGCCGGTTGGGCACCCAGGCGCTGGTCGGTGCTGGCGGGCTTCGTCGAACCGGGCGAGTCGCTGGAGCAGACCGTGGCCCGCGAGGTGCTGGAGGAAAGCGGCGTGCGCGTGCGCGGCTGCCAGTACCAGGGTTCGCAGCCGTGGCCCTTCCCGGGGTCGCTGATGCTGGGGTTCATCGCCCGGGCCGAGCCGGACGAGCCGGTGGTGGGCGATGAACTCGAGGATGCGCGCTGGTTCGACGCCGATGCGGTGCGCACCGGCCTCGCCGCCGACTGGAAGAATGCCGCGGCCGAAGGCGAGGGTATCGTCCTGTCCTCGCCGATCTCCATCGCCCGCTGGCTGGCGGAGCGCTGGCTGCAGGAACTCCCGCGCGCCTGCGGGTAAACTCGGGCCATGGCTGCCACCCTCATCGCCGTCGTCGCTGCCATCGTGCTCGGCCATGTCGCGCCGGCGTTCGCGGCGTCGGTGCGCGACTACGGCTGGTTCGGCAATTGGCTGCGCTGGCTGGACGACCGCTTCCCCGAAGGCGGCGCCTGGCGCGGCCGCTACGGCATCGCCCTGGCGCTGTTGCCGCCGTTGCTGCTGGTGGCGTTGTTCCAGCTTGCGCTGGAAGCACCGCTGCTCGGCCTGGCCGGCTTGCTGTTCGGCATCGCCGTGCTGTTCTACAGCTGGGGTCCGCGCGACCTCGACCTCGATGTCGAGGCGGTAATGACCGCGCCCGACGTGGCGGTGCGGCGTGCGGCCGCGGCGCAGCTCTGGCCGGATCCGGCCCAGGCCGCGCTGGATCCGCCGGCCATGGTGGCCGCGGTATTCCGTGGCGCGCAGCGGCGCTGGTTCGGCGTGCTGTTCTGGTTCCTGCTGCTGGGCGCGGCGGGTGCGCTGCTGTACCGGCTGGTCGCGCTGGCGGCCGAGGGCGAAGCGTCGCGCCTGCTGCCGCCGGAAACCGTCGCCGGCGCGCGCTGGCTGCACGGATTGCTGGACTGGCCGGTGGCGCAGCTGATGACCCTGGCGATGGCGCTGGTCGGCAACTTCGACACCGTGATCGGCGCCTGGAAGGACAACGGCGGCGCGACCTTCCGCCTCGATGCGGATTTCCTGGCCGCGGCAGGGCGCGCGAGCGTGCGTGCCGAAGTCGCCGAGGAAGCGGAGGAGTACGTCGAGGAAGGCGTCGCCGGCAGCACGGCGTTGATGCAGCAACTGGGCGAGCTGCCGGAGCTGCGCGATGCGATGAGCCTGGTGTGGCGGATCCTGCTGCTGTGGCTGGTGGTGCTTGCGCTGTTCGTGCTTGCCGGCTGGGTGGCCTAGAAGCTGGACGCTCGGCTTTAAGGGGCGTCGCCGCGGAGGGCGCGGACGCTGGCTTCCATCGTCTCGACGCCGGCATCCGCGGGGAGTGGTGAGCCAGCGACGAGCTCGACGTGCGCGCGGAAGCGGCGCGGTACACGCATGCGGCCAACACGCGAGTCACGGCGGCTCCACATGCTTGCCCACAGCCCGCGCAGCGCCAGCGGCACCACCGGTACCGGGCGCCGCGCGAGGATCCGCTCGACGCCGGATTTGAACGGCGCGATTCCGCCGTCCTTGGTCAGCGCGCCTTCGGGGAAGATCCCGACCAGCTCGCCTTCGGCCAGCGCCGCGTCGATCGTGTCGAACGCGCGCTGCATCAGCGCCGGATCCTCGCGCGCGCCGGCGATCGGGATCGCCTTGGCGGTGCGGAAGATCCAGCGCAGCACGGGAATGTCGAAGATGCGGTGGTACATCACCCAGCGCACCGGCCGCGGGATCGCCGCCGACAGCACCAGCGCGTCGACGTAGCTGACGTGGTTGCACACCAGCAGCGCCGGGCCCTCGTCCGGAACGTGCTCCTCCACCCCGCGCACCCGCAGGCGGTACAGCGTGCGCACCAGCACCCAGCTCAGGAAGCGCATCAGGAATTCGGGAACGACGGTGAAGATCCAGATCGCCACCAGCGTATTGGCCGCCGCCAGCGCCAGGAACAGTTGCGGGATGCTCCAGCCGGCCCACTGTCGCAGCGCCAGGCAGAGGAGCGAAGCGGCGACCACGAACGCCGAGTTCTGGATGTTGAGTGCGCCGATCGTGCGCGAAAGCTCGTGCCTCGGGGTGCGGACCTGCACCAGTGCGAACAGCGGCACCACGAAGAAACCGGTGAACACGCCGATGCCGACGAGGTCGAGCACGATCCGCCAGCTACCGGCCTGGCCCAGGAAACCGGCGATATCGAGGCCGCTTGCCGCGACCGTGCCGCTGCGCGCGAAGTACAGGTCGAACAGGAACACGCTCATGCCGAACGCGCCCAGCGGCACCAGCCCGATCTCCACCGTGCGCGCCGACAACTTCTCGCACAGCATCGAGCCGGCACCGGTGCCGATCGAGAACAGCGCCAGCGCGAACACGTACAGCGTGGCGGAGCCGCCGAGATGCAGCACCGCGTAGTCCGGCAGCTGGGTGGCGAACACCGTGCCGACGAACCAGAACCAGGAAATGCCCAGCACCGCGTTGCGCACGGCAAGCTGTTTCCTTGCCATCCGCAGCACGGCGGAGGTCTCCGGCACCGGGTTCCAGTGGATCTTCAAGTCCGGCGCGCCGGCGCCGGCCGGCGGAATCATCCGGCTCACCAGGTTGCCCGCAATCGCAAGCGCGACCACGCAGCCGCCCGCGGCCCAGGGCCCGCCGGCACCGGCCAGCTCGAAGATCATGCCGCCGGCGATCATGCCGACCAGGATCGAGATCGAGGAGCCCATCTCCACCAGGCCGTTGCCGCCGGTGAGCTCCTCCGGGCGCAGCACCGCCGGCAGGATCGAGTACTTCACCGGCCCGAACAGGGTCGACTGCACGCCGGTCAGGAACAGCGCGACAAGCAACAGCGGCAGGTTCTGCAACGCGAATGCGACCGCCGCCAGCGACATGATCGCGATCTCCATCGAGGTCGTGATCCGGATCAGCCGCGACTTCTCCAGTTTCTCCGCGATCTGCCCCGCGGTGGCCGAGAACAGGAAGTAGGGCAGGATGAAGATCGCCGGCGCCAGCGATGCATACAGCGTGCGCTGCCCGGGCGACGCGTCCATCCAGAACAGCAGGCCGATGATCGCCTGCCGGAACACGTTGTCGTTGAACGCGCCGAAACACTGGGTCACGAAGAACGGCAGAAACCGTCGCTGTCGCAGCAACTCGAACTGCGAGTGCCTCCTGGACTCCTGCGCCATGCGGTTCCCCTGGACGGCTCACGGCCGCGGACCGGCGCCTATCGTATCCTCAGCCCATGACCGGACCGACGATGCCCGCCGCCTTCCTGGGCCATGGCAGCCCGATGAACGCCCTGGAGCGCAATCGCTATACCGATGCCTGGCGCGCGTTCGGGGCTGCCGCACCGCGGCCGCGCGCGATCCTGGTGGTGTCCGCGCACTGGTACGTCAACGCCACCGCGGTCACCGCGATGGCGCGGCCGAAGACCATCCACGACTTCTACGGTTTCCCGCAGCCGCTGTTCGACGTGCAGTACCCGGCGCCCGGGTTGCCGGAGCTGGCCGACGAGATCGCCGAAGTGGTGAAGCCCGAGCACGTCGGCGCCGACCACGACAGCTGGGGCCTGGACCACGGCACCTGGTCGGTGCTGGTGCACGCGTTCCCGGACGCCGACATCCCCGTGGTGCAGCTGTCGATCAACGCGCTGCAGCCGCCGGAATACCACCTGGCGATGGGCGCGAAGCTGGCGGCGCTGCGCGAGCGTGGCGTGCTGGTGATCGGCAGCGGCAATGTCGTGCACAACCTGCGCGCGGTCGACTGGCACCAGCCCGACGCCGGCTTCGACTGGGCACGTCGCTTCGACGAACACGCGCGCCAGGTCATGACCGAACGCCCGGGCGACGCGGCCGGGCTGGTGACGCATCCGGATTTCAGGATGGCGGCGCCGACCGACGAGCATTTCCTGCCGGTGCTGTACATCGCCGGGATGGCCGCCGCCTCGGGCCGTGGCGCCGACGTGCTGGTGGACGGCTATGCCTACGGCTCGCTGTCGATGACCTGCTACACCGTGGGTGCCGGCGAGCCGGCGCTGCGATCCGGACTGGGCGGCGCCGCGCCGCTGGAGACCGACGTGCCGCCGGAAGACGCGAACGTTTGAGCAGGGTCAGCGACCGTAGCGTGCGCGTGGTTCGTTGA
>JAKFCN010000076.1:0-19522 GCA_036676625.1 Lysobacter sp. | reverse complement strand
CTTGCCGTCGTTGGCAGCGTCCTTCGGCGGATGCAGCACCACGTCCGGTTCGATCCCCAGCGCCTGGATCGATTTGCCGCTGGGCGTGTAGTAGCGCGCGGTGGTGAGCTTGACCGAGTCGCCGTTGTCGAGCGGCAGCAGGGTCTGCACCGAGCCCTTGCCGAAGGTGCGGCTGCCGACGATGCGCGCGCGCCGGTTGTCGCGCAGGGCGCCGGCCAGCACCTCGGCCGCGCTGGCCGAGCCGGCGTCCACCAGCACCACCAGCGGCGCGCCGTCGAGACGGTCGCCCGGGGTCGCGTTGAAGCTGGCGTCGCTGATCGGGATGCGGCCGCGGGTGCTGACGATGCCGCCCTTCTGCAGCAGGTCGTCGGCGATCTGTACCGCCGACACCAGCAGGCCGCCGGGATTGCTGCGCAGGTCCAGCACCAGGCCGCGCAGGCCGGCGCTGCCGGCCTCGCCCTGCAATTTCGCGAGTGAGCGCTCGAAGTCGGCGGCGGTATCGGCCTGGAACGCGGCGATCCTGATGTAACCGTAGCCGGGCTCGAGCATGCGTCCGCGCACACTCTGCACGCGGATGGTTTCGCGCATCACCGACAGGTCGAAGGGCTTGTCCACGCCTTCGCGCACCAGGGTCAGTACCACCGGGGTGCCGGGCTTGCCGCGCAACGGGCCCTGGTTGTCGTCGCCCGGTTGCAGCGGCTTGCCGTCGACCGCGACGATCACGTCGCCGGACTTGATCCCCGCGCGCGCCGCCGGGGTGTCGTCGATCGGTGCGATCACCCGGATGCTGCCGTCGGCCAGCGGCTGCACTTCCACGCCGATGCCGTCGTAGGCGCCGCTGGTCTCCTCGTCGAAGGCCTCGGCATCGTCCTTGTCGAAATAGGTGCTGTGCGGATCGAGGTCGAGCAACAGGCCCTTGATCGCCGACTGCATCAGCCGGTCGTCGCCGACCGGCTCCACGTAAGCCTCGCGCACCGCGTTGAACACGCCGACGAAGCGCTTGATCTCGGCCAGCGGCACCTTGCTCGCGGCGCTCTCCGTAGCGTCCGGATCGTCGCTCGGCGGCACGTCCTGCGGTTCCTGCGCATGGGCCAGCGGCGCCAGCAACGCAGCGGCAATCAACAGCGGGATCAGGCTCGTGCGCATGCGGAACTCCGGACAGTGAAGCTTCAACCAGCTTGCCGCCAAGCATCGCACGAACCCCGTGCAGGCCAACTTGACCCCGCACCCCGGGCCCTACGGTTCCCCGTTCCCTGTTCCCCGTTCCCGCTTCACTTCTTCAACCAGACCGCCGGATTCACCGGATCCCCATTGCGCCGCAACTCGAAGTACAGCGCGGTCGGACCGGAACTGCCGGAGTTGCCGACGCTGGCGACGGCGTCGCCGCGCCTGACCCGCTCGCCGGCGTCGCGCAGCAGTGCCTCGTTGTGCGCATACAGGCTCATGTAGCCGTTGCCGTGGTCGATGATCAGGATCAGGCCGTAGCCGTTCATCCAGTCGGAGAACACCACCGTACCGTCGGCCACCGCCTTGACCGAAGTACCGGCAGGCGCGCCGATCAACAGGCCGGAGCTGCCGCCGCCGTCCGGGAGCTTGCCGCCGTAGCTGGCCAGCAGGTTGCCCGAGAGCGGCCAGCCGAGGCCGCCGACGCGCAGCGGCGCGGCGCTCGCGACCACCGGCGGCCTGCTCCGCACCGGCGCGGGCTTGCCGGCCGCGCGCGCTTCGCGGGCCTCGCGTGCGGCGCGTTCGGCAGCGGCACGGCGCTCGGCTTCCGCGCGCGCGGCCGCGGCGCGCAGTCGCGCCAGCAACTTCTTCAGGCCGGCCACGTCGCTGCCCAGCGCCTTCTCGCGACTGCGCTTGTCGTGGTAGCGCGCATCGAGCTGCGCCACTTCCTTCGCATGGGTCCTGCGGTCGCCCTGCAGTTGCGCGAGCTGGCTGCGCTGGCGCTCGCGGGTGGCGTCCAGCGCTCGCTGCTCTGCGGCGATGCGCTGCTCCACCGTCTCCAGTTCCTGCAACTCGGCGGACAGGTCGGCGATGCGTTGCGCGCGGTCGCGCTGCAGGTAGCGGTGCCAGGTGAGCAGGCGGGCGGCGCTGGCGACGCTGTCCTGCGCCAGCATCAGCTTCAACGGCGCGGCGCGGCCGATGGTGTAGGCCGAGCGCAACAGCGCGGCGAGCTCGCGGCGTTGCGCGCCGAGGCTGGATTGCAGGGCGTCGCGACGCTGCTGCAGCTGCGCCAGTTGTTCGCGCTGCTGCGCCAGTTGCGCTTCGATCTCGTGCAGGGACCGGCTGGAACGGCCGAGCTTTTCGTCCAGCGCACGCAGCTCCTTCGAAGCGCTGCCGCGCTGGCCCTCGATCCTGCGGCGCTCGGCCGCCACCGCCTTGAGTTCGCGCTGGGCCTTGTCCAGCTTGCGCTGCGCGTCGCTGCTGTTCTGCGCCTGCGCCTGCGCGCCGAAGGCGAACACGAGCAACACCAGCGCGAGCGCGCGCAGCCCGGACATCACCCGCCCGCCGCTCCACGCAACAACGATCGACCGGTCATCTCTTCCGGCTGCGGCAATCCGAGCAGGTCGAGCAGGGTCGGCGCCACGTCGCGCAGCGCGCCGCCTTCGCGCAACTGCGCGTCGGCGCGCGCGCCGACGTACACCAGCGGCACCGGGCCGACGGTGTGCGCGGTGTGCGGCTGGCCGGTGGCGGGATCGCGCATCATCTCCAGGTTGCCGTGGTCGGCGGTGATGAGCAGCGCACCGTCCACCGCGCGGACGGCTTCGGCGACCGCACCGATCGCGACATCCACCGCCTGCGCCGCCAGGATCGCGGCCTGCAGGTCGCCGGTGTGGCCGACCATGTCCGGGTTGGCGATGTTGCAGACGATCGCGTCGAAGCGCCGTGCGCGGATTGCATCGACCAGCTTCGCCGTGAGCTCGGGGCAGCTCATTTCCGGCTGCCGGTCGTAGGTGGCGACCTTGGGGCTGGGCACCAGGATCCGCTCTTCGCCCGGGTACGGTGCCTCGCGCCCGCCGCTGAAGAAGAAGGTGACGTGCGCGTACTTCTCGGTCTCGGCGATCCGCAGCTGGGTCAGGCCACGTTCGGCCAGCAGTTCGCCGAAGGTGTGCGCGAGGTCGTCGGGCGCGAACGCCACCGGCGCCGGCAGCCGGGCGTCGTATTCGGTGAGGCAGGTGAAGCGTGCAAGCCGGGGGCGCCGCGCCTGGAAGCCCGCGAAGGCCGGATCCACGAACGCCGCGGTGAGCTGGCGCGCGCGGTCGGCGCGGAAGTTCATGAACACCACGGCGTCGCCATCGCTCATCGGCGCGGCGCCGTCGATCACGCCGCCGTCGATCACGGTGGGCGCCACGAATTCATCGTTCTCGCCGCGCGCATACGCGGCATCGAGCGCGGCCTGCGCGTCGGATGCATGCTGCTCGGCGCGCGCTTCCACGATCGCGTCCCATGCGCGCCGCACGCGATCCCAGCGCTGGTCGCGGTCCATCGCGTAGTAGCGGCCGCTGACCGAGGCGATGCGTGCGTTGCCCAGCGCAGCGCAGCGCGCCTGCAGCGCCGCCAGGCTCGGCGCGGCGGACTTCGGCGGCATGTCGCGGCCATCGAGGAAGGCGTGCACCGCGACCCGCGGTACGCCCATGCGTGCGGCCAGGTCGAGCATCGCGAAGATGTGCCGCTCGTGGCTGTGCACGCCGCCCGGCGACAGCAGGCCCATCACGTGCAGGGTGCCGCCGCCGTCAGCACCTCGTCCGACCGCCGCCGCCTGGCAGGCGGCGCGCAATTCAGGATTGTCGAAGAAGCTGCCGTCCTCGATCGCGGCGTCGATCCGGGTCAGGTCCTGGTAGACGATGCGACCGGCGCCCAGGTTCATGTGCCCGACTTCGGAATTGCCCATCTGCCCGTCGGGCAGGCCGACATGGCGGCCTTCGGTGTGGATGAGGGTATGCGGGCATCCGGCCAGCAACCGGCGCCAGTTCGGCAGGTCGGCCTGGGCCAGCGCGTTGTCCGCCGGGTCGTCGCGGTGGCCCCAGCCGTCCAGGATCAGCAGCACGACGGGCTTGGGACGGGGGGCGGGGCTGGTCAAGGCGGGGGTCCGGGCGGATGGAACTGGCCCGATTGTACCGGCGCTTAAACCGCGGCCGCCGCCGGCGCATCCTAGCCATACCCCTTCGCTCCCCTGGACCCACGGACATGACCCACGCCCGCCTCGCGCTCGCCGTCGCCATCACCATCGGCCTCGGCGCACTCGCAGCCCCCGCGTTCGCACAACAGGACATCGACAAGGTCAACGGCGGCATCACCGCCGAAGCCGGCCAGCGCTACGGCGACCTGGAAACGGTCAACGGCGGCATCCACCTGGAAACCGGCGCGCAACTCGACGGCGCCTCCACCGTCAACGGCGGCATCGAGGGCGGCGACGACATCCGCGCGCATTCGCTGGAAACCGTGAACGGCGGCATCAGGCTCGGCAAGCGCATCCAGGTCGGCAGCATCGAGACCGTCAACGGCTCGATCTTCCTCGACCGCGGCAGCCGGGTCGCCGACGACGTCAGCAACGTCAACGGCGGCATCGGCCTGGTCGGCACCGAAGTGGGCGGCGACGTCGAAACCGTCTCCGGCGACATCACCGTCGGCGCCGATTCGCACGTCAAGGGCAGCGTGCGGGTCGAGAAGCCCAACAATCACGGCTTCTCGATGGGCTGGGGCAAGCAGCGCCCGCCGCGGATCGTGATCGGCCCCAACGCGGTGGTCGACGGTCCGCTGGTGTTCGAGCGCGACGTGACGCTGTACGTGCACAGCAGCGCCCGCATCGGCAAGGTCACCGGCGCCACCGCCCAGTCCTATTCGACCGCCACCCCGCCCGAAAGGTAGAGCCGAGCCGCGCCCGGCAGGGCGGAGCATGGCTCCGCCCTGCAGACAGGGGGCAAGTGCGGGTAGCATCGGGATTTCGCCGATCCCAGGGAACGCCCGATGCGACGTCAAGCCGTTGTCCTCCTCGCCGCCCTCGCGCTGGCCGCCTGCCAGCGGCAGGCACCGCCCGCCGCCGACTCCGCGGCGACGCCGTCCACGCCGCCGGTCCCGGCCTACACCTTCCACGACGGCATCGACGCCGGCGACTTCGCCCAGCATGTGCAGGTGCTGGCCTCCGACGCGTTCGAGGGCCGCGGCCCCGGTACGCCCGGGGAAGAGAAGACGGTCGAGTACATCAAGGCGCAGATGCAGCGCATCGGCCTGCAGCCGGGCAACCACGGCGAGTGGTTCCAGACCGTGCCGATGGTGGAGACCACCGCGGACCCGGCCACCACGCTCACCCTCGAGGTCGCCGGCAAGCCGCGCACGCTGGCCTTCGGCAGCGACATGGTCGTCGGTACCCGCACCGGCCAGCCGGAGGTGAAGATCGACGGCAGCGAGCTGGTGTTCGTCGGCTACGGCGTCGACGCGCCCGAGCAGCACTGGAACGACTATGCCGGGATCGACGTCAAGGGCAAGACCGTGGTCATGCTGGTCAACGATCCCGGCTTCCACGCCGGCGATGCCTCGCTGTTCGAGGGCAAGCGCATGACCTACTACGGCCGCTGGACCTACAAGTTCGAGGAGGCCGCGCGCAAGGGCGCCGCCGCGGCGCTGATCGTGCACGATACCGAGGGCGCGTCGTACGGCTGGGAGGTGGTGCGCAATTCCTGGTCGGGCGCGCAATACGACCTGCCCGCGTCCAGCGACCCGGCGCCGCGCCTGCCGGCGCAGGGCTGGATCACCGGCGATGCGGCCAAGTCGCTGTTCGCGGATTCCGGCCTCGACCTCGACAAGTTGCGCGCCGCCGCCAACAAGCGCGGCTTCAAGCCGGTGCCGATGCACGCGACGCTGTCGCTGGACCTGAAGAGCAGCATCGCCGAGAAGTCCTCGCGCAACGTGGTCGGGCTGCTGCCGGGCAGCACCCACCCCGACGAGGCCATCGTCTACATGGCCCACTGGGACCACCTGGGCAAGCACGACGGCGAGGCCGGCGACAACATCTACAACGGCGCGGTCGACAACGCGACCGGCGTGGCCGGGATCCTCGAGATCGCCGAGGCCTTCGCGCACGAGCAGCCCAAGCCCCAGCGTTCGCTGCTGTTCCTGGCGGTGACCCTGGAGGAATCCGGCCTGCTCGGCTCGCAGTACTACGCCGCGCATCCGGTCATCCCGCTCGACCACACCGTTGCGGTGCTCAACCTGGACGCGATGAGCGTGGCCGGCCGCACCCGCGACATCACCGTCGTCGGCAAGGGCAGCTCGCAGCTGGAGGACATCCTGGAGCCGATCGCCAAGCGGCAGGGGCGCGTGCTGCATTCCGAGGCCCATCCCGAGGCGGGCGGCTACTTCCGTTCCGACCATTTCAACTTCGCCAAGGCCGGCGTGCCGGCGCTGTACGTGGACGGCGGCAACGACCTGGTCGACGGCGGCACGGCCGCCGGCGAGGCGGCGTCGAAGGACTATGGCGACAACCGCTACCACAAGCCCGGCGACCAGTACGATGCGGCGACCTGGAAGCTCGACGGCACCATCGAGGACCTGCTCGCCGTGCATGACGTCGGCCGCGAGCTCGCCGGCTCGCAGCAGTGGCCGAACTGGTACGAGGGCAATCCGTTCAAGGCGCTGCGCGACAAGGCGATGCAGGGGCGCGCGACGACGCCGTAGAGCTTTCAGCCGGCGAGCAGGCGCACCCGGGCGAAGGTGCGCTTGCCGACCGCCAGCATGCCCTCGAAGCCGGGGGCGAAGCTGCGCTGCGGATCCTCGACGATCTCGCCGTCGACGCGCACCGCGCGCTCCCTGAGCTTGCGGTTGGCTTCCGAGTTGCTCGGGGTCAGGCCGGCGGCGGTGAGCAGCGCGGCGATGCGCAGGCCTTCGGCCGGCACCAGTACGTCCTGCAGCGGAAGTTGCGCCGTGTCGCCTTCGCCACGCACCGCGGCGTTCCAGCCCGCCACCGCCTGGTCGGCCGCATCGGCACCGTGGAAGCGCGCCGCCAGTTCGCGCGCCAGCCGCAGCTTCACGTCGCGCGGGTTGAGCGCGCCGGCGGCGATCCCGCGCTTGAGCGCGGCGACCTCGTCGATCGTGATCTCGAAGCTCAGCAGCTCGATCCAGCGCCACATCAGCGCGTCGCCGATCTTCATCGCCTTGGTGACCATGTCGATCGCCGGTTCGTCGATGCCGATGTAGTTGCCCAGCGACTTGGACATCTTCTGCACGCCGTCCAGGCCTTCCAGCAGCGGCATGGTCAGCACGATCTGCGGCTTCTGCCCGTGGTGCTCCTGCAGGCCGCGGCCCATCAGCAGGTTGAACTTCTGGTCGGTGCCGCCGAGCTCGACGTCGGCTTCCAGCGCCACCGAGTCGTAGCCCTGCACCAGCGGATACAGGAACTCGTGGATCGCGATCGACTGCTGCGCGGCGTAGCGCTTGGCGAAGTCGTCGCGCTCGAGCATGCGTGCAACGGTGTGCTGGCCGGCGAGCTTGACCATGTCGGCGGCGGTCATCTTCCCGAACCATTCGCTGTTGAAGCGGACCTCGGTGCGCTCGCGGTCGAGCACCTTGAACACCTGCTCGGCGTAGGTCTTCGCGTTCGCCAGCACGTCCTCGCGGGTCAGCGGCTTGCGGGTGGCGTTCTTGCCCGACGGGTCGCCGATCATCCCGGTGAAGTCGCCGATCAGGAAGATCACCTGGTGGCCGAGGTCCTGGAACTGGCGCAGCTTGTTGAGCAGCACCGTATGGCCCAGGTGCAGGTCCGGCGCGGTCGGATCGAAGCCGGCCTTGATCCGCAGCGGGCGGCCGAGCTTCAGCCGGGCCTCGAGTTCCTCGCGCTTGAGGATCTCGTCGGCGCCACGGGCGATGAGGGCAAGGTCGGCGGACAGGCTCAAGGCGGGCTCTCGCAAAAATGTGACGCCGGTCAGGATTTCGACGTTAAGGACGGGTTATTTCGTGACGGGTCCGAAAATCCATCCCGTTCAAGGGTTTGACGCCCGTTTTTCGCACGACTATGGTACCCCGCTTGACGTGTCCATCACATCGGACCGGGGGGAACGATGATGAAGCAGCAGCCCATGAGCGTACCGGCGTGACCGCGGCCGAGAGCCGCAGCCGCCGCCGCGAGCGCCTGGAAAAACTACGCGAAGCCGTGCTGCACCGGAAGGTGCTGGCGCGGCACCTGCCGGCCTTCAACGGCCGCTGGACCCGGCGCCAGTGGGCGCATGCCAGCCTGTTCGCCACCCTCGGCGCCCTCGTGGCCGCGATCGTGCCCGGCTTCTCCGGACCCGCCGCCGCGACGACCCAGGCCTCGCTGTCCGCACCGCGCACCACCCTCGCGCTGGCGTTGCCGGCGCTGCCGACGATGCGCCCGCATCGCGGCGTCGCCGACAGCTGGCAGCTGGTGACCGTCGAAAGCGGCCAGACCCTGGGCCAGATGTTCGAGCAACTGGGGCTCGCTGCCAGCGACATGCACCGCCTGCTCGAACAGCCGGACGCCCGCCATGCCCTGACCCGGTTGCGCCCGGGCGCGGTGATCGGCTTCGACATCCCCGCCGACGGCCAGCTGCGCGCGTTGCGCTACGACCGCGACGACACCCACCGGGTGGAGCTCGCACTGGTGGGCGACGAGGTCAGGGAACGCGTGATCGAGCGCCCCACCACCACCCGCACCGTGGTCGTCAGCGGCGAAGTCGGGCGTTCGCTGTTCTGGTCGGCGCGCAAGCTCGGGTTGTCGGGCAAGGCCATCAACCAGCTCACCGACGAGATCTTCAAGTACGACATCGACTTCAGTTCCGACGTCGCGGCCAGCGACCGCTTCAGCGTGGTGGTCGACCAGGTCTGGCGCGAAGGCGAGCTGATCCGTACCGGCGACATCCAGGCCGCCACCTTCACCGTGCGCGGCAAGCCGCATTCCGCCTTCCGCTTCGAGCACGACGGCAAGGCCGAGTACTTCACCGCCGACGGCACCCCGCTGAAGAAGGCCTTCATCCGCATGCCGATCCAGTACACCCGGATCAGCTCGGGCTTCACCAAGGCCCGCAAGCACCCGATCCTGGGCCGCGTGCGCGCGCACCAGGGCGTCGATTTCGCCGCCCGCACCGGCACCCCGATCATGGCCGCCGGCAACGCACGGGTCGCATTCGTCGGCTGGAAGGGCGGCTACGGCCGCACCGTGATCCTCGACCACGGCCGCGGCTACACCACCCTGTACGGGCACATGTCGCGCTTCGGCAAGGAACACGTCGGCCAGCGCATCGGCCAGGGCTCGGTGATCGGCTACGTCGGCGCCAGCGGCCTGGCCACCGGTCCGCACCTGCACTACGAATTCCGCGTCAACGGCGTCCACCGCAACCCGCTGTCGGTGACCATGCCGCCGCCGGAACCGCTGCGCGGCGTGGCACTGGCCCGGTTCCGCACGCAGACCAGCCAGGCCATGGCCCGCATCCACCAGGTCGAGAAGGTGATCTACGCCGACGCGGACACTGCCAGGCCCAAGGCCAAGGTCGCGCGCAAGGGTTGATCCTGCGACAGCCGAGCGCGGCTCGGCTCTACACTTGGCCCATGGGACCCCTTTACCTCGGCCTGATCTCCGGCACCAGCGCGGACGGCATCGATGCCGCACTGGTCGAACTCGACGACAGCGACCGCCACCACTGCCGGTTGCTGCACGGCGCCACCCTCGCCTGGGACCCCGCGCTGCGCGCGCGCCTGGTGGCGCTCGGCCAGGGCGGCGATTGCACCTCGCTGGACGAACTCGGCATGCTCGATGCGCAGGTCGCGATCGCCTTCGCCGATGCCGCGCTGGCCCTGCTGTCCGGCGCCGGCGTGGCACCGGCACGGGTCCGCGCGATCGGCTCCCACGGCCAGACCGTGCGCCATCGCCCGCGTGCGGCGATTCCCTTCACCCTGCAGTTCGGCGACGGCAACCGCATCGCCGAGCGCACCGGCATCGCCACCGTGTGCGACTTCCGCCGCCGCGACGTCGCCGCCGGCGGTCATGGGGCGCCGCTGCTGCCGGCGCTGCACGCAGCGCTGCTGGCTTCGCCGTCGGAATCGCGCGCGGTGCTCAACCTCGGCGGCATCGCCAACCTCACCCTGCTGCCCGCCGACGGAAACGGCGTGCGCGGCTTCGACACCGGCCCCGCGAACGCATTGCTGGACGCCTGGTGCGACCGCCACACCGGCGCTGCCTACGATGCCGGCGGCCGCTGGGCCGCCGATGGCCGGGTGGATGCCGCGCTGCTGCAGCGCATGCTGGACGAACCCTGGTTCGCGCAACCGCCACCCAAGAGCAGCGGCCGCGAGCAGTTCCACCTCGGCTGGCTCGGTGCGCGCCTGCGCGGCGACGAACCCGCGATCGACGTGCAGGCCACGCTGCTGGAACTCACCGCGGCCAGTGTCGCCGGCGCGCTGCTGGCACGGCAGCCGGGCACGCAACGGCTGCTGGTCTGCGGCGGCGGCGTGCACAACCCGCTGCTGCTCGCGCGCCTCGCCGTCCACCTGCCCGGGATCGCGATCGAATCGACCGCCGCGCATGGCGTGGACCCGGACTTCGTCGAAGCGATGGGTTTCGCCTGGCTGGCGCGCGAAACCCTCGCCGGCCGCCCCGGCAACCTCCCCGCCGTCACCGGCGCCGCCGGCCCCCGCATCCTCGGCGCGATCCACTCCGCCTGACGCGCAAAAAGCTTTTTTAGCCTTGCTCTTCGCCCGGGAGCTTGCCGATGGCGGCGAAGGTGTCGGTGGGGATCTGCTCGAGGGCGGCGATGGCGGCCTTGAGGGCGTCGGCTTCCTCGTCCTCGAGGCGCGCGGGAACCTCGCCTTCCACCGAGAGCAGGCCGCGCTCGATGACCCGCAGCAACGCGTCGCTCTCGCTCCAGCCGCGGCTTCCGGCGAGCCGGCGCACGCGTTCGGCGAGCATGGGGTCGAGGGCGTCCAGCGCGAAAGGACTCATGCCGCCTCCGTTGCCTCTGCGCGGTCCCGCTCGTCATGGTCCCGCTCGTCACGATCCTGGATCCGCCGCCACAACCATGCCAGCAGCAGCAGGGTCGGCACCACCGTGAGCGCGCTCAGGGTGAAGAAGGTCGAGTACGACGTCGCCTCGACCAGGTAGCCGGAGACGCCGCCGGCGAACTTGCCCGGCAGGTTGGCCAGCGAGACCAGCAGCGCGAACTGGGTCGCGGTGAAATTGCGGTCGGTGAGCGCGGACATGAAGGCGATCAATACCACGCCGGCGAAGCCCTGGAACAGGTTGTCGGCGGCGATCGCGGCGTAGAACGCCCACAGTTCCGACGGGTGGTGCGCCATCAGCAGGAACGCCAGGTTCGACAGCGCCACGCCGAGCGCGGCCACCAGCAGCATGCGCCGGAAGCCGAACGCGGCCACCGCCACGCCGCCGGCGAACGCGCCGGCGATGCCCATCCAGATCCCGAACAGCTTGGAGACGGTGGCGATGTCGGACTTGCTGAAGCCCGAGTCGAGGTAGAACGGGCCGGCCATCACCCCGATCACCTGGTCCGGGAACTTGTACATGCCGACGAACAGCAGCAGCACCAGTCCGAGCAGCACGCCGTTGTTGCGGAAATAGCTGGCGAACGGCTGCCAGAACGCACCCAGGAAATCGATCCGGCGCACCACCGTGGACTCGGGCGCCACCGGCTCGCGGCACATCAGCGTGGTCGCCACCGGGATCAGCATCAGCGCGGCCATCCACAGGTAGGCGGGAGTCCAGCCCTGGAAGTCGGCGATGTACAGCGCGCCGGCTCCGCCGACGATCAGGCCGAAGCGGTAGCCCAGGGTGTAGGTCGCGGCCAGCGCCGCCTGCGCCGCCGCGGGCGCGACCTCGATGCGGTAGGCGTCGACCACCGAGTCCTGGGTGGCGCCGGCGAACGAGCCCACCAGCACCCAGGTCACCAGGCCGGCCACGCCGAGGTCCGGCCGCATCAGCGCCAGTGCGCCCAGGCTCACGCCGACGAGCAATTGCGACGCCAGCAGCCACGAGCGCCGGCGGCCGAGGAACGCGGTCAACGGGAACGGATAGCGATCGATCAGCGGCGCCCACAGGAACTTCAGCAGGTAGAAGAAGCTCGCCAGGCTGATCAGGCCGATGCTGCCGAGGTCGAGGCCGACGTCGCGCAGGCGCGTGGACAGCGTCATCGACGCGATCAGCAGGAACGGCAGGCCGGAACCGAAGCCCAGCAGCAGCATCGTCATCGCCGAGGGCGTGGCGAACGCGCGCTTGATCCCGGACCAGCCCTTGTACGAGACCCGGCCTGCGGTGGTCGCATTCACGCGGCGTAGTCCACGGTGAAGGGCGCATGGTCGGAAAAACGCGGCGTGGTCGCGATCGAACACGCGCGCAGCCGGTCCCGCAGCGACGGCGTCGTGAACTGGTAGTCGATCCGCCAGCCGACATTGTTGGCGCGCGCCGCGCCGCGGTTGCTCCACCAGGTGTAGTCGCGGCCCTCGGCATGCAGCGCGCGGTACGCGTCGACCCAGCCGCCCGTGCCGCCGGCGCCGGTGCACAGGCCGTTGAGCCAGTCGCGCTCGGGCGGCAGGCAGCCGGAATTCTTCTGGTTGGACCTCCAGTTGCGGATGTCGAGTTCGCTGCGGACGATGTTCCAGTCGCCGCACAACACGTAGTCGCGACCGCTGGCGAGCCAGCGGTCCATGATCGGCTTCAGCCAGTCCATCACCTCGAACTTGAACGCCTGGCGCAGGTCGCCCGAGGAGCCGGAGGGAATGTAGAAGGAGACCACGCTGAGGTTGCCGAAGCGCGCCTCGAGGTAACGGCCTTCCTCGTCGAACGCTTCCCAGCCCAGCGCGGTGCGCACCTCGTCCGGCTCGCGCCGGGAATAGATGGCGACGCCGCTGTAGCCCTTCTTCGTCGATGCATCGCGGAACCAGGCCTTGTAGCCCGGCGGCAGGAACTCCGGGCCCGCGAGCTGGTGTTCCTGCGCCTTGGTTTCCTGTACGCAGAGGACGTCGGCATCCTGCGCGGCGAACCAGTCGAAGAAGCCCTTGCTGGCGGCCGAGCGCAATCCGTTGGCGTTGAAGCTGATGATCCGCATGGGCCGCCCGGTTGCAGGTTTTCGCGATCATAGCAATGCGTGGGAGAATGGCGGCATGGTCGAACTGCGCGCCCGTGGACACCGTCGCCGCTTCCTGGAACTCGCGCTGCAGGCGCAGGCCCTGCGCTTCGGCGAGTTCACCCTCAAGTCGGGCCGCCTGAGCCCCTATTTCTTCAACGCCGGTCGCTTCGATTCGGGCGCCGCGCTGGCGACCCTCGCCGGCTGCTACGCCGACGCCGTGGACGCCGCCGGGGTGGACTTCGACTGCCTGTTCGGACCGGCCTACAAGGGCATCCCGCTGGCCACGGCGCTGGCCTGCGAGTACGCGCGCCGGGACCGCGACCTGCCGGTCGCCTTCAACCGCAAGGAGGCCAAGGACCATGGCGAGGGCGGCAGCCTGATCGGCGCGCCGCTGGCGGGCCGCCGCGTGCTGGTGGTGGACGACGTGGTCACCGCCGGCACCGCGGTGCGCGAGGCGCTGGCGACGATCGCGTCGGCCGGCGGCACCGTCGTCGCGCTCGCGATCGCGCTGGACCGCCAGGAAGCGGTCGCCGAGGGCGACACCCGCTCGGCCACCCAGGCACTGGCGCAGGAGGCCGGGATCGCGGTGGTCGCGGTGGCGACGCTCGCCGACCTGCTTGCATTCGCCGGCGAAAGTGCGGAACTTGTGTCCCAGCGCGAGCATCTGCTCGCGTACCGCGCCCGTTATGGCAGCGCGGGCCAGCACGATGCCACACAGCGATAGACAACGGAATTTGCAGAACAGGGGCTGCAAACCATGAACACCATCCGCATCGCCAGCGCGTTGCTGTTGCTGGCATTCGCCACCGGCGCCGCCGCGCAGCAGGCCGGCAAGAAGCTGTACTGCTGGAACGAGAACGGCCAGCGCATCTGCGGCGATACGTTGCCGCCCGGCGCCACCGACCTGGCGCGCACCGAGATCAGCGCAAAAAGCGGCATGACCACCGGCAAGGTCGGGCGCGCGCTCACCCAGGCCGAGCACGCTGCGGCCGCCGATGCGCAACGGCAGGCCGCCGTGGACGCTGCGGCCGAAGCCATGCGCAAGCGCCGCGACCTGGCGATGGTCGAGTCGTACGCCACCGAGGACGATCTGCGCAACGCCTACGGCGAGCGCCTCGGGCTGGTCGACGACGCACTGAAGGCGTCCGCGCTCGGCGAGTCGAACCTGCGCCGCAGCCTGGTCACCCTGCTCGACCAGGCCAACGACCTGGAACTGTCGGGCAAGCCGGTGCCGGCGCCGCTGCTCGGCAAGCTGCGTACCCAGCATGCCGACCTGCTCAGGCAGCAGCGGATCATGGCCGAGCAGCGCGCCGAGCGCGCCAGCCTCGACGGCGAACTCGCCGACGCCGTCGCCCGCTACCGCGCCCTCAAGAATCCCGACGCCGCCGCGATCGCTCCTTAGCTAGAAAGCTGGAAAGCTAGAACGGCAGCACCAGGTCGGGCTTGATGCCGAGCAGCTGCTCGCGGAACGCACGCTGGATCCGTGCCAGCGCGTCCTGGGAATCGGCATCGAAGCGCATCACCAGCACCGGCGTGGTGTTCGATGCGCGCACCAGCCCCCAACCGTCCGGCCAGTCCACCCGCAGCCCGTCGATGGTCGAGTTGCGTGCGCCCTCGAACACCGCCGCCGCGCGGAAGCGCTCGACGAAGGCATGCGGGTCGCCATCCGGTGCGTCGACCTTGATCTCCGGCGTGGACACGCCCTCGGGCAGCGCATTCAGCTGCTCGCTCGGGCTTTCCGGTTCGCCGGCCAGGATCTCCAGCAGCCGCGCCGCGGCGTAGATACCGTCGTCGAAGCCGTACCAGCGCTCGGCGAAGAAGAAGTGACCGCTCATCTCGCCGGCCAGTTCGGCCTCGACCTCGCGCATCTTGGCCTTGATCAGCGAATGTCCGGTCTTCCACATCAGCGGGCTGCCGCCGTGACGCAGGATGTGGGCCTGCAGGCGGCCGCTGCACTTGACGTCGTACACGATCACCGCGCCCGGATTGCGCTCGAGCACGTCGGCCGCAAACAGCATCAGCAGGCGGTCGGGGAAGATGTTGCCGCCATCCCGGGTGACCACGCCGAGGCGGTCGCCATCGCCGTCGAAGGCGATGCCGATCTCGGCATCCTCGGCCTCCACCCTGGCGATCAGGTCGATCAGGTTGTGCGGCTCGCTCGGGTCGGGATGATGATTGGGGAAGTTGCCGTCGATCTCGCAGAACAGCGGCACCACCTGTGCGCCGATTGCCTGCAATACGCGCGGGCCGAGCACGCCGGCCACGCCGTTGCCGGCGTCGACCACGACCTTCATCGGGCGGTCGATCTGCACGTCCGAGGCGATCCGGTTGACGTAGTCGTCGCCGATGTCGCGCTGCACCAGGGTGCCGGGCGCGTCCGCGGTGTGCAGGTGGTTGCCGGCGATGCGCTCGTACAGCGCAGTGATGGCGTCGCCCGACAGCGTGTGCCCGCCGACCATGATCTTGAAGCCGTTGTAGTCCGGCGGGTTGTGGCTGCCGGTGACCGCGATGCCGCAGCCCGTGTGCAGGTGGTAGGTGCCGAAATACACCACCGGTGTCGGCACCATGCCGATGTCGATGACGTTGCGCCCGGCCTTGCGCAGGCCGGCGGTCAGGCCCGCGACCAGGTCGGGGCCGGAGAGCCGGCCGTCGCGGCCGATGACGATGTCGTTGGCGCCCTGCTCCTGCATCACCGAGCCGACCGCGTGGCCGATCGCCTCGGCGACGCCGATGTCCAGGGTCTTGCCGACGATGCCGCGGATGTCATAGGCGCGGAAGATCCCGGGATCGACCGCGAGCCTTGATGCACCGGCGGCCGTGGCGGCGACCGGCGCAGCCGCGACGGCGGACACGGCCGCTGCAGGTGCAGCGACGGGTGCGGAGCCGGCATCCGGCACGGCGTCCGGCAGGCCCTGCTCGAGCGCCTGCGCCAGGGTCGGCGCCACTTCGTCGTCCTCCGCGCCGGCGCCACTGCCGGCGCCGCGTCGCAGCGCGAACCATGCGCCGGCCGCCAGCAACAGCAGCACCAGCGCGACCACGAACGAGGGAATCGCTCCCAGTCCGAAGACACCGGTGGTCTCGTCCGGCAAGCCGGCGGCAACGCGCAGCCCGCTGTCCTTCACCGGCACCGACAGCACTTCGGCGCTGTCGGTCAGGGCGACGTCGCCGCGCTGGGCCACGGTGTAGTTGCCCTGGCGCAGGGCAAGATAGGTATCGCCGGCCACCGGCGCGTTTTCCAGCGCCGTGGTCGCCAGCCCCAGCGGCAGGCGGGCGTAGGCGATGCCGACCACGCGCTCGCCCACCCGTGCCGGCGCGGCCAGCACCAGGCGCACGCCGTCGTCGCGGACGATGCGCGCCATGGGAGCGTCGCTCGAGAGTGCGGCTTCCGCCACCGCCAGCCGGCCGAAGCCGCCCTTGGGCAACGCGGCATAGCCCGCCTCGAGGTCCGCGGGCAGCACCTGCAGGCTTTCCAGCCGCGGCCAGTCGGCCTTCATCGCCGCCGCCGCCGCGGCAAAATCGCCGCGGGCGAGCGCTGCCTGCGCAGCCGGCAGCGCCAGCCGCTGCTGCAGCTTCGCTTCCTGCCCGGCGATCGAGCGCGCTGTCCCCTGGGCGACGAGGTCGCGCGCCTGCTGCAGCGCCTGGCTGCGGTTGGCGTCGCGCATCTGCTGCCAGCCGTTCCAGGCCAGCACCAGCGCGAGCAGCGCCAGCACCACGGCCAGCAGCGGAAACAGGGGCCGCAGTTGCGCGGCCGACAGGTGCAGGCGTTTTTCGCTCATCGTGTCATTCCCCTAGCGCACGCCGGTGTGGCCGAAGCCGCCGGCACCGCGCGCGCTGTGTTCGAAAGTATCCACTACCTGCAGCGCCGCGCGCACGATCGGCAGCACCAGCAGCTGGGCGATGCGGTCGCCGGGCTCGATGGTGAAGGGCTCGGCACCGCGGTTGAAGGCGCTGATCAGCAGCGGGCCCTGGTAGTCGGCGTCGATCAGGCCGGTGCCGTTGCCCATCACGATACCGTGGCGATGCCCGAGCCCGGAGCGCGGCAGCACCAGTGCGCACAGCGCCGGGTCGGCGAGGTGGATCGCCAGCCCCGAGGGCACCAGCGCGGCGTCGCCCGGCGCCAGCGTCAGCGGCGCATCCAGCGCGGCGCGCAGGTCGAGCGCGGCGCTGGCGGCGGTGGCGTATTCGGGCAGCGGCCATTCGCGGCCGTAGCGCGGGTCGAGCAGTTTCACTTCGAGGGTCTTGTGCATCAGGACAGTCGTCCGGCAATGAGTTCGATGAGGGCTTCGGCCAGTTCGGTCTTCGGCGCGGGACCGAGTTCGCGCAGCGAATCGTGGCCGATCACGGTCAGCGCGTTGTCGTCGCTCTCGAAACCGCTGCCGGCGACGCCGACGCGATTGGCGGCGATGTAATCGAGGTGCTTGGCGGCGAGCTTGGCGCGCGCGTTGGCTTCGAGGTGTCCGGTCTCGGCGGCGAAGCCGAGCACCAGCCGCGGGCGCTGCGGGTGGGCGGCGACTTCGGCGAGCACGTCGGGCGTGCGCACCAGTTCCAGGACGAGGGTGTCGATGCCTTCGCGCTTCTTGAGCTTGTCCGGGGCCACATCGCGCGGGGTCCAGTCGGCGACCGCGGCGGCGCCGACGTAGGCGTCGGCCGGCAATGCGGCCAGCACCGCCTCGCGCAACTGCGCGGCGCTGCGGATGTCGATGCGCTGCACGCCGGGTGGGGTCGGCAGCGAGACCGGGCCGGCGACCAGCACCGTGTCCGCACCCTGGCGCGCGGCCGCGGCGGCGATCGCGAAGCCCATCTTGCCGCTGCTGCGGTTGCCGATGAAGCGCACCGGATCGATGTCCTCGAACGTCGGGCCGGCGCTGACCACCACGCGCCGGCCGGCCAAAGCCTGTGCACTCACCGGATGGCAGCCGCGAGGTCGGCGACGATCGCCGCCGGTTCGCGCAGCCGGCCGGGTCCGGATTCGCCTTCCGCCAGCGGACCGTCGTCGGGGCCGATCACCTGCACCCCGCGCGAGCGCAGCGTGGCCATGTTGGCCTGCGTCGCCGGATGCAGCCACATGCGGTGGTTCATCGCCGGCGCCACCGCGATCGGCGCGGTCGTGGCCAGGCACAGGGTGGTGACGAGGTCGTCGGCGAAGCCGTGCGCGACTTTTGCCAGGGTGTTGGCGCTCGCGGGGGCGATCAGCACGTGCTGCGCCCAGCGCGCCAGTTCGAGGTGGCCCATCGCGGCTTCGGCGGCGGCGTCCCACAGCGAGGTGCGCACCGGCAGGTGCGACACCGCCTGGAAGCTCTGCGCGCCGACGAAGCGTTGCGCGGCATCGGTCATCGCCACCTGCACCAACGCGCCGGCATCGCGCAGCCGCCGCACCAGGTCGATCGCCTTGTAGGCGGCGATCCCGCCGGTGACGCACAGCAGCACGCGCCGGTCGGCCAGCACCTGGTTCGCGGGGGACGCCGTCGTGCCCATCGCCGGTAGTTTTCCTACGCCAGAACGTGCGCCCAGCTTACCCGAACCCCCCCTTCCCCCGATGTCGCCGTCACCTTGCAGGCGCTGCAATGGCCCTGTTCCCCGTTCCCCGTTCCCGCTCTTGAGCCCCACCCATGCAGATCAGCGACTGGCCCGTCTCCGAACGTCCCCGCGAAAAGATGGTCGCCCGCGGCGCCGGCGTGCTGTCGGACGCCGAGCTGCTGGCGATCTTCCTCGGCTCCGGGTTGCGCGGGCAGGATGCGGTGGCGACCGCACGCGCCCTGCTCGCCGCCCACGGGCCGTTGCGCGCGCTGCTGGAACGCAGCCCGGGCGAACTCGCGGCATTGCCCGGCCTGGGTCCGGCGCGCGCCTGCCAGCTGTCGGCGGCACTGGAGTTGTGCGACCGCTACCTCGCCGCCGGGCTGGAGCGCGGCGAGGCGCTGACCGACCCTGGCGCGGCCGGCCGCTACTTCGCCCAGCGCCTGCGCGGCCAGCCCTGCGAAGTGTTCGCCGTGTTGTTCCTCGACACCCGCCACCGCTCGCTGGCCTTCGAGGAGCTGTTCCGCGGCACCGTCGACGGCGCCGAGGTGCACCCGCGCGAGGTCGTGCGGCGGGCGCTGGCCTGCAATGCGGCGGCGGCGATCGTGGGCCACAACCATCCCAGCGGCAGCGCCGAGCCGAGCGCCGCCGACCGTGCGGTCACCGCGCGCCTGAAACAGGCGCTGGCACTGGTCGACATCCGCCTGCTCGACCACTTCGTGATCGGCGACGGCCCACCCGTCTCACTCGCCTCCCGCGGCTGGCTCTGACATTTTGGGCTGAATGCATGGGATGGGAAGCAACGATGTGAGCCGGGGCGAAGGGGCGCGTATTCCGCAGGCTCCATACGCACCCCTTCGCCCCCTGACCCATTGTCGGCCCTTGCCTTGCAGCAGGCGCCGGCAGGAACCAGCTCACGACCT
>JAKFCN010000075.1:0-67766 GCA_036676625.1 Lysobacter sp. | reverse complement strand
CAGCGACTCGCTGGTGGCGTGGTGCAGGATGTAGCTGGTCTCGCTCATCTCGACCATGAAGGTCGACTGCCCGCGGGCGAGGTCGTCGCCGGCGCCGATGCGGGTGAGGATGCGGTCGATCGGGCCGATCACCGCGCTCGCCGCCGGCACGAAGCTGCCGATGTGCGCGAGCAGCACGATCAGCGCGTTCTGGCGCATGTAGGTGCTCTTGCCGCCCATGTTCGGGCCGGTGATCACCAGCATGCGGGTGTCATCCCCATCAACGGCCGCGCCATCGACATCGCCCAGCAGCAGGTCGTTGGCGGTGAACGGCTCGTCGCGCACGGCCTCGACCACCGGATGACGGCCGCCCTCGATGCGCAGGCAGGGCGCGTCGGTGAGCCGCGGCCGCGACCAGTCCAGCGCCTGCGCGCGTTCCGCGAAGCAGGCCAGCACGTCGAGCTCGCTGAGCGCCGAGGCGCAACGACGGAGCGACTCCAGGTCCTCGTTGAGCGCTTCGAGCAGGTTGTCGTACAGCAGTTTTTCGCGCGCGAGCGAACGTTCGCGCGCCGACAGCACCTTGTCTTCGAACTGCTTGAGCTCCTCGGTGATGTAGCGCTCGGCACCGGTCAGGGTCTGTCGCCGTGTGTAGTGGGTCGGCGCCTTCGCCGACTGGCCCTTGCTGATCTCGATGTAATAGCCGTGCACGCGGTTGTAGCCGACCTTGAGCGTCGGGATGCCGCTGGCCTCGCGCTCGCGTTGCTCGAGGTCGACCAGGAACTGGTCGGCGTGGGTCGAGAGCCGGCGCAGGTCGTCGAGTTCGCTGTCGTAACCGTCGGCGATGACGCCGCCGTCGCGCGCCAGCAGCGGCGGCTGCGCCACCACGGCGGAAGCGAGCAGGTGGGCTTGCGCGGCGTGTTCGCCGAGCTCCGCCGCCAGCGTTTGCAGGCGCGGAGAGTCGAGCGGCGCAAGCACTTCGCGCAGGTCGGGCAGCAGCGCCAGACCGTCGCGCAGCGTGCTCAGATCGCGCGGGCGCGCGCTGCGCAAGGCGATGCGCGCGAGGATCCGTTCGACGTCGCCGAGCGCGCGGAAGCGCTCGCGCAGGCCGGCGTCGACGCGGCTGTCGGCGAGGGTGGCGACGGCGTGGTGACGCTCGCCGAGCACGCGCCGGTCGCGCAGCGGCCGGTGCAGCCAGCGCCGCAGCAGGCGCCCGCCCATCGGCGCGACCGTGCTGTCGAGCACGCCGAGCAGGGTGTTGCGGGTATCGCCATCGACCCGGGTGTCGAGTTCCAGGTGCCTGCGGGTGGCCGCGTTCATCGCGATCGCCTCGTCGGACGATTCGACCGCGATGGAGGTGAGGTGCGGCAGGCGCTGCTTCTGGGTTTCCTCGACATAGCCGAGCAGGGCGGCCGCGGCGGCGATGCACAGCGGTTTGTCCTCGATGCCGAAGCCGGTGAGGTCGTGCAGGCCGAAGAACTGCAGCAGCTGGCGGCGCCCGCTGTCGGCGTCGAACAGCCACGGCGCGCGCCGGCGCAGGCCGGTGCGTTCGCGCAGCGCGACCGGCCAGCCTTCTTCGTCCGGGACCAGCAGTTCGGCCGGGTCCAGCCGCGCGAGTTCGGCCTCCAGCGCGTCGTCGTTGCCGACCTCGTTGACCAGGAAACGGCCGCTGGACAGGTCGGCCCAGGCCAGGCCGTATCCCGTGCCCTGCGAGGATGTTCGGCCGCGCGCGAGCGCCAGCAGCAACGTGTCGCGGCGTTCGCTCAGCAGCGCCTCGTCGGTGACCGTGCCGGGGGTGACGATGCGCACGACCTTGCGTTCGACCAATCCCTTCGAGGTGGCCGGATCGCCGATCTGCTCGCAGATCGCCACCGATTCGCCGAGCGCAACCAGCCGTGCGAGGTAGCCTTCGTACGCATGCACGGGAACGCCGGCCATGGGAATCGGGTGGCCGGCCGATGCGCCACGCTGGGTCAGGGTGATGTCGAGCAGCTTGGCGGCCTTGCGCGCGTCGTCGTAGAACAGCTCGTAGAAGTCGCCCATGCGGAACAGCAGCAGCACGTCCGGGTGCTCCGCCTTGGCGGCGAAGAACTGCTTCATCAGTGGTGTGTGCTGGTCGGTAGCGACGGACATGCGTGCTTCGATCCGTGGACTTGCGCGGGAAAGACCGCTAGTTTGCCTGAACCATGCATGCCTCCATCGAACACGCACCCAACGATGCCGAACTGCTGGCCATAGCGGAAGCGCTCGGCGCGCGCCTGCGCGAGGCGCGCCTGACCCTGGTCACCGCCGAAAGCTGCACCGGCGGCTGGATCGCCAAGGTCGTCACCGACATTGCCGGCTCGTCCGACTGGTTCGACTGCGGCCTGGCCACCTACAGCTACGAGGCCAAGCAGGCGCTGCTGGGCGTGCGCCCCGAGACGCTGGAGGCACACGGCGCGGTCAGCCGCGAGACGGTGCTGGAAATGGTCGCCGGCGCGCTGGTGCATTCCGGCGCCGGGGTCGCGGTCGCGGTGACGGGAATCGCGGGGCCGACCGGCGGCACCCCGGACAAGCCGGTCGGCACCGTCTGGGTCGCCTGGAAGCGGCGCGGCGGCTATCCGGTCGCCGAAATGTTCAATTTCGCCGGCGACCGCGAGGCGGTGCGCCGGCAGACGGTGGCGGCGGCGCTTCTAGGCCTGGCGCGCATCTCCTAAGTGCGTATCTCCTTGGAGCGGCCTGCCGCCGGAGTGTTGACAGCTCCCGATCGTTAGTAGTATTACTACTAACCATGGAACTCACCGAAACCCAGCAAGCCATCCTCGCCCTGATCGCCGAGCGCATCGAGGCCGAAGGCATGCCGCCCTCGCAGGCGGAAATCGCGCGCGCCTTCGGCTTCAAGGGCGTGCGCGCGGCGCAGTACCACCTCGAGGCGCTGGAGGCGGCGGGCGCGATCGAACGGGTGCCCGGACGCGCGCGCGGCATCCGCGTGCTGCAGGCGCCGGTGCCGCCGCAGCGTGCGCTGGCGTTCGAGCCGCCCATGTCCGCAACCAACGACGACGCCCTGCACCTGCCGGTGCTCGGGCAGGTGGCCGCCGGTGCGCCGATCGGCGCCGACGCCGGCGCTTCGGACCAGATGCTGATCCTGGACCGGGTGCTGTTCTCGCCGGCGCCGGACTACCTGCTCAAGGTCAAGGGCGATTCGATGCGCGATGAGGGCATCTTCGATGGCGACCTGATCGGCGTGCACCGCACCCGCGACGCCCGTTCCGGGCAGATCGTGGTGGCGCGGATCGACGAGGAGATCACGGTCAAGCTGCTGAAGGTCGGCAAGGACCGGATCCGGCTGCTGCCGCGCAACCCGGACTACGCGCCGATCGAGGTGCTGCCCGACCAGGACTTCGCGATCGAGGGCCTGTATTGCGGCCTGGTGAGGCCGAACCGATGAGCCTGCCCGCACGCCGCAAGCGCGGGCTTTCCCGACAGCGCGACGCGGCATCCACCGCTGTCGACGACACCTCGGCCGGCGCAGATTCGAGTCGTGGCCAGCCGTTGCAGTCCATGCAGTCGCAATCCGTGCGATGGCAGCCCGGTAGCCTTCCCTCCAACCCGACCAAGACCCAGACCAAGGACCCGACGATGGACGAGAACAAGAAGCGCGCGCTGTCCGCCGCCCTGACCCAGATCGAGAAGCAGTTCGGCAAGGGCTCGGTGATGCGCATGGGCGACCGCGTCGCCGAAATCATCCCGATCATCCCGAGCGGTTCGCTGCTGCTGGACATCGCGCTCGGCATCGGCGGCCTGCCCAAGGGACGCGTGGTCGAGATCTACGGTCCTGAATCCTCGGGCAAGACCACCCTGACCCTGCAGGCGATCGCGCAGTGCCAGAAGCGCGGCGGCACCGCCGCCTTCGTCGATGCCGAGCATGCGCTCGATCCGACCTACGCCTCCAAGCTTGGCGTCAACGTCGACGACCTGCTGGTGTCGCAGCCGGACACCGGCGAACAGGCACTGGAAATCGCCGACATGCTGGTGCGTTCCAACGCGGTCGACATGGTGGTGATCGATTCGGTCGCCGCGCTGACCCCGCGTGCGGAAATCGAGGGCGAGATGGGCGACCAGCTGCCGGGCCTGCAGGCGCGACTGATGAGCCAGGCGTTGCGCAAGCTCACCGGCAACATCAAGCGCAGCAACTGCATGGTGATCTTCATCAACCAGCTGCGCCACAAGATCGGCATCATGATGCCGGGCCAGAGCCCGGAAACCACCACCGGCGGCAACGCGCTCAAGTTCTATGCCTCGGTGCGCCTGGACATCCGCCGCATCGGCTCGATCAAGAAGGGCGAGGAGATCATCGGCAACCAGACCCGGATCAAGGTGGTCAAGAACAAGCTGGCGCCGCCGTTCAAGCAGGTGATCACCGAGATCCTGTACGGCGAGGGCATCTCGCGCGAAGGCGAGCTGATCGACATGGGTGTGGATGCGCGGTTGATCGAGAAGTCCGGTGCCTGGTACAGCTATGGCGACGAACGCATCGGCCAGGGCAAGGAGAACGCCCGCCAGTTCCTCAAGGACAATCCGGCGATCGCTGCCACCCTGGAAGCCACGTTGCGCGAGAAGTTCCTGCCCGTCGAAGCGGTGCGCGAGGACGTGGCTGCAGGCAAGGACGACGAGGAATAGGCCACGGTGGGGCGAGCGCGACGCGAATCGACCCCGGCGCAACGGGCGCTCGCGCTGCTGGTGCGGCGCGAGCACTCGCGGCCGGAGCTGACCCGCAAGTTGCTGGCGCGGGGGATCGAGCCTGCGGAGGTCGGCGCCGCGGTCGCGAAGATGGCCGAAGCCGGCTGGCAGGACGACGTGCGTTTCGCCTGCAGCCTGGCGCGGTCGCGGGCCGCTGGCGGCCAGGGCCCGGTCCGGATCCGTGCCGAACTGGCCAGCCATGGACTCGACGAGACGGTGATTTCCGCCGCCTTCGATGCACTGGCGGAAGCGGGCGAGGACGATTGGGTGGCGCGTGCGCATGATCTGGTCCGACGCCGCTTCGGCCCCGACCTCGACCTGCTGCCGGTCCGGCGCAAGGCCAGCGATTTCCTGTTGCGGCGTGGATTCGACGGCGATAGCGTGCGCCGGGCGGTCCGGCTCGATCCGGACGAGTGAACCGCCCCGGACGCGTCTGATAATCTAGCCAGTCCCGGGTTGCCTGCTCCGGCCGCGACCGCCTCGAGCGGTCCACGGGCCGGGCGTCGCGCCCGCCCGCCACCGGCTCGCCTGTCACCACCCCTGATGAAGACCACCTCCGGAATCCGCAGCGATTTCCTCGAATTTTTCGCTGCCCGCGGCCACGCGATCGTGCCCTCGGCCTCGCTGGTCCCGGCCAACGATCCGACCTTGCTGTTCACCAATTCCGGCATGGTCCAGTTCAAGGACGTGTTCCTCGGCGCGGAGAAGCCCGCCCACGTGCGCGCCGTCGATGTCCAGCGCTGCCTGCGCGCCGGCGGCAAGCACAACGACCTCGACCAGGTCGGCTACACCGCGCGCCACCACACCTTTTTCGAAATGCTGGGCAACTGGTCCTTCGGCGATTACTTCAAGAAGGATGCGATCGCCTGGGCCTGGGAATTGCTGACCGGCACCTGGGGGCTGCCGGCGGAGCGCCTGCTGGTCACCGTGTACCAGGACGACGACGAGGCCTACGCGATCTGGCGCGACGACATCGGCATCCCGGTCGAGCGCATCGTCCGCATCGGCGACAACAAGGGTGCGCCGTATGCCAGCGACAACTTCTGGCAGATGGCCGATACCGGCCCCTGCGGCCCGTGCACCGAGATCTTCTACGACCACGGCGCGCACATCGCCGGCGGCCCGCCCGGTTCGCCGGACGAGGACGGCGACCGCTACATCGAGATCTGGAACCTGGTGTTCATGCAGTTCGACCGCCAGCCCGACGGCGCCCTGTTGCCGTTGCCGGCGCCCTGCGTCGATACCGGCATGGGCCTGGAGCGCATCGCCGCGGTGCTGCAGGGCGTGCACGGCAATTACGAGATCGACCTGTTCCGGCACCTGGTCGCCGCGGCCGCGAAGCTGACCGGCACCGCGGACCTCGGCAACAAGTCGCTGCGCGTGATCGCCGACCACATCCGCGCCTGCTCGTTCCTGATCGTCGACGGCGTGCTGCCGTCCAACGAGGGTCGTGGCTACGTGCTGCGCAGGATCATCCGCCGCGCGTTGCGCCATGGCTGGATGCTGGGCGTGCGCGGCGAGTTCTTCTGGAAGATGGTTGCGCCGCTGGTCGAGGTGATGGGCGATGCCTACCCGGAACTCGTCGCGAAGCGCGCCCTGGTCGAGTCCGCGTTGCGCGCGGAGGAGGAGCGCTTCGGCGAGACCCTCGAGCACGGCATGCGCATCTTCGACGAAGTGGCCGCGCGCGACGCGGTCGGTTCCGGTGGCGTCATTCCCGGTGCCGATGCGTTCCGGCTGTACGACACCTACGGTTTCCCGGTCGACCTCACCGCCGACATCGCGCGCGAACGCGGATTGTCGGTCGACATGGCCGGCTTCGACGCGGCGATGGCGCAGCAGCGCGAGACCGCGCGTGCGGCAGGCAAGTTCGGCGGCGGCGCCACCCTGCCGGCCGAACTCGCCTCGCAACTGTCGTCGACGCAATTCCTGGGCTACGACGCGCTCGCCGCCGGCGGACTGGAAGTGCTGGCGCTGCTGCAGGACGGTCGCCCGGTCGAATCCATCGATGCCGGCGACGAAGCCATCGTGCTGCTCGACCGCACCCCGTTCTACGCCGAGTCCGGCGGCCAGGTCGGCGATACCGGCGAGCTGGACGGGCAAGGCGTGCGCTTCGTGGTCGACGACACGCTCAAGCTCGCGGGCCAGTTCCATGGCCACGTCGGGGGCCTCGCGGCGGGCACGCTGAAGCGCGGCGACCGGGTGCTGGGTTCGGTCGATGCCGGCCGCCGTGCCGCGATCGTGCTCAACCACAGCGCGACCCACCTGCTGCACGCCGCGTTGCGCCAGGTGCTGGGCACGCATGTCACCCAGAAAGGCTCGCTGGTCGCGCCCGACCGGCTGCGCTTCGACTTCGCCCACTTCCAGCCGATGACGGCCGTCGAACTCGCCGAGGTCGAATGCCGGGTCAATGCCGAGATCCGCGCCAACCACGAAGCCGAGGTCAGGCAGATGGGCATGCAGGAGGCGCTGGACTTCGGCGCGATGGCCCTGTTCGGCGAGAAGTACGGCGAGCGCGTGCGCGTGCTGCGCATGGGCGAAACCTCGACCGAATTGTGCGGTGGCACCCACGTGTCGCGCACCGGCGACATCGGGTTGTTCAAGATCGTGTCCGAAAGCGGCGTGTCGGCCGGCGTGCGCCGGATCGAGGCCGTGAGCGGGCAGGGCGCGCTCGACCACGTGGCCGCCGGGGAACAGCGTCTCCATGAGGCTGCGCATCTGCTCGGAGGCAACAGCGGCGACATCGGCGACAAGTTGCGCGGGCTGCTCGAGCGGCAGAAGAAGCTGGAGCGCGAACTCGACGCGCTGAAGGCGAAGGCCGCGTCCGGCGCCACGGCCGACCTCGCATCGCAGGCGATCGAGGTGGCCGGCGTGCGCGTGCTCGCCGCGCGTCTGGAGAACTTCGACGGCAAGGCGCTGCGCGATGCGGTCGACCGCCTCAAGCAGCAGCTCGTCGATGCGGTCGTCGTCCTGGCGGGCGCCAGCGATGGCAAGGCTGCACTGGTCGCCGGCGTGAGCGGCGCGGCGCTGGGCAAGGTCAAGGCGGGCGACCTGCTGTCGCACGTTGCATCGCGCATCAATGGCAAGGGCGGTGGCCGCCCGGACCTCGCGCAGGGTGGCGGCGACGATGGCCCCGCCCTCGCATCGGCCCTGGCCGGCGTAGCAGGATGGGTCGCGGAAAGGATGAACTGATCCCCACCGGGAAACGCCGGGGGTGACTTCCAGCCGGGTCGCGGAACCGGTGGGATAGGTAGTATTGGCGGTTACGAAAGCGGTTGCAGCCAGCGAGAAGGCCGGCCAATGGAGAGGTTCAAATGCTGATTCTGACCCGCCGTGTCGGCGAGACCCTGATGATCGGCGATTCGGTCACGGTGACCGTTCTCGGTGTCAAGGGCAACCAGGTGCGGATCGGTATCACCGCGCCCAAGGATGTGGCCGTGCATCGAGAGGAGATCTACCAGCGCATCCAGCGTGGTGGCGAAGGCGAGCCGGAGACGGGCACCGATCATTTGCCGCGGGGGGAGTGAGCCGGTATCCTTTCGCGCTCGGCGGCGCCGGCATCGGCCGTCACGGAGACTTGCCCGAGAGGCCGAAGGGGCTCCCCTGCTAAGGGAGTATGGGGTCAAAAGCTCCATCGAGGGTTCGAATCCCTCAGTCTCCGCCAGTTTTTACCGTTAGAAGATTGACGGAACCGTCCCCGGTTCCGCACAATTCCGCTTCTGCGCCCGTAGCTCAGCTGGATAGAGCACCAGGCTACGAACTTGGGGGTCGGGAGTTCGAATCTCTCCGGGCGCGCCATGCAGTCGAAAGGGCCAACGGTTTCCGTTGGCCCTTTTTCGTTGGCTCATTGTTCGCCTGGCGCCGGGTCAGATGCCTGCGGTCGTGTCGGCGCCGACCTGGATGTTGTTGCGCACGTCGCGCACGCCGGTGCAGGCATCGGCGAGGTCCTCGGCCCGATGCTTCATCCAGCGCTGCTCGACCCGGCCGCCCAGGGTGGCGACGCCATCGCCGACTTCGACGGTGATGCCGCTGGCATCGATGTCGTCGGCCTCGGTCAGCGCATCGCTGATGTCCTCGCGGATGCGTTCGTCCGGCCGGGTGTAGCCGCGCGGACCCACGCCGCGGAAACCGGCCCGGTAGCTGCCATCGGTGTTTCCTGCCTGGGTGCGGAGCCAGCCCTGGGCGGCCTGGGTCCAGTGCCTGCCCATCCGCAACATGTCCTGCGCGACGGCCTTGAGGTCGGCGGTAGTGGTATTGATATCGTCTCGCACGGTAGCGTCCTCCGGGGCGATCGTTTCGTGCCATGAGGTATATCGATGCACGCATCTGTTGCCGGTGAAGAAATGGCAGGGAAAAACTGAATGCGCCGGCAGGCATGCATGCGTGCGGGCGTGGCGGCATTCCTGCTGGTGACGGCCGGCGCCGCGCGTGCGCAGGAGACGCCGGCGAACCTGCCCGGCGTGGTGGTGGTGGGCGATCGCCCCGCCGATGCGACACCTGCCTCCATCGACCGGGTCGACACAGGCGGCGTGCCTGCACGCGCAGGGACCGGAGTGGCGGAACTGTTGCAGCGGATCCCGGGCGTGGCTGCGCACGACCGCCAGAACCTGGCGCAGGACGTGCAGGTGACCATCCGCGGCTTCGGCGCGCGCACCACCTTCGGCGTGCGCGGGTTGCGCATCTATGTCGACGGCATCCCGGCGACGATGCCGGACGGGCAGGGGCAGGTGTCGCACGTGCCGCTGGGCGCGCTGGCGGACGTGGTCGTGCTGCGCGGGCCGTTCTCCGCGCTGTACGGCAATGCGTCCGGCGGCGTGATCCAGTTCTTCAGCGCCGGACCCGCGGCAACGCCGGAATTCAGCCTGGATACCGCGGTCGCCGATGACGACCTGCAGCGGATCGGCCTCGGTGCATCCGGGCCATGGCGGTACGAGGCGCCAGGCGGCTATCGCATCGATGCCGAACGCCTGGACAGCGGTGGCTTCCGCGAGCACAGCCGTGCGCGCCGGGACGTCGCGCAGGCGCGCCTGACCGGTGAAACCCATGGGGGTGCCACGCTCGCGTTCACCGCCAACAGCCTCGACCTCGATGCGCACGATCCGCAGGGATTGACCCTGGCGCAGGCGCTCGCCACGCCGCGCGCGGCCAGTGCAGGCGCGCTTGCGTTCGATACCCGCAAGCAGGTGCGCCAGCGCCAGGCCGGCGCGCGCATCGAACAGCCGCTTGCCGCGCTGGGCACGCTGGTGGTGGGCGCGCATGCCGGTACCCGCGACACCTGGCAGATGCTCTCGGTGCCGGTGTTCGCCCAGGCCGCGCCGGGCAGCGGCGGTGGCGTGATCGACCTGGAACGCGGCTATGCAGGGATCGATGCGCGCCTGGCGCTGGACGGAACGTTCGCGGGGCAACCGGCGGGCATCACCCTCGGCGTCGAGCTGCAACGTTCCAGCGAGCGCCGGCGCGGATACGAGAATTTCATCGGCGAAACGCTCGGAGTGATCGGTGCGTTGCGCCGCGACCAGCGCGACCGCGTGCTCGGGCGCGACCTGTTCGCCGAGGCGCGCTGGCGCTTCCTGCCGCGCTGGCAGGCGACCCTGGGCGTGCGCCGGAGTCGGGTCGGCTTCCGTTCGCAGGATCATTACGTCGCCGCGGGCAACCCGGACGACAGCGGCACGCTCGATTACGCGTTCACGACACCGGCAGCGGGCCTGCTGTTCCGGCCATCGACGGGAATCGAGTTGTACGCAAGCGCCGGGCGTGGATTCGAGACGCCGTCGTCCTCGGAACTCGCCTATCGTCCCGACGGTGCCAGCGGGCTCAACACCGCGCTGCGGCCGGCGCACAGCGAGAGCTTCGAGACAGGACTGCGCTTGCACCGCGATGGCCGGCGATTGCAGCTGGCGGCCTTCGACAGCCGCACCCGCGACGAGCTGGTGGTCGCGTCGAGCAGCGGCGGCCGCAGCACCTACGCGAATGCCGCGAGCACGCGCCGGCGCGGACTGGAACTGTCGGCATCGGGCGAGCTGGGCGATCGCTGGCAGTACTCGCTCGCCGCGACCGCGCTGGACGCGCGCTTCACCGACAGCGGCAAGCGCATCCCGGCGATCGCGGCGCGCACCACATGGGCGGAATTGCGCTGGAAGCCGCGCGACGCGCTGGAAGTGTTCCTCGCCGGCAACGCCGGCAGCCGCCTGTACGCAGACGATTCCAATCTCGCCCGGGCGCCCGGGTACGCGACCTTCGACCTCGGTGCGGAGCGCAGTTGGCGGCTCGGGAAGGTCGGACTGCGCGCCTTCGCACGGATCGACAACCTGTTCGACCGCCGCGCGATCGGTTCGGTGATCGTCAACGACGGCAACGGCCGCTATTTCGAGCCGGCGCCGGGGCGCGGCTTCATGCTCGGGCTGCGGATCGCCGCGGCGAAGTGATCGAGCACCACGACGTCGCCACGCCCCGGACGATAGCCGTGGTGCAGGGCGGCGGCGACAAAGTCGGCGGCGGCGGCGCACGCCTCGCGCGGCGGCATCCCCAGGCACAGGTTGGCCGCGATCGCCGAAGCCAGGGTGCAACCGGTGCCATGGCCTTGGATCGCGATCCGTGAATGGCTGAAGCGCGTTTCATCGTCGGCCTCGCGGTAACGGTCGACCACGATCGCGCCCTCGTCGAGGTGGCCGCCCTTGAGCAGTACGGCGCGCGGACCGGAGACGCACAAGCGGCCCAGTGCGCGTTCCGCCGCGGCCGCATCGGCGATCGCCTCGCCCAGCAGCAGTTCGGCCTCGGGGATGTTCGGGGTCAGCACCGTCGCCAGCGGCAGCAGCCGCGTGCGCATGGCGTCCAGTGCATCTTCGGCGAGCAGCCTGGCGCCGGAGGTCGCGACCATCACCGGGTCGACGACCACGTGCGGCGGCCGATGGGACTCCAGCGCGTCGGCGACCGCATGGATCGCCTCGGCCGTCGCCAGCATGCCGAGCTTGACCGCGCCCACCTGGAAATCGTCGAAGCAGGCATCGATCTGCGCACGCAGGAAGGCCACCGGCGGCACGTGCACCGCGGTGACGCCGCGGGTGTGCTGCGCGGTCAGCGCCGCGATCGCGCTGAGGCCGTGCACGCCGTGCGCAGCGAAGGTCTTGAGGTCGGCCTGGATGCCGGCGCCGCCACCGGAGTCGGAGCCGGCGATGGTGAGCGCGCAGGGCGTGGGAACGGAGATGACGGGAGGCTGGGGCACGGGCCTTATGATAGCGGCGGGGCCGGCAGGCGAAGGGGCGGCAGATGATCGCAGCGGTCGAGGCATGGCGCGCCGGCTGGTTCAGGCGCGAGCATTGGGCGTCCAATATCGTCGCCGGCCTGATCGTCGGCGTGGTGGCGCTGCCGTTGGCGATGGCCTTCGCGATCGCGTCCGGGGTGAAGCCCGAGCAGGGCCTGTACACCTCGATCATCGCGGGCGTCGCGGTGGCGCTGCTGGGCGGTTCGCGGATCCAGATCGCCGGGCCCACCGGCGCCTTCATCGTGATCCTCGCAGGCGTGGTCGCGCAGTTCGGCGTCGCCGGGCTCCTGCTGGCCACCTTGATGGCGGGCGTGATGCTGGTGCTGATGGGGCTGGCGCGACTGGGCGCGGTCATCCGCTTCATTCCGGATCCGGTGATCGTCGGATTCACCGCCGGCATCGCGGTGATCATCTGGGTCGGCCAGTGGCAGTACTTCTTCGGCCTGCCCATTGCCGATGGCGAACACTTCTACGACAAGGCCTGGCAGTTGCTGCAGTCGCTGCCGCAACTGCACCCGGCGACCACCGCGCTCGCGGTCCTCAGCCTGGTGCTCGCGCTGTGGGGCCCGCGCATCCCCGGGTTGTCGCGGATGCCGGGGCCGTTGCTGGCGATGCTGGTGGCGACCTTCGCCACCATCGCGTTCGCGCCGCCGGGGGTGGCGACGATCGAGTCCACCTTCGGCGCCATCCCGCGCACCCTGCCGAGCCTGCAGTGGCCGGCGATGGACTTCGACCGGGTGATGCTGCTGCTGCCGTCCGCGTTCACCATCGCCATGCTCGGCGCGATCGAATCGCTGCTGTCGGCAGTGGTGGCCGACGGCATGGCCGGCACGCGCCACGATTCCAACCAGGAACTGATCGGCCAGGGCGTCGCCAACATCCTGTCGCCGCTGTTCGGCGGCATCGCCGCCACCGGCGCGATCGCGCGCACCGCCACCAGCATCCGCAACGGCGGCACCTCGCCGATCGCCGGACTGGTGCATTCGCTGCTGCTCGTGCTGGTGCTGCTGTTCCTGGCGCCCTATGCCGGCAAGGTGCCGCTTTGCGCGCTCGCGGCGATCCTGTGGGTGGTGGCCTGGAACATGAGCGAGGCGCGCCGTTTCCTGCGCCTGGTGCGCCGCGCGCCGCGGGCGGACGTGGCGATCCTGTTGATCACCTTCTTCCTCACCATCTTCACCGACCTGGTGGTGGCGGTGAACATCGGCGTGATCCTGGCGATGTTCCAGTTCATGCGCCGCATGAGCGCGTCGGTGGAGGTGGTGGAGCACGGCCAGGCAAGCCTGCGCCAGGAGCTTGCCGAAGCCGGACTCGAGGCACTGCCGAAGGACGTGGTGGTGTACGGGATCGACGGCCCCTTCTTCTTCGGCTCGGTGGACTCGCTGGAGCGCGCGCTGTCGTGGACGCGCGAGCCGCCGCGCTACGTGGTGCTGCGCCTGGAACGGGTGCCGTTCATGGATGCGACCGGGCTGAAGCGGCTGGAATCGACCATCGGCAACCTGCGCAAGCGCGGCGTGCAGGTGCTGTTGAGCGGCGCCAGCCTGCGCGTGTTGCGCAAGCTGGTACGTGCCGAGATCGTGCGCCGCGACGACCCGTCCTACTTCAAGGATCTCGCGGCGGCGTTGCGCTACAGCACTTCGGAGGCGTGATCGGCCAGGCGTGAGCGCTCGCCGCGGCGCAGGGTGACGTGTGCGCTGTGCGCCCAGTCCTTGAACCGGTCCACGGCGTAGGTGAGGCCGGAGGTGGTCTCGGTCAGGTAGGGCGTGTCGATCTGCTCGACGTTGCCCAGGCACACGATCTTGGTGCCGGGGCCGGCGCGGGTGATCAGCGTCTTCATCTGCTTGGGCGTCAGGTTCTGCGCCTCGTCGAGGATCAGGTAGCGGCTGAGGAAGGTGCGCCCGCGCATGAAGTTGAGCGAGCGGATCTTGATCCGCGAGGCGAGCAGGTCGTTGGTCGCCGCGCGGCCCCAGCTGCCACCTTCCTGGTTGTGGGTGAGCACTTCCAGGTTGTCGGTGAGCGCGCCCATCCACGGCGTCATCTTTTCTTCCTCGGTACCGGGCAGGAAGCCGATGTCCTCGCCGACGCTGACGGTGGCCCGGGTCATGATGATCTCGCGGTAGCGCTGCGCGTCCATCGTCTGTGCCAGGCCGGCCGCCAGCGCCAGCAGGGTCTTGCCGGTGCCGGCGGTGCCGAGCAGGGTGACGAAGTCGATCTCCGGGTCCATCAGCGCGTTGAGCGCGAAGTTCTGCTCGCGGTTGCGCGCGTTGATGCCCCACACCGCGTGCTGCGCATGCCGGAAGTCGTCGACGATCTGCAGGGTGACCTTGTCGTCGGCGACCTTCACCACCTTGAGCTCGGCTTCTTCGTCGCCGGGCAGGTACAGGAACTGGTTGGGGTACCAGGTGTCGTCTTCCGGCGCGGCGCCGGCGATGCGCGCGACCTCGTAGAAGGTGCGGCCCTTGTCGGTCCAGGACTTGAGGTCCTTGCCGTGCAGCTGCCAGAAATCCGCCGGCAGCGCGGTGGCGCCGGTGTAGAGCAGGCTGAAGTCGTCCAGCGCGCGGTCGTTCTCGTAGTCCTCGTTGGTGATCGCGGCGATGGATGCCTTGATCCGCAGGTTGATGTCCTTGGACACGAACACCACGTCGGCCTCGGGCTCCGCTTCCTTGAGCGCGAGGATCGCGCCGAGGATGTGGTTGTCCGGGATCACTGCGCCGAAACGCTTGCCGGAATCGAAGTTGCCGGTCTGGAACCGCAGCCGGCCCTTGCTCTGCGCGCCGCGCAGCTGCAGGCCCTGCGGACGCTGCAGGGGAATGCCCTCGGTGATGTCGCGGTTGGGATCGACCTCGATCAGCTCGTTGAGGAAGCGGCTGACCTGGCGCGCGTTGCGGCTCGCCTCGGAAGTGCCCTTCTTGGCGTTGTCGAGCTCCTCCATCACCTGCATCGGCAGGTAGACGTCGTGTTCCTCGAACTTGAACAGCGCGGTCGGGTCGTGCATCAGCACGTTGGTGTCGAGGACGTAGATCCGCTTGCTGCGCGTCATGCGTGCCTGGTTCCTGGGGTGGTGTGGGTCGCGGCGAGCGCATCGAGCACGGCCTGGGCGTGGCCGGGCACCTTGACCCCGCGCCACTCCGCGCGCAGGACGCCCCTGGGGTCGATGAGGAAGGTGCTGCGCTCCACGCCGACGTATTCGCGGCCGTAGAGCTTCTTAGGCCTGATCACGTCGAAGGCCCTGCACAGGCGCTCGTCGGGATCGCTGGCAAGCTCGAAGCGGAAGCCCTGCTTCGCGCAGAAGTTCTGGTGCGACTTGATCGAATCGCGCGAGACGCCGACGACTTCCGCGCCCAGCTTGCGGAACTTCGGCAGCAGCGCATTGAAGTCCAGGCCCTCGGTGGTGCAGCCGGGCGTCGAATCCTTCGGGTAGAAGTACAGCACCAGCCACTTGCCGAGGCAGTCGCCGAGCGAAGCGGTGGCGCCGCCCGACAATGCCAACGGCAGCGACAGGACCGGCTTCGGCAACGGCTTCCCGGTCGCGACCATGGTCAGAACTTCATCGGGTCCATGATGGCGTCGAGGTTCAGGTGGTCGCAGAACTCGAGGAAGTCGTCGCGCAGCGCGGCGATGTGCATGTCCGCCGGGATCCCGATCGTCACCTGCGCGGTGAACATCTCGGCGCCGGTCTGCATCGCGCGGTAGCGCGAGCAGTGCAGGCTCTCGATGGTGATCGACTGGCGGTCGAAGAAGTCGGCGAGCTGGAACAGGATGCCCGGCTTGTCCGCCGCCACCACTTCGATCACGTAGGGCAGCAGGTTGGACTGGATGGGTTTCGGCCCGGTGCGGTACCAGACCAGCTTCAGGCCTTCCTCGCGTTCGAGCTTGCCGAGCATGGTCTCGAGCTTGGCCACCGAATCCCAGGAGCCGGTCGCCAGCGCGGACACCGAGACGTCGCGCCCGACCGTGGACAGGCGGGTATCGACCAGGTTGCAGCCGCTGTCGGCGATGCGCCGGGTCACCGCCAGCAACGGGGACCGCGGATGCGTCGTATAGGCGTTGATCAGCAGGTGGTTCTCGTTCGGCGACGGACGGCTGGTGGAATCGCTCTTGGTGAGGTCGGGATCGGTCAAGGCGGGGTCCGCTGCTGGGGGGCTGAACGGTTCCGGCAGGTGCGCCCGGAACCCGCAGCCAGCATACTTGCCCGTGCTTCGGCGCCGCAAGTAACATCGGGCGGCACGGCTGACCCCTTATCAGAGCGCCCTCCCTTGCGACTTTCCGGCAGCATCACCGCGCTGGCCACGCCGTTCACGGCGACCGGCGAGATCGACCTCGATGCCTGGGGCCGGCTGCTGCGCATGCAGCTGGACGGCGGCACCCAGGGCGTGGTGGTGGCAGGCTCCACCGGCGAGGCGGCCGCCCTGTACGACGCCGAATACGACGCGCTGCTGCGGATCGCCGTGGAGGTGGCCGGCGGCCACGTCCCGGTGCTCGCCGGGACCGGGCTTTCCAACACCGCCAAGACCATCGAGCAGACCCGCCGGGTCGCCACGCTCGGTGCCGACGCCGCGCTGGTGGTGACGCCGCCCTACGTGCGCCCCACCCAGCCGGGCCTGGAAGCGCATTTCCGCGCAGTCGCGGACGACGGCGCGCTGCCGGTGGTGCTCTACAACGTGCCGGGGCGCACCGGTTGCGACCTGTTGCCGGAAACCGCCGCCGCGCTCGCGGGACACGAGCGCATCATCGGCATCAAGGAGGCGCGCGCCGAAGCCGGGCGCATGGCCGCGCTGCTGCCGTTGCGCGGCGAAGGCTTCGCCGTGCTCAGCGGCGACGATCCGACTGCGGCGCGGGCGATGCTGGCCGGTGCCGACGGCGTCGTCTCGGTCGCGTCCAACGTGCTGCCGCGCGCGATGCGGCGGCTGTGCGATCTCGCACGTGCCGCGCGCGGGACCGAAGCCGGCGAGCTCGATGCGCAACTGCAGCCGGTCTTCACTTTTCTCGGTATCGAGCCCAACCCGATCCCGCTCAAGGCGATCCTCACGCGCATGCACCTCGGTCATGGGCTGCGGCTGCCGCTCACCACGCTGTCGTCCGCGCACGCCGGCGAAGCCGACCTCGCCACCACCCGCATCCAGCAACTCGAACAAGCCTGCCGCGACCCGCTCGCGGCCTGACCAGGAGTACACGTCCATGCGCCATTCCACCCTGTTGCGCCCGCTTTCCGCCATCGCCATGCCGGCGGCTGCCCTGGTCCTGGTGGCCGCGGTGTCCGGCTGCCACTGGTTCAAGAAGGACACCGGCTTCCAGCAAAGCGCCGAAGCGCGACCGCTCGAGGTGCCGCCGGACCTGGACCGTCCCAATACCGAAGGTGCGATGCAGCTGCCCGGCGAGGCGCCGCGTTCGGTGACGCGTTCCTCGATGACCACCGGTGCTGCGTCGACCGCTTCCGCCAGCGGCTTCACCGTGGCAGGCGAGCGCGACGACATCTTCGGGAAGGTGGGCGAGGCGCTCGCGGCAACCGATGGCGTCACCATCGCCAGCAAGGCGCAGTTGCTGGGCGCCTACGACGTCAACTACGAGGGCGAGAACTTCCTGGTACGGGTCAGCAAGGTCGATGCCGGCGTGTACGTCTCCGCCGTCGACCCGCGTGGATTGCCGGCGACCGGCGCGGCGCCGGTCAAGCTGGTGGCGGCGCTCAAGGCCGCGCTCGGCGGCTGAGCCTCGGCGGCTGCGGTCAGCGTTCCAGCAGCGGCAACTTGTCCGGCTTGCCGTCCCATTCGGCGGCGTCCGGCGGTGCGTCCTTGCGCACCGTGATCACCGGCCAGGCCTTGGACAGTTCCGCGTTCAGCGCGACGAACTGTTCCTGGCCGCCGGGCACGTCGTCCTCGGGATAGATCGCGTTGACCGGGCACTCGGGCTCGCACAGGGTGCAGTCGATGCACTCGTCCGGATCGATCACCAGGAAGTTCGGGCCTTCGTGGAAGCAGTCGACCGGGCACACCTCGACGCAGTCGGTGTACTTGCACTTGATGCAGTTCTCGGTGACGACGAAGGGCATGGTCGGTTCCGGTTCGGCTCGCGCATCATTCTACGGTCGCCCGCACCAAAACGAAAAAACCGGCCGAAGCCGGTTTTCCGTGGATGGCGCTCCCTACGAGATTCGAACTCGTGTTTTAGCCTTGAGAGGGCCACGTCCTAGGCCTCTAGACGAAGGGAGCGGGTTGGTCCGCGGGGACCCCGGCTGGACGGCCGGCCCCCGTGGGCAGCCGGGCCGCGCACGAGGCTTGCTAGTATATGGGGCACGCTTGCCGCAGGCAACGCGCGTTTCCACCCATCCCGCCACTTGGCGCCCGTCCGCGGCCCTGCCGCCCCCGATGCCCACACAACAACCTTCCAACACCGCCGTCGCGCCCCTGCAGCTGCGCGTCATCCCGCGCGATGCCCACACGATCTCCCGCAAGGACATCAGCCCGAATGCGTTGCGCGTGCTGTACCGCCTGCGCGACGCCGGTTTCGGCGCCTATCTGGTGGGCGGCGCCGTGCGCGACCTGCTGGTCGGCGGCAATCCCAAGGACTTCGACGTCGCCACCAGCGCCACCCCGGAAGAGGTCAAGGCGCTGTTCCGCAACTGCCGCCTGATCGGCCGCCGCTTCCGCCTGGCGCACGTGGTGTTCGGCCGCGAGATCATCGAGGTCGCCACCTTCCGCGCCAACAGCGACGACGGCAGCGGCGACCGCCAGCTGCACGAGGACGGCCGGCTGCTGCGCGACAACGTCTACGGCAGCATCGAGGACGACGCGATCCGCCGCGACTTCACCGCCAACGCGTTGTACTACGCGATCGAGGACTTCTCGGTGCGCGACTACACCGGCGGCTTCGAGGACGTGCAGAACCGGGTCATGAAGCTGATCGGCGACCCGGAGACGCGCTACCACGAGGATCCTGTGCGGATGCTGCGCGCGGTGCGGCTGGCGGCCAAGCTCGGTTTCCGCATCGACGATGCCAGCGCCGCACCGCTGCCGGTGCTGGCGCACCTGCTGCGCGAGGCCGCGCCGGCGCGGCTGTTCGAGGAATGCCTGAAGCTGTTCCTGTCCGGGCACGCGGTGGAGAGTTTCCTCGGGCTGGAGCGCCACGGCCTGCTCGCGGTGCTGCTTCCCGAATCGGCGATGGCGCTGAAGTCCAACCGCAGCGGCGCGCTGCGCAACATGCTGCTGGAAGGCCTGCGCGGCACCGACGCGCGGGTGACCGCCGGCGAGCCGGTGTCGCCGGCATTCCTGTTCGCGCTGCTGCTGTGGCCGGCCTATTGCCGCGCGCTGATGGCGCTGCAGGCGCAAGGCATGCATGCGGCGGAAGCGCAGCGTCGCGCCGCCGACCGGGTGACCGTGCACCAGCTGGAAATGGTCGCGCTGCCGCGCCGGTTCTCGCTGCCGATGCAGGAGATCTGGTTGTTGCAGTCGCGCTTCTCGCAGCGCAAGCGGGTGGGGCGGCTGCTCGCGCACCCGCGTTTCCGCGCCGCCTACGACTTCCTGGTCCTGCGCCAGGCCGCTTCCGACGAACACGCCGAGGAGGCGACATTCTGGCGCGAGGCGCAATTGGCCGCGGGCGAGGGTGCGACCGGTGCGGACGAGCTGGAATCGGTGGAAGGCGAGGGCGACGGCGAGGGAGACGACAGCGGGCCACGTCGCCGCCGACGCCGCCGCCGCCGCAGCGGCGGAGCTGCCGGGGCCGCATGACCCCCGCGACGATCGCGGCAATCGGCCTCGGCGGCAACGTCGGCGATGCCGCCGCCACCGTGCGCGAGGCATTGCAGGCGCTGGATGGGCTGCCGTCGACCCGCCTGCTGCAGGTCTCGCCGCTGTACCGGACCCCGGCCTGGGGCAATACCGCACAACCCGACTTCATCAACGCTGCGGCGCTGCTGCGCACCGGCCTCGATGCGCGCGCGCTGCTGGATGCGATGCTCGAGGTCGAGCGCCATTTCGGCCGCGATCGCGATGCCGGCGTGCAATGGGGGCCACGCACCCTCGACCTCGACCTGCTCCTGTTCGGGGACGCGGCGATCGACGAGCCGGGGCTGCGGGTACCGCATCCGCACCTGCACGAGCGCGCGTTCGCCCTGCTGCCGTTGTCGCGGATCGCTCCCGACCTGCAAGTCCCCGGCAAGGGACGCGTGGCGGACCTGCTGCAGGCCGTCGACACCACCGGCTGCGTACCGCTGCTCGCCGACGCATAATCGGCGACGCAATCCCGCCACCCCCACAGCGAGATCCCGCCGTGTACGCACAGACCACCGACGCTCCCGACCGCAAGCCCTGGACCGTGCCCATGCTGGGCGAGGCCAAGCAGGCTGGGCAGCGGATGGCGATGCTGACCGCCTACGACGCCAGCTTCGCGCGGGCGATGGACGCTGCCGGCATCGACCTGGTGCTGGTCGGGGATTCGCTGGGCATGGTGATGCAGGGCAGGGACAGCACCTTGCCGGTGACCGTCGACGACATCGTCTACCACACCGCCTGCGTCGCGCGCGGCTTGTCGACGGCGCTGCTGCTGTCCGACCTGCCGTTCCAGGCCGATGCCTCGCCCGCACGCGCGCTCGACGCGGCCACCCGTTGCCTGCAGGCGGGCGCGACGATGGCCAAGCTCGAGGGCGCGGGCCACAAGCTCGAAACGATCCACCACCTGGTGGAGCGCGAGGTGCCGGTCTGCGGGCACCTCGGGCTGACGCCGCAATCGGTGCTGCGCCTGGGCGGCTACAAGCTGCAGGGCCGCGACGAGCGCGCGGCGGCGCAATTGCGCAAGGACGCCAGGGACGTGCAGGACGCCGGTGCCAGCCTGCTGGTGCTGGAGTGCGTGCCGTCATCGGTGGCCGCAGCGATCACCGCCGAGCTGTCGATCCCCACCATCGGCATCGGCGCCGGCCCGCAGTGCGACGGCCAGGTGCTGGTGCTGCACGACCTGCTGGGCCTCAACAGCGGCCACCGGCGGCCGAAGTTCGTCAAGGACTTCCTCGCCGACGGCGGTTCGGTCGAAGGCGCCTTCCGCGCCTATGCCGACGCCGTCCGCAGCGGTGCATTCCCCGACGCCGCACATTCCTATGCCTGAATCGATCGAGGTGGTCGCGGAGCTGGGTGTGTTGCGCGCGCGCGTCGCGGCCTGGAAGCGCGATGGATTGCGCGTGGGATTCGTGCCGACCATGGGCAACCTGCATGCGGGGCACCATTCGCTGGTGCGGCTTGCGCGCGAACATGCGGACCGCGTGGTCGCCAGCGTGTTCGTGAACCCGACCCAGTTCGGGCCGAACGAGGATTTCGCGCGCTATCCGCGCACGCCGGAGGCGGATGCCGCGGGCCTGCAGGCCGCTGGCTGCGACCTGGCGTGGATGCCTTCGGTGGACACCATGTATCCCTATGGGGTCGAGGCCACGGTGCAGGTGCGCGTACCCGGGATCACCGAGTTGCTGGAAGGCGCGCATCGCCCGGGCCACTTCGACGGCGTCGCCACCGTGGTCGCGCGCCTGTTCAACCAGGTGCAGCCGGACGTGGCGGTGTTCGGGCGCAAGGACTACCAGCAGCTCGCGGTGATCCGCTACATGGCGCGCGACCTCGCGTTCCCGCTGGACGTGCTGGCCGGCGAGACCCGGCGCGAGGACGACGGCCTGGCGATGAGTTCGCGCAACCAGTACCTCTCCGCGGACGAACGCGCGCGGGCGCCGGCGCTGCAGCGGGAACTGCGGGCGATGCGCGACGCGCTGGCCGCCGGCGCGCCGCGTGCGCAGGTCGAGGCCGATGCGTATCGGGCCCTGCAGGCCCTGGGCTTCGACGTCGATTACATCGTGGTGCGGCGTCCGGACCTCGGAGAGCCGGCACCCGGCGAGCCCGGCCCCCGGGTGGCGTTGGTGGCGGCCCGGCTGGGACGGACCCGCCTGATCGACAACCTCGAATTCGACCTGGGCCAGTCCTGATGTTGCACTGCGGCAAATCGCGCTAGACTTGCGGCCTGGACGCCCGCGGGTGCGGGTGGAGCGATGCCCCCATGCAACTCACCCTGCTCAAAGCCAAGATCCACCGCGCCTCGGTCACCCACGCCGAGCTGCACTACGAAGGCTCCTGCGCGATCGACGGCAAGCTGCTCGACATCTCCGGTATCCGCGAGTACGAGCAGGTGCACATCTTCAACGTCAACAACGGCCAGCGCTTCGTCACCTACGCGATCCGCGCCGAGGAAGGCAGCGGCATCATCTCGGTCAACGGCGCCGCCGCGCACCGCGCGCAGCCGGGCGACCTGGTGATCATCTGCGCGTACACCACGCTCGACGAGGCCGAAGTCGCGAAGTTCAAGCCGACCCTGGTCTACGTCGACCGCCAGAACGCGCTGACCCACACCAACACCTCGATTCCCGCGCAGGCGGCGTAACGGGCTGGTGGTGCCGGGCATGGCTCGGCTCTACGGGCCGTGCCTGGCCAGCGCCCAGGCGACGTGCTCGCGCACCACGGGATCGTCGATGTCGCGGCGCGATTCCAGCGCCGCCAGCACCTCCGGCGCGGCCGGCGCATTCCCCAGCGCCACGGCGATGTTGCGCAACCAGCGCCGGTACCCGCTGCGGCGGATCGCCGAACCTTCGCTGCGCTGCAGGAACTCGTCTTCGCTCCAAGCGAACAGCTGCGCCAGCGTCGCCTTGTCGAGCTCGTTGCGCACGCGGAAGTCGGGCTCGTCGGTGCGTTTCGCGAACTTGTTCCAGGGACACGCCAGCTGGCAGTCGTCGCAGCCGAAGATGCGGTTGCCGATCAGCGGGCGCAGCTCCTCGTCGATCGATCCCTCGTGCTCGATGGTGAGGTAGGAGATGCAGCGGCGCGCATCCAGCCGGTAGGGCGCGGTGATCGCCGCGGTGGGGCAGACGTCGATGCAGCGCCGGCAGGTGCCGCAATGGTTGCCGGCCGGCAGGTCCACCGGCAGCGGCAGGTCGAGGTAGATCTCGCCGAGGAAGAACCAGCTGCCGCCGTCCTTGTCGATCAGGCAGGTGTGCTTGCCGATCCAGCCCAGGCCGGCGTTGCGCGCCAGCGCGCGTTCCAGCACCGGCGCGGAGTCGACGAACACGCGATGCCCGAATGGGCCGATCTCCGCGGCGATCGCGTCCGCGAGCTTCTGCAGCCGTTGTCGCATCAGCTTGTGGTAGTCGCGGCCCAGCGCGTAGCGGGCGACGTACGCGCGCTCGCCGCTGGCCAGCGTCTGCCAGGCCTCGTCTCCGTCGCGACCGTAGTCCAGGCCGACCGAGAGCACTCGCACGGTGCCCGGGATGAGTTCCTGCGGCCGCGAGCGCTTGTCGCCGTGCCGCGCCATCCAGTCCATCGAACCGTACAGGCCCTGCGCCAGCCAGTCGCGCAGGTGCGCCTCGTCCTCGCCGAGTCCGATGTCGCTGATGCCGCAGCGCTGGAACCCGGCCTCGGCAGCCAGTGCCTTCAGGCGTGCGGCCAGGACGGCCGGATCGGGCCGGGCGGGGGCATTGCTGGCGACGGGAAGCAACATCGCGCAAGTATAGAATCGCGCGATGCCGCATTCCGTCGCGCTGTACGACAACGCTGCCCTGCGCGACCTGGAACGGCGCGCGGCGCAGGCCTCCGGCGACGACTTCGAATTGATGCGGCGGGCCGGGGAGGCTGCCTGGCGCCATTTGTTGCGGCACTGGCCGCAGGCGCTGCGGATCGTGGTGGCCTGCGGACCCGGCAACAATGGCGGCGACGGCCATGTACTGGCGACGCATGCATTGCAGGCAGGGCGCGAGGTCTCGGTGCTGCGCCTGGGGGCCCCGGCCACCGACCCTGCACGGCGCGCCTGCGCCGGCTACGAAGCGGCCGGTGGACGCGTGCTGGCGTTCGAGGGCGGATGGCCGGCCGCCGACCTGGTGGTCGATGCGGTGTTCGGCATCGGCCTGTCGCGCGCGCCGGACGGAGCGGCGGCCGCGCTGCTCGCGGCGATGGACGCCGCCGGCTGCCCGGTGCTGGCGCTGGACGTCCCCAGTGGTGTCGATGCCGATCGCGGCTGCGTTCCGGGCATCGCCGTGCATGCCACGCGCACGCTGCAGTTCATGGGCGCGCATCGCGGGCTGGCGACGGGTGCGGCGCTCGATCACGCGGGCGAATGCGAGCTGTCCACGCTCGACATCGATCCAGCATGGCTGGCGCAGGTTCCCGTCGCTGCGCGCCTGTTGCGACCGGCTGCGCTGGCCACGTTCCTGCCGCCGCGCGCACGCGACAGCCACAAGGGCGACAACGGACACGTGCTGTGCATCGGCGGCGACCACGGCGGCGGCGGCGCGATCGTGTTGTGCGCACAGGCGGCCTTGCGCAGCGGCGCCGGTCTCGTGAGCGTCGCCACACGCAGCGGACATGTCGCGGCGTTGCTGGCGCGGCAACCGGAAGCGATGGTGCATGCGGCGGATTCGTCCGGGGCATTGCAACCCTTGCTGCAGCGTGCAAATGCGATTGCCATCGGCCCGGGGCTGGGCCGCAGCGATTGGGGACGCGCGCTGTTCGATGCCGCGCTCGCCTGCGGCAAGCCGATGCTGCTGGACGCCGACGCGCTCAACCTGCTGGCGGAATCACCGCGCGCGCTGCCGGCGGACACGATCCTGACCCCGCACCCCGGCGAAGCTGCGCGCCTGCTCGGCTGCGATGCGGCGCAAGTGCAACGCGACCGTTACGCCGCGGCAGCCGCACTGGCCGCGCGCCATGCCTGTGTGGTGGTGCTGAAGGGTGCGGGCACGATAGTGGCGGCGCCCGGCAGCATTCCGTACACGATCGCGGGCGGCAATCCGGGAATGGCGGTCGGTGGCATGGGCGACCTGCTCAGCGGCGTGATCGCCGCGCTGCGTGCACAGGGACTGGATGCCTTCGACGCGGCGGCCTGCGGTGTGCTGTTGCATGCGGCGGCGGGCGACGCGGCAGCGCGCGACGGCATGCGCGGAATGCTGCCGTCCGACCTGCTGCCGCACTTGCGTCGTTGCGCGAATCCCGCACCATGATGTCGATCGAGATGCTGCCGATGCGCCTGTTCCTCGCCGATGCCGATGCCACCGCGATGCTTGCCGCCGCGCTCGCGGCGACCCAGCCTTCGCCGGCCGTGGTGTTCCTGCACGGCGAGCTCGGTGCGGGCAAGTCGACGCTGGCGCGCGCATGGCTGCGAGCGCTTGGCGTCGAGGGCGCGATCCGCAGCCCGACCTATACCCTGGTCGAACACTACACATTTTCCAGCGGCGGGTTGCCCGCCGGCGGCAAGGGCCTGCACCTCGATCTGTACCGGATCGGCGATGCGGGAGAGCTGGAATTCCTGGCCCTGGACGACGCCGAGGCGACGCTGTGGCTGGTGGAATGGGCAGAGCGGGGCACGCGCGCGCTGCCGTCGCCCGACCTGGAGCTGACCCTGGCCATTTCCGGGGAGGGGCGGCAGGTGGAGCTGGCCGCAGGGACACCCGCGGGCCGGGACTGGCTCGACCGGCTGGGACAGGATGTCCGGCTGCCGAAATGGTCAGTTGCGGTCCCTTCCTGAATCCGCCCCAGAGGAAGTTGCGCCAGCTCGCGGATAATTAAGGGAAAAGTTGTTGCAAAACCTGCCGGGTGGTGCTTGAATCCGGCCATGCGCGCGAAGGGGGCAACCATCCAGCAGCTACTGCTCGTCCTGGCCTTGCTGGCCGGGGTGTGCTGGAACCTTGCCCGCGCCGACGAGTTGCGGACGGTCCGGGTGGACACCGGCGCCACCGGCACCCGCGCCGAACTGCAACTGGATCGCGAGGTCCGCTACCAGCTGATCACCCTATCCAGCCCCGAGCGCCTGGTGGTCGACCTGCCCGGCGTGGAGCTCGCCAAGGGCCTCTCGCTGCCGGCCGGTAGCGGCCTGGTGCGCAGCGTGCGCAGCGGCCACCCGGTCCCCGGCACCACCCGGATCGTGTTCGACCTGTCCGATCACGTGGCCGCCCTGCGGCCGCGCTTCGAGCCGGGTGCGGGCGGCCCGCGACTGGTGCTGGAGTGGCCTGGGGACGGGGCCGTGTCGCCCGCCGTAGCCTCGGCCGCCGCCACCGAGCGCCTGGTCGCCAGCCTGCCCGCTGCAACCGGGCCTGCCGCCGATCCGCTCGCGATCCTGACCCAGGGTGCGACCACTGCCCGTGCCGTGCCGCCACCGGCAACCGTGCCCCGGCAGGCGACCGTCGCACCGGCACCCTCCACCCAAACCGCTGCCGGCCAGGCCCCGGTCAAGACCGTGCAGGACATCGCCCGGCGCGCTGCGCTGCGTCCGCTGATCATCGCCATCGACGCCGGCCACGGCGGCCAGGATCCGGGTGCCCGCGGCGCCAACGGCAGCCGCGAGAAGGACATCACCCTGAAGATCGCGCGCGAGCTGGCACGCCAGGTCAATGCCACGCCCGGGCTCAAGGCCTACCTGACACGCGACGACGATTACTTCATCCCGTTGGCGCAGCGCTACCAGAAGGCGCGCGCAGCCAAGGCCGACCTGTTCGTGTCGATCCACGCCGATTCCTTCACCAGCCCCAGCGCCAGCGGTTCCTCGGTGTTCGTGCTGTCGCAGCGCGGCGCCTCGTCGCAGGCCGCACGCTGGCTGGCGAGCCAGGAGAACGCGGCGGACCTGGTCGGCGGAGTCAAGCTGCAGGACAAGAGCGACACCCTGGCCTCGGTGCTGCTGGACCTGTCGCAGAGCGCCACCATGAAAGCGTCCGAGGACATGGCCGAGCAGGTACTGGGCGGGCTCAAGCGGCTCGGCAAGACCCACAAGAACCACGTCGAACGCGCCAATTTCGTGGTGCTGCGTTCGCCCGACGTGCCGTCGATGCTGGTCGAGACGGCCTTCATCTCCAACCCGGACGAGGAGCGCAGGCTCAACGATCCGAAGCACCAGTCGCAGCTTGCGCGCGCGATCCTGGACGGGGTCACCGGCTATTTCTCGCGCCAGCCGCCGCCCGGCACGCTGTACGCGATGCAGGCCGAGAACAATCGCGCCGGCGGCGTCGCCTACGGCGGCGGCAGCCCCTGAATTCCGCACCACGGCACGCGTCCCGTATCATCCGGGCGTGGCCATCCGACAGCTTCCCGATACCCTCATCAACCAGATCGCGGCGGGTGAAGTCGTCGAGCGGCCTGCTTCCGTGGTCAAGGAACTGGTGGAGAACGCACTCGATGCCGGCGCACGCCGGATCGACATCGATCTCGAAGAGGGCGGCGTCCGCCTGATCCGCGTGCGCGACGACGGCGGCGGCATCGGCCCGGACGACCTGCCGCTGGCAGTGGCGCGCCACGCCACCAGCAAGATCGCCTCGCTCGACGACCTGGAATCGGTGGCGACCCTGGGCTTCCGCGGCGAGGCATTGCCCTCGATCGCGTCGGTGAGCCGCTTCAGCCTGGCCTCGCGCAACGGCGACGGCGACGGCCATGGCGCCGCACTGCAGGTCGAGGGCGGCCGCATCGGCGAGGTCGCACCCAAGGCACATCCGCGCGGAACCACGGTGGAAGTGCGCGACCTGTTCTACAACGTGCCGGCGCGGCGCAAGTTCCTGCGCGCCGAGCGCACCGAGTTGTCGCACATCGAGGAATGGCTGCGTTCGCTGGCGCTGGCGCGCCCCGACGTGGAATTGCGGGTATCGCACAACGGGCGGCCCTCGCGCCGCTATCGCGCACTCGACCTGCTCGACGCCGACGCCACTCCCTTGTCCTCGCCCGAGCGCCTGCTGGAAACCCTCGGCGAGGAGTTCGCGCGCAACGCCCTGCGGATCGAGCACGCCGGCGCCGGGCTGCGCCTGCACGGCTGGATCGCGCGCCCGGTGTACAACCGTGCCAGCGCCGATCAGCAATACCTCTACGTCAACGGCCGCAGCGTGCGCGACCGCAACGTCGCGCACGCGGTGCGCCAGGCCTACAGCGACGTGCTGTTCCATGGCCGCCATCCGGCTTACGTGCTGTTCCTGGAGCTGGACCCGCGCGGCGTCGACGTCAACGTGCATCCGGCCAAGCAAGAGGTGCGATTCCGCGAGACACGGCTGGTGCACGACTTCGTCTATCGAACGCTGCAGGAAGCGCTGGCGGAAACCCGCGCGGGCAGCATGCCCGCGGCCGCGGGCGCATCGAATCCGACGACGGCTGCGCTGCATGCCGGAGCGGGCGGCTTCGCGGCATCGCTGCCGCAATCGCGGCTCGCGCTGCAGGTCGACGAGTTGCGCGCCGGCTACACGACGCTGTACGGCGAGCCGGCGCAACCCGCGGGCCTCGCCGCGCCGATGCCGACGCTCCCGGAGGGCGGTGACGCCACCCTGCCGCCGCTCGGCCATGCCATCGCGCAGTTGCATGGCATCTACATCCTCGCCGAGAGCGCCGAGGGGCTGGTGGTGGTCGACATGCATGCCGCCCACGAGCGCATCGGCTACGAGAAGCTGAAGGCCGCGCACGACAGCGCCGGCGTGCGCAGCCAGCCGCTGCTGGTGCCGCAGCAGGTCGCGGTGTCCGAGCGCGAGGCCGACACCGCCGAGCGCGAAGCGGCGACCCTCGCCGAACTCGGCTTCGAAGTGTCGCGCGCGGGCCCGCAGGCGCTGCTGCTGCGGGCGGTGCCGGCGTTGCTGGCCGATGGCGACACCGTGTCGCTCCTGCGCGACGTGCTGGCCGACCTGCGCGAGCATGGCGAAAGTCGCCGCGTATCCGACCAGCGCGACGAATTGCTGTCGACCATGGCCTGCCACGGCGCGGTGCGTGCCAACCGCAGGCTCACGATCCCGGAAATGAATGCACTGTTGCGCGAGATGGAAGCCACAGAACGCTCCGGACAGTGCAATCATGGGCGCCCGACCTGGGCGCATTTCGGCCTGGCCGAGATCGACCGTTGGTTCCTGCGAGGACGTTGAGATGCTGCGATTGGGCCTGATGCTGGTGCTTGGCCTGGGGTTCCTGCTGGTGGCCGCCTGCCATCGCACCGGGGACAGCGGTCAACCCGATGCCGCGCAACAGGCCGCGGCCGCGGCGTTCGCCAGGAGCGAGCAGGCGTGGCGCGACCAGCGCAGCCAGCGCCTGCTGGCGCCCGACGGCTGGGCCAGCCTCATCGGCCTGCACTGGATCGATCCCGGCGGCCATTACCTCGGCAGCGCTGCCGACAACGGCATCCGCCTGGCGATGGGCCCCGGGCACATGGGCATGATCGAGATCAAGGGAACTGCGGTCCGTTTCGTGCCGGACGAATCGGCGGCACTGACCCTGGATGGCAAACCTCTTGCCGCCGAGGCGATGCTGCGGACGGATACCGCGCAGACGGGTCCCAGCGTGATCGGCTTCGACGACGGCAAGGGCATGGCGACGGTGATCGAACGCGCAGGGCGCATGGCCCTGCGGGTGAAGCATGCCGATGCGCCGTCGCGCACGCAGTTCGCCGGGCTCGACTACTGGCCGGCCGATGCCGGATGGAAGGTCGAGGGGCGCTTCGTTCCGCATCCGCGCGGGAAGACGATCGAGATCGCCAACATCATCGGCACCGTGGACAGGATCGCGAATCCCGGGCTGGTCGAGTTCACCCGCGACGGCAAGGTCTACAGGCTGGAAGCGCTGGACGAGGGCGAAGGCGAGCTGTTCCTGGTGTTCGCCGACCGCACCAACGGCCACGGCAGCTACGGCGCCGGGCGTTTCCTGTATGCGCCGATGCCGGATGCGCGCGGCAGGGTGGTGCTCGACTTCAACCAGGCCTACAACCCGCCGTGCGCATTCACCGCGTTCGCGACCTGCCCGCTGCCGCCGCCGGAAAACCGGCTCGACCTTGCGGTCACCGCGGGCGAGAAGACCTACCGCAAGTCCCATTCCTGAGGACCGGATGCGTATCCACGCCTTGTTGCTGACGGCGTTGCTGGCATGGCCAGGGGTTGCGCCGCGCGCGCAATCGGTCGCGCCGGGGGAATTGCCGGCGGAGGTTCCGGTGCCCGCGATCGCTCCACTGGCGATGGCAGCGCCGGTGCCGCTGTTGTGGAAGGCCAGCAATGGCGACCGCACCGTTTACCTGCTCGGTTCCTTCCATTTGTTGCGGCCGGACGACTATCCGCTGTCCGTGGACGTCGACGCGGCGTTCGCCGACGCAGAATCGCTGCTGTTCGAGATGGCGCCGTCGGAAATGGAGTCGCCGACCTTGCCGCTGCGGATGGGCCAGGCCGCGCTGCGCACCGACGGAACGCTGCTCGACAGCGAACTGCCGCCCGCGACGGCCGCCAGGCTGCAGGCCTGGTACGCGGCCAATGCAGCGCGCCTGCAGGCGGCCGGCATGACCGCGCAGGGGCTGCAGATGTTCGAGCCGTGGTTCGTCGGCCTGACCGTGGGCATCGTCGGGATGACCGATGCCGGGCTCGATCCAGCGCTGGGGATCGACCGCCACTTCGCCGACGCGGCCGTGGCCGCGGGCAAGCCGACGGCGGGCTTCGAGACCGGGACCCGGCAGATCGCATTGCTGGACGGCATGGATGCCGGGGAGCAGGTGCAGTTCCTGGACGAAGCGCTCGGGGACGCGCAGCCCGGAAGCGGGGAACTGGAGACGCTGCATGCGCTGTGGCGCGCCGGCGATGCCGATGCCTTGTGGGAACGCATGGCCGCGGACATGCGGCACGATTATCCGAAGCTCTACCAGCGCATCAATGTGGAACGCAACGATGCCTGGTTGCCGGTCGTGGAGTCGCGATTGCAGGCCCCGGGCGACCAGGACACCCTGGTGGTGGTCGGTGCATTGCACCTGCTCGGTAGCGACGGCCTGGTGCAGAAACTGGGCGCGAAGGGTTACGCGGTGGAACGGATCTGCAGCGCCTGCACGCCGCCCTAGGCGGCGTCGGCCCGGGCGGCATCGACCAGCACGATGCAGTCGACCGGGCAGGCCGGGACGCACAGTTCGCAACCGGTGCACAGCGGCTCGAGCACGGTGTGCATGTGCCTGGCGCCGCCGATGATGGCGTCGACCGGGCAGGCCTGGATGCACTTGGTGCAACCGATGCAGTCGGCCTCCACCACCAGCGCGACCCGGGACGGTTTGTGCTCGCCACGGTCGCGGTCGAATGGCCGCGCGGGCACGCCCAGCACCTTGGCCAGCGCCCGTGCGCCGGCATCGCCGCCGGGCGGGCAGCGCTCGATCCCCGCTTCGCCGCGCGCCATCGCTTCTGCGTAGGGCCGGCACCCGGCGTAGCCGCACTGGCCGCACTGCGTCTGCGGCAGGATGCGGTCGAGGCGTTCGACGAGGCCGGTCACCAGCGCGCGATCACTTCACCGGCATGCCCGGCTGCGCGCCGGCGTCGGCGTCGAGCAGGCGCAACGCGCCGCCATCGAAACCGGCGGACAGGATCATGCCCTCGCTCATGCCGAAGCGCATCTTGCGCGGAGCAAGGTTGGCGATGAACACCACGTTTCGCCCGACCAGCCGGTCCGGTTCGCCGTAGCTGGCGCGGATCCCCGAGAAGATCTGCCGCTTGCCGAGGTCGCCGGCGTCGAGCTCGAAGCGCAGCAGCTTGTCGGAGCCTTCGACGAATTCGCAGGCGAGTACCTTGCCGATGCGCAGGTCGAGCCTGGCGAAGTCGTCGATGGAAATCGTGGTGGCGGATGCAGGCGCGGCGTCAGCCGCGATCGCGGGAGTGGCCGTCTTCGCGGCTGACGCCGCTCCTGCAACAGCAGTCGGGGCGAGGGTGTCCTTCGAGGCTTCGGTCATGGCTTCGATCTGCTTCGGGTCGATGCGGGTGAACAGCGGTTGGTAGTCGGCGATGGCGTGATCGAGCAGGGGGGCGTCGACGTCCCCCCAGCGCTGCAGCGCCGCACCGAAGAACTCCGCGGCCTGGCGCGCCATCGCCGGCATCACCGGAGCGAGCGCCAGCGCAAGCACCCGGAACAGGTTGAGACCCTGGGTGCAGACCGCCTGCAGCTCGGCGTCGGCGCCCGGCTGCTTCGCGATCACCCATGGCTTCCTGTCGTCGATGTAGCGGTTGGCCTCGTCGGCCAGTGCCATCGCCTGGCGCAGCACGCTGGCCGGTTCGTTGCGCTCGTAGGCCTCGCGGATCGGCGCCAGCGCGGCGACGAAGCGCGCGTAGGCGTCCGGATCGGGCAGCGCCGGGGCCAGCCGGCCATCGAAGCGCTTGCCGATGAACCCGGCGCAGCGGCTGGCCAGGTTGACGAACTTGCCGACCACGTCCGCGTTCACCCGCGCGACGAAATCGGCGAGATTGAGGTCGAGGTCGTCGACGCCGCCCGAGGACTTGGCGGCGAAGTAGTAGCGCAACGCCTCCGGCGGCAGGCCGCTGTCGAGGTACGTGCGCGCCATCACGAAGGTGCCGCGGGACTTCGACATCTTGGCGCCGTCCACGGTCAGGTAGCCGTTGACGTGCAGCCGGGTCGGTGCGCGCATGCCGGCGCCGTGCAGCATCGCCGGCCAGAACAGGCCATGGAAGTTGACGATGTCCTTGCCGATGAAGTGGTGCATCTCGGCGTGGCTGTCGGGCGCGGTGTAGTCGTGGAACGACAGCCCGGTGCGCTCGCACAACGCACGGAAACTGGCCAGGTATCCGATCGGCGCGTCGATCCAGACATACAGGTACTTGCCGGGATGGCCGGGGATCTCGAAGCCGAAGTAGGGCGCGTCGCGCGAGATGTCCCAGGCGCGCAGGCCGCCTTCGCCGTCCAGCCATTCCTGCAGCTTGGCCTTGACCCCGGGCACCGCGACGTCGCCGGACAGCCATTCGCGCAGGAAGCCTTCGAAGTGGCCGAGCTCGAAGAAGAAGTGCTCCGATTCGCGCAATTCAGGCGTCGCGCCGCTGACCACCGAATACGGCGACTTCAGCTCGGTCGGCGAATAGGTCGCGCCGCAGTGCTCGCAGTTGTCGCCGTACTGGTCGGGCGTGCCGCAGTTGGGGCAGGTGCCCTTGACGTAACGGTCGGGCAGGAACATGCCCCTGACCGGATCGTAGAGTTGCGCCACCGAGCGCCGCGAGACGTGGCCGCTGGCGTCGAGCTTCGCGTAGATCGCCTCGGTCAGCGCGCGGTTGCCGGCGGAGTTGGTGGAGTCGTAATGGTCGAAGGCCACGCCGAAGTCGGCGAAGTCGCGCTCGTGCGAGGCCTGGATGCCGGCGATGAAGGCCTCCGGCGTGGTGCCGGCCTTTTCCGCGGCGAGCATGATCGGGGTGCCGTGGGTGTCGTCGGCGCAGACGTAGTGCACGGTTTCGCCCGCCATCCGCCGCGCCCGCACCCAGATGTCGGCCTGCACGTAGCCCACCAGGTGGCCCAGGTGCAGCGGGCCGTTGGCGTAGGGCAGGGCGTTGGTGACGACGGCGGTGCGGGGCATGGGTGTGATTGTCTCATGGCCCCGGAAAGCAGAAGGCCCGGCGGTGCCGGGCCTTCGCGTGGTTCCGGGCGGTGCGGCTATTCGCGCACCCAGACCTGCTGCCGGCAGATGAAGGCGATGCAGCCGGACATCCCCAGCTTCCTGCCGCCGTCGAGCAGCTCGAGCTTCGACTTGTAGGTCTTGCCCTTGGCCGGATCGAGCACGGTGCCGCCGCTCCATTCGTCGCCATCAGCCTTCAGGCCCCAGAGGATGGTCATGCCCTTGACCGGCTTGTTCTTGTTGGCGCCCTTGCACTTGTCGCAAAGCGGATTGGGGCCGCGGTCGGAATGCAGGACCTCGACCACCTTGCCCTGCAGGGTGCCGTTGGCCGCCTGGGTGATCTCCACGATGGATTTCACCTTGCCGGTTTCGTCGTCGATGGTCTTCCAGCGGCCTTCGGGCGAACTCTGGGCGAACGCCATCAGCGGGAACGCGAACAACAGCAGGGCGATGAACTTGATGCGCATGGGTTCCCTCCGGGGGATGCTGGACGGCCGAGTTATACCGCATCCGCACGCGTATGGAAGGGGCCGGGCCGCTACAATGCCCGGAATGAACGACGCCGTTAAGGATTTCCCGCCGGAGCGCATCGGCGAAGTGCTGGACCCGCTCGCAGGACTGCCCTTGTCGGCCAGCGGGGCCCGGGCCCGGATCGCGACCGCCGAGGGCGGCGCCGCCGTCTCCCTGACCCTCGGTTATCCGGTCGCCGCGGACGGCGAGGCGGCCCTGCGGACGGCCGTGGCCGAGGCGCTGGCGCCCTTGCCGCTGGCCAGCTTCGAGATCGTGCGCCGGATCGCCGCACATGCGACCCAGCCCAACGTCCCGCTTTCGTCTCGGGTGCGCAACATCATCGCGATCGGCTCGGGCAAGGGCGGCGTCGGCAAGTCCACCACCGCGGTCAACCTGGCGCTGGCGCTGGCGGCCGACGGCGCCCGCGTGGGCGTGCTCGATGCCGACGTCTACGGTCCCAGCATCCCGACCATGCTCGGCCTGTCCGGGCGCCCGGACAGCCCCGACGGCAAGTCGATCGTGCCGATGCGTGCGCACGGCATCGAGGCGATGTCGATCGGGCTGCTGGTGGAGCAGGACACGCCGATGATCTGGCGCGGGCCGATGGCGACTTCGGCGCTGACCCAATTGCTGGAGCAGACACTTTGGGGCGGCGAAGCAGGCCTGGATTACCTGATCGTCGACCTGCCGCCGGGCACCGGCGACATCCAGCTGACGCTGGCGCAGAAGATCCCGGTCGCGGGCGCGGTGATCGTGACCACGCCCCAGGACGTGGCCACGCTGGACGCGCGCAAGGCGCTGAAGATGTTCGAGAAGGTGCACGTGCCGGTGCTCGGCCTGGTCGAGAACATGGCGGTGCACACTTGCGGCCACTGCGGCCACGTCGAACACGTGTTCGGCGAGGGCGGCGGCGCGCGGATGGCGGCGCAGTACGGGATCCCGCTGCTCGGCAGCCTGCCGCTGGAACTGGCGATCCGCGAGCAGGGCGACGCCGGCGTGCCGGTGGTGGCTTCGGCGCCGGGTTCCGCCGCAGCGCAAGCCTATCGCGCCACTGCGCGGGCGCTGGCGATGCGGCTGGCGGCGCGACCGCGGGCGGCGATGCCGATCGCGGCGTCCATGGTGTAGGCGTCCATGGTTCAGGCGTGCATGGTTTAATACGGGCCATGAGCATCAAGAGCGACCGCTGGATCCGCGAGATGGCCGGCAAGGGCATGATCGAGCCGTACGAACCGGGCCAGGTCAAGACCGCGGCCGACGGCCAGCGCATCGTCAGCTACGGCACGTCGAGCTACGGCTACGACGTGCGCTGCTCGCGCGAGTTCAAGGTGTTCACCAACATCAATTCGACCATCGTCGACCCCAAGGCGTTCGACCCGAAGAGCTTCGTCGACGTCGAGTCCGACGTGTGCATCATCCCGCCGAATTCGTTCGCGCTGGCGCGCACCGTCGAGTTCTTCCGGATCCCGCGCGATACCCTGGTGGTGTGCCTGGGCAAGAGTACCTACGCGCGCTGCGGGATCATCGTCAACGTGACCCCGCTGGAGCCGGAATGGGAAGGGCACGTGACCCTGGAGTTCAGCAACACCACGCCGCTGCCGGCCAAGATCTACGCCGGCGAAGGCGTCGCGCAGATGCTGTTCTTCCAGTCCGATGAGGTCTGCGAGACCTCGTACCGGGATCGTGGCGGCAAGTACCAGGGGCAGACCGGGGTCACCCTGCCCAGGACCTGAGTCAGGGCTTCTGGTAGGTGACGAAGAATCCCTGCAGGTCGCCGTTCTCGATGTAGGGCTCGACGCTGACGACCCTGTAGCCATGGCCGGCGAAGGCGTTGTGGGCGCGGCTCAGGTCGTTGGCTGCGCCCTCGTTGCGGAAACCCCAGCTGGCATCGACCCAGATCGTGACCGCCGCCATTCCGGCGCGCGCGGCTTCGGCGGCGGACTTCTCCGGAGACTTGCCGAACAGTCCCGCCTGCGCCGGAAATGCCGGGACGACGGCCAGGCAGGCGAGCATCGCCGCCAGCAGGACAGGCGTGCAGGCAGCACGGATTGGATGCATGGCACAGCCTCCGGGGAAAGCGCCGAGGGTAGGGCGCCGGCGACCAGGACGCAACGCGGTCAAACCAACAGGGCGTCGCGCAACTGGGAGATGCGTTCGACCAGGCCTTCCGGGGTATACGGGCGCGCCGCCACCCGGCCCCAGACCGGCGCCGGCCACGACGGATCGTCCTCGAAGCGCGCGATCACGTGCACGTGCAGTTGCGGTACCAGGTTGCCGAGCGCAGCGACATTGAGCTTGTGCGGCTGGAAGATGTCGTGCAGCAGGCGGCCGCTGCGCTCGATCTCGTCGCTGAGCTGGTGCCGCTGCGGCGCATCCAGGTCGAGCAGCTCGCGCGCGACCGGCAGTCGCGGCACCAGGATCAGCCAGGGATAGTTGGCGTCGTCCATCAGGCGCAGGTCGCACAACGCGAACGTCGCCAGCGGATGGGTATCGGCCGCGAGCTGCGGATGCAGTTCGTAACGGGTCGGGACGTTGGCATGGCGGGACATGGTCGACTCCCTCAGGACAGCGCCTGTGCGAACAGCTGCATCGTGCGCTGGTGCGCGAGTTGTGCGCTCGCCGGGTCGTACGCCCCGGGGTCGACCTCGCGGTTGAAGGCATGTCCGGCCCCGGGGTAGGTGTACACCTCGGCATCGGGGTGTTGCCGGCGATGCGCGGCGACCGCCCGCGGCGGGATCGCGGCGTCCTCTTCGCCGAAGTGGAACTGCATCGGCGCACGCAGGGACTCGCCGAGGAAAGGCACGTTGCGCGCGCCGTAATAGCTGGAGGCCGCCAGGCCGAGCCGGGTATTGGCGAGCAGTGCGACGGTGCCGCCCCAGCAGAAGCCGACCACGCCGACCTTGAGGCCTTCGCCCTGCAGCAGCCTTGCGGCGGCTCCCGCGATCGCCACCGCGCGCTCCAGTCCCAATGCATCCACAAGTTCGCGTCCGCGCGCGACGCCTTGCGCGTCGTAACCCAGTTCGACCCCGCGCTCGATCACGTCGAAGAAGGCCGGCGCCAGCGCCACGTAGCCCTCGGCCGCATAGCGGTCGGCGACGGCCCGGATGTGCGCATTCACGCCGAAGATTTCCTGGACGACCACGATCGCGCCCTGCGGCGCGGCCATCGGGTCAGCGCGCCAGGCGCCGAGGCTGCCCGCCGGCGTGTCGAAGGCGATGTCGCGGCCCATGGCGTGCTCCTGCGGGGGATGATGCCGGATACCCGATTCTAATCACGTACGACCAGCCCCGTATAATCCGCGGCCGCCTTGTCCGTCGTGATTCCATGTCCACCAGCAGTCCCAAAGTCGGTTTCGTCAGCCTCGGCTGCCCCAAGGCGCTGGTCGATTCCGAGCGGATCCTGACCCAGCTGCGGGGCGAGGGTTACGATCTCGTGCAGGCCTACGACGACGCCGACGTGGTGGTGGTCAACACCTGCGGGTTCATCGACTCGGCGGTGGCCGAGTCGCTGGACGCGATCGGCGAGGCGATGGCGGAGAACGGCAAGGTGATCGTCACCGGTTGCCTGGGCAAGCGCGAGGACGTGATCCGCCAGGCGCATCCGGGCGTGCTCTCGATCAGCGGCCCGCAGGACTACGCATCCGTGATGGACGCGGTACATGCGGCGGTGCCGCCGCGCCACGACCCGTTCGTCGACCTGCTCCCCGATTACGGGTTGAAGCTGACGCCGAAGCACTACGCATACCTGAAGATTTCCGAAGGCTGCAACCACCGCTGCAGCTTCTGCATCATCCCGTCGATGCGCGGCGACCTGGTGTCGCGCCCGGTCGACGAAGTGCTGCGCGAGGCCGAGCGCCTGGTCAAGGGCGGGGTGAAGGAGTTGCTGGTGGTGTCGCAGGACACCAGCGCGTACGGAGTCGATCTGAAGTACGCATCGCGCGAATGGCGCGGGCAGGCGTACCAGACCCGGATGAAGGCGCTGTGCGAAGGGCTGTCGGAACTGGGCGCGTGGGTGCGCCTGCATTACGTCTACCCGTATCCGCACGTCGACGACGTGATCCCGCTGATGGCCGAAGGAAAGATCCTTCCCTACCTCGACATCCCGTTCCAGCACGCCAGCCCGCGGATCCTGAAGCTGATGAAGCGGCCGGGCGCGGTCGACCGGACCCTGGAACGGATCGCGCGCTGGCGCGACATCTGCCCGGAGCTGACCATCCGCTCCACCTTCATCGTCGGCTTCCCCGGCGAAACCGAGGCCGAGTTCGAGGCGTTGCTGGAGTTCCTCGACGTGGCGCAGCTCGACCGGGTCGGCGCCTTTGCGTATTCGCCGGTCGCCGGCGCGGCGGCCAACGCGTTGCCGGATCCGGTCGACGAGGACGTGAAGCAGGAGCGCCTGGCGCGCTTCATGCAACGCCAGGCGGACATCTCCACCGCGAAACTGGAAGCCAGGGTCGGCAGCGTGCAGCGCTGCATCGTCGACGCGATCGACGGCGAACTGGCGATCGCGCGCTCGATGGCCGACGCACCGGAGATCGACGGCCTGGTGCAGGTCCAGGACGGGCGCGAGGCCGGGCTGCTGCCGGGCCAGTTCGTCGACGTCGAGATCCTCGGCAGCGACGAGCACGACCTCTACGGCGAAGTCGCCAGGGGGTAAGCTCCCGGGCATGGCCCAGGTCCAGTCCACCCCGGCACATGAATGGCGCACGGTGCTGCGGCATCGCGCGCCGCTGCGCTGGATGCACTGGATCAACCTCGCCTGCCTGCTGGCGCTGCTGGGCAGCGGCCTGCAGGTGTTCAACGCGCACCCCGCGCTGTACTGGGGCGAGGCCTCGGATTTCGCGCGGCCGTTGCTGGCGACGGCCGGCTTCCCCGACTGGGCCACCATCCCCGGCTACCAGTCGCTGGCGCTGGGGCGGCGCTGGCACTTCTTCTTCGCCTGGCTGTGGGTGATCAACGGCGCCTGCTACCTGGCCTGGTCGCTCGCCAGCCGGCACCTGCGCGACGACCTGGCGATGCAGCGCCGCGACTGGCGCGCGATTCCGCGCTCGGTCGCGGAGCACCTGCGCTTCCGGCATCCGGTGGGCGCGGAAGCGCTGCGCTACAACCCGCTGCAGAAGCTGGCCTATCTCGGCGTGGTATTCGTGCTGGCGCCGCTGGCGATCCTCACCGGGCTGTCGATGTCGCCGCAACTGGACAGCGTGCTCGGGTGGTGGCTGGCGCTGGTCGGCGGGCGGCAGTCGGCGCGCAGCCTCCATTTCGCGGTGATGGCGCTGTTCGTGCTGTTCGTCGTGGTGCACGTGCTGATGGTGGTGTACGCAGGCCCGGTCAACGGAATGCGCTCGATGCTCAGCGGCCGCTTCCGGGTGCGCTGGCCGCGAAGCGGGGAGGGCGGCGATGGCGAATGACCTGCTGCTGCCCTCGCGCCGCCGGCTGCTGCGCGGCGCGATCGCCGGGGTCGGCGCGGGCCTGCTCGCGGGCTGCGACGCACTGTCGCGCAACAAGCGCTTCGTCGGCGTGCTGGAGCTGGCCGAGCCGCTTTCCATGCATGCGCAACGCCTGCTCAGCGGCAACCGGCTGGCGGCGGAATTCCCGGAGTCGATGCTGTCGCCGGTATTCCGCCCCAACGGCTCGATCGATCCGCGCACGCCGGAATACCTGGCGCTGAAGGCCGATGGCTTTTCAGGCTATCGCCTGCGCATCCGCGGCCGGGTGCGGACACCGCTGGAATTCGGGCTCGGGGCGTTGCGTGGATTGCCGCAGCGCACCCAGGTGACCCGCCACGATTGCGTCGAGGGCTGGAGCGTGATCGGCAAGTGGCAGGGGGTGCCGCTGGCGTACCTGCTCGATCTGGCGAAGCCGCTGCCGGGCGCGCGCTACGTGGTGTTCCATTGCTTCGACGACATCGCCGCCAATGGGTCGCGCTATTACGAGAGCATCGATCTCGACGACGCTTACCACCCGCAGACGATCGCCGCGCATCGCCTCAACGACGCGCCGGTGCCGATCGCCAACGGCGCCCCGGTGCGGATGCGGATCGAACGCAAGCTCGGCTACAAGCATGCCAAGTACGTGCACACGATCGAAGTGGTGGACAGCTTCGCCGCGATCGGCCGCGGCCGCGGCGGATTCTGGGAAGACCGCAACTACGACTGGTACGCGGGCATCTGAACTCAGTCGCCGGAACCGTAGGCGACGGACACGATCGCGTAGCGCGCCATGCCGCCGGGCAGCTCGGCCTCGAACTCGTCGTCCGCGTGCTTCTTCAGCATCGCCCGCGCCAGCGGCGAATCGATGCTGATGTGGCCGAGCCCGGCATCGGTCTCGTCGGGGCCGACGATGCGCACGCGCGATGCTTCGCCGTTGTCGAGGCGCTCGACTTCGACCCATGCGCCGAAGTACACCGCTTCGCGGTCCGTCGGCGGAGTATCGACCACCCGCAACGCTTCCAGCCGCTTGCCGAGGTAGCGCACGCGACGGTCGATCTCGCCGAGCTGCTTCTTGCGATAGGTGTATTCCGCGTTCTCGGAGCGGTCGCCTTCCGCGGCCGCGGCCGCCAGCGCCTTCACCACTTCCGGGCGGCGCACGCGCCACAACTCGTCGAGCTCGGCCTTGAGCCGCGCATGGCCTTGCGGCGTGACCAGCGCGGTGGATTGCGCAGCGGGTGGACGCCAACGGCCCAAGGCTAGCCGCCGCGCGCCGGGCGGGGAGTGCGGCTCACCGGCGGCCGCCGAAAATCCCGCCGAGCACGCCGCGCAGGATCTGCCGGCCGACCTGGCTGCCGACGGTGCGCGCGGCCTGCTTGGCCATCGTCTCGACCGCGCCCTGGCGGCGCTTGGTGCCCCACATCCATTCGCCGACCTTCCGGCCCATCCCGCCTTCCTCGCTGTCGGCCTCGCCGGTCTTCGCCGGTGGTGCGTCGACCTTGGCGGTCGCGGCTTCGGCCTTTTTCGCCAGCATCTCCGCCGCGGAGTCGCGGTCGACCGCGGTGTCGTACTTGCCGCCGACCGGGCTGCCGGCGCGCACCTGCGCGCGCTCGGCCTCGGTGATGGCGCCCATCCGGCAGCGCGGCGGCGCGACCAGGGTGCGTTCGACCGGCATCGGCACGCCCCGGCTTCCTGAAGGCATGTCCATCAGCATGGAGACGAGCGCTTCGCCGACGCCGAGCTGGCCGATCGCCTTGGCCACGTCCAGCGCCGGGTTGGCGACGAAGGTCTCGGCGGCCGTGCGCACTGCCTTCTGGTCGCGCGGAGTGAAGGCGCGCAGCGCGTGCTGCACGCGGTTGCCGAGCTGGCCGAGGATGTCGTCGGGCACGTCGTCGGGAAACTGCGAACAGAAGTACACACCCACGCCCTTGGAGCGGATGATGCGCACGACCTGCTCGATCCGTTGCCGCAGCGCCGCCGGTGCGTCGTCGAACAGCAGGTGCGCCTCGTCGAACACGAACACCAGCTTCGGCTTGTCGAGGTCGCCCACTTCCGGCAGCTTCTCGAACAGTTCCGACAGCAGCCACAGCAGGAAGCTCGAGTACAGGCGCGGTTTCAGGATCAGCTGGTCGGCGGCAAGGATGCCGATGACGCCGCGGCCGTCCGGCGTGGTGCGCATCAGGTCCGACAGGTCCAGCGCGGGCTCGCCGAAGAAATTGGCGGCGCCCTCCTGTTCCAGCCGCAGCAACGCACGCTGGATCGCGCCGATCGACTGCGAGCTGACCAGCCCGTAGCTGGTGGAGATGTCCTTGCGCTCGTCGCCGACCAGGCCCAGCAGCGCGCGCAGGTCCTCGAGGTCGAGCAGCAGCAGGCCGCGGTCGTCGGCGAGCTTGAACACGATGTCGAGCACGCCGGACTGGGTGTCGTTGAGCTCCAGGATCCGCGACAGCAGCAGCGGCCCCATCTCGCTGACGGTGGTGCGGACCGGATGCCCGAGCCTGCCGTACAGGTCCCAGAAGACCGTCGGTGCGCCTTCGGACTTGTAATCGCCGATGCCGATCTCCGCGATGCGCGCCTGCAGCTTGTCGTTGGTGGCGCCGGCGACGGCGAGCCCGGCGACGTCGCCCTTGACGTCGGCGAGGAACACCGGCACGCCGATGCGCGAGAAACCCTCGGCCAGCGTCATCAGGGTCACCGTCTTGCCGGTACCGGTGGCGCCGGCGACCAGGCCGTGGCGGTTGCCGTATTTCGGCAACAGGTGGACCTGGCCCGATTGCGGGGTGGTGACGGCTTTGCCGACGAGGATGGGGTCCATGCGTTCCGTTCCGTGAGCGTGGTGTCGATTCTAGCCGTCGCGGCTTGCCCCTGGTCGCGAACCGGGGCTACCCTGCGGTCACCGCATTTCTTCACGCAGACATGACATTTCCCGCCTTCGCGTGGCGCGTCGCGCCGTCCATCCTCGCCTTCGCCATGCTGGTTGCCACGCCGGGTGCGGCGGCCGCGTCGCGCAGCGACCAGGCTGCGGCGGACGCCATCGTGGCGCGCATGGCCGCCGCCGAGGCGCGCTATCGCCAGGCACTGGTGGCCGTCGGCAACGCCGATCCGCAAGGCCAGGCGCAAAGCGATGCGGCGCTGGAAGACATGGAGGACGCGGTCGATGCCTGCACCCGGCAGCGCGGCTGCCAGGTGTCGAACCTGCTGGCCACCTACAAACGCCTGCTCAAGCTGGCCGCGGACGGCGAAAGCGGGCTGGCGGAAGCCGACGACATCGATCCGCTGGATTCGGATCCCGACCATGCCGATGCACTTGCGGTCGACGTTCCCGAGGCGGCGCGTGCCGCGCAACTCCTGGACGGCTCGCTGCTGGACGGCACGCTGTTCGACGGCACGACGCACCGCTTCGACGACATGGTGCAGTACAACCCCGCGGTGCAGGCGGCGATCCGGCGCTGGCTCACCGACATGCGCGGCCAACTGCTCGACAGCTACGAGAACTACGAATACCTGCGCCGGCAGATGTGGCCGTATTACGACCGCGCCGGGCTGCCCGAGGCGCTGCTGTTCGGGATCATGGCCAAGGAATCCAACGGCAAGGTGCACGCCACCTCGCGCGCCGGCGCTGCCGGGCCGATGCAGTTCATGTACGCCACCGGCAAGCGTTTCGGCCTCGGCGTCGACGCCACCGGTTTCGACACCCGTTACGACCCCCGTGCTTCCGCCGAAGCCAGCGCCGCCTACCTCAACGAGCGCATGCGCCAGCTCAACGACAGTGTCGAACTGGCGCTGGCGGCCTACAACGGCGGCGAGGGCCGCGCGTTCCGCGTCTACCAGGGCAGCGGCGGCCAGGGCTTCTGGAATGCCGATGTCTACGACAAGTTTCCGCCCGAGACCCGCGACTACGTGCCGATGGTGATCGCCGCGGCGTGGCTGTTCCTGCACCCGAAGCAGTACGGCCTGAGCTTTCCGCGGGTCGACGCGCATCCGGCGCAGCTGCAGTTGCGCAAGCCGGCGTCGATCTACGAGCTGGCGATCTGCCTGGGCAACCGCGATACCCGCGACGGCTACCTGCGCACGCTGCGCAACCTCAATCCGCGCTACCAGGCCGACAGTTGGCTGCCTGCGGGCACTTCGTTGCACGCAAGCACGCGGATCGCCGGGCTGTACGAGCGCTATTGCGTGCAGGGTCCGCGCGCAAGGCTGGCGCAGGTGCTGATGCAGAGCGATGCGAGCACCGCGATCGTTCGCGGCGGCAGTGTGGAACCTGCCCGCGAGGGGGTGGCGGCTTCGGCTTCGAGGCCCAGCCACTACAGCGTGCAACGCGGCGAGACCCTCAGTTCCATCGCGCGCAAGTTCCAGTGCACCGCCGGCGACCTGGCGCAGAGCAACGACATCAAGGGGCCGCGCTACGCGATCCGGCCCGGACAGCGCCTCAAGCTCGACAGTTGCGCCTTGTAGCGCCGGGCCATGCTCGGCTGAGCGGCGCGTGGCTCCGCTCCACGGCTTTGTCGGTCAGCGCAAGGTGGCCAGGCGTTCGCCGAGCCTGACTGGCGCTTCCGCGCCCAGCCGGGGCGCCAGGTCCGCCACGCCTGGCGGCAGCAGCACGATCACCGTCGAGCCGTAGTTGAAGCGCGCCATCTCGGCGAAGCGCTCGAGCGCGATGTGCTGCAGGCGGTAGTCCTTGGTCGTGACCTGGCGGCCGTAGCGGGGGATCTCGATGCCGCTCCAGACGGTTTCCACCCCCGACACCAGCAGCGCGCCGACCATCACCACCGCCATCGGCCCGAAGTCGCAGTCGAAGTGGCATACCAGGCGCTCGTTGCGTGCGAACAGGCGCGGGACCTCGCGCACGGCCGCCGGCCCGACCGAGAACAGCCGCCCGGGCACGTGCACGGTTTCGCGCAGGCGCCCGTTCCAGGGCATGTGCACGCGGTGGTAGTCCTTCGGCGACAGGTAGACGGTGGCGAACAGCCCGTCGTCGAAGGGCGCTGCCGCGCGCGGATCGGCCAGCAGTTCCGCGGCGGTGAACGATTGTCCCTTGGCCTGGAAGATGCGCCCGTGCCGGATCGCGCCGCACTGGCTGATGCGGCCGTCCGCCGGCATCAGCAGCGCCCGCGGATCCGGATCCGGCGTGCGCGCGCCGGGCTTCAGCGCGCGGGTGAAGAACGCATTGAAGCTTTCGTAGGCGCGCGGATCGGACTCCAGCGCCTCGCCGAGGTCGACGCCGAACCTGCGCACGACGGTGTCGATCAGCCAGGCGCGGGTGCGCGGATGGCGCGAATAGGCGAACCTGCGCGCCAGCGACGACAGCAGCCGATGCGGCAGGACCTGGGTGAGGACGGTAACGGGATCCACGATCGCCCTGCGGTCACTTGCTTCCGCGACTGAGCGCCAGCAGGTCGGCCGCGATCGCCTCCGGATCCAGCGCCGAGCCCTGCGATTGCGTGCTCTGTGACAGCGTGCTCTGTGACAGCGTGATCACGCCCGCCATCCGCGCCTGCGGGTCGAGCACCGCCAGCGCGGCGGAATGATCGACGCTGTACTGGTCGGCGGGCATGCCTTCGGGCGCCGGCACCTTCATGAACACCAGCGACAGCGAACGGGCGAAGGCTTCCAGCGCCGGGATGTCCGCGGTCGCGGCCAGGGTGTCCTTGTGGAAGGCATGCGCATACTCGCCGATGCGGTCGGGACTGTCGCGTTCCGGATCGACCGAGACGAACAGCACCCGCGGCCGGATCGCGTCCGGCAGCGCCGACCACTGCCGTTGCGCCTGCGCCAGTTGCGCCAGGGTGGTCGGGCACACGTCGGGACAATGGGTGAAGCCGAGGAACACCAGCGTCCAGTGGCCCTGCAGCTCGCCCGGCACCAGCTGGGTGCCGTCGGACTGCTGCAGCGAGAACGCCGGCAGCGAACGCGGCTGCTCGAACAGCTTCACCGACTGCAGCGCCGGCGCCGGGGCGGGCCGCCCGAACCAGCCCTGGGCGGCCCACAGGCCGAGCGCCGCGGCCAGCGCGGCGACCAGGACGACGAGGGTGGTGCGGTTGAACATGGGGGCCCCTTTCTTCAGCCGATACTTGAACTTCGGCCATGATAGCCGCGCCACCGCTATAATTCCCGGTCCAGCGCCCCAGCCACGCAGCGGACCCGCCATGACCGATGAGCTGCAGACCATCGTCGACCTGATCCGCTACGGCGCCAGCCGCTTCAGCGCGGCCGGACTCACTTTCGGCCACAGCTTCGACAACGCCATCGACGAGGCCACCCAGCTCACCCTGCACGCGCTGCACCTGCCGCACGACATCGGCCCGGCCTACGGCCAGGCGCGGGTGACGCTGGCGGAGAAGGAAGAGGTCCTGGGCCTGTTCCTGCGCCGGATCGAGGAACGTGTGCCCGCGGCCTACCTGACCGGCGAGGCCTGGTTCGCCGGGCTGTCGTTCAAGTCCGACCCGCGCGCGCTGGTGCCGCGCTCGCCGATCGCCGAACTGATCGAATCCGGCTTCGAGCCATGGCTCGGCGGGCGCGAGGTGCGGCGCGCGCTCGACCTGTGCACCGGCTCGGGTTGCATCGCGATCGCGATGGCGCACTACAACCCGGACTGGCACGTCGACGGCGCCGACCTGTCCGCCGATGCACTCGCGCTGGCGCACGAGAACCAGCAACGCCTGCACGTGGAAAACCTGCGGCTGCTGCAGTCGGATCTGTTCGCCGCGCTGGCGGGCGAGCACTACGACCTGATCGTCACCAATCCGCCCTACGTCACCAATGCCGAGACCGACGCACTGCCGCGCGAATACGCGCACGAGCCGGAACTCGGCCTGCGCGCCGGCGACGACGGCCTCGACCTGGCGTTGCGGATCCTGCGCGACGCGCCGCTGCACCTCACCGACGACGGCCTGCTGGTGTGCGAGGTGGGCGAGGCGGAGCAGGCCCTGGTGCGGCTGCTGCCGGAACTGCCGCTGGTCTGGGTCGAGTTCAAGGTCGGGCAGATGGGCGTGTTCGTGGCCGAGCGCCACGACCTGGTCGCGCACAACGCGCGCATCCGCGAGCTGGCCGATGTGCGCGAGCGCGGTGCTGCGCCGGCCGTTGCCGGCCTGTTCTGACAACGTCGCCGGCGCATCCCTTGTCCAACACCTTCGGCCAGCTGCTTCGCGTCACCACCTTCGGCGAGTCGCACGGACCGGCGATCGGCTGCGTGGTCGACGGTTGCCCGCCGGGAATCGAGCTCGCGGCGGCAGACTTCGCCCATGACCTCGGGCGCCGCGCCACCGGCAAGTCGCGCCACACCTCGGCGCGGCACGAAGCCGACCAGGTCGAGATCCTCTCCGGCGTGCACGAGGGCCGCACCAGCGGTACCCCGATCGCGCTGCTGATCCGCAACACCGACGCCCGCAGCAAGGACTACGACCGGATCGCCGAACAGTTCCGCCCGGGCCACGCCGACTACACCTACTGGCACAAGTACGGCATCCGCGACCCGCGCGGCGGTGGCCGTGCCTCGGCGCGCGAGACCACGATGCGGGTGGCCGCCGCGGTCATCGCGAAGAAGTGGCTGGCGCAGCACCACGACGTGCAGGTGCGCGGCTACCTGGCGCAGATCGGCGGCATCCTGCCGCGCGAGTGCGACTGGGCCGCGGTGGAGTCGAACCCGTTCTTCTGGCCCGACGCCGCGCAGGTGCCGGAGCTGGAGGCGTACATGGATGCGCTGCGCAAGTCCGGCGATTCGGTCGGCGCGCGCGTGAGCGTGATCGCCACCGGGGTCCCGCCGGGCTGGGGCGAACCCGTCTACGGCAAGCTGGATGCCGAAATCGCCGCGGCGATGATGTCGATCAACGCGGTCAAGGGCGTGGAGATCGGCGACGGCTTCGCCAGCGTGATGCAGCATGGCAGCGCGCACCGCGACGAGGCGACGCGGCAGGGATTCCTGTCCAACCATGCCGGCGGCATCCTCGGCGGGATTTCCAGCGGCCAGCAGCTGCTGGCGTCGGTCGCGTTCAAGCCGACCTCCAGCCTGCGGCTGCCGGCGCGCGGGCTGGACGTGCACGGCAACGAGGTCGAAGTGGTCACCACCGGGCGCCACGATCCCTGCGTCGGCATCCGCGCGATCCCCATCTGCGAGGCGATGCTGGCGCTGGTGCTGATGGACCAGGCGCTGCGGCATCGCGCGCAATGCGGCGACGTCGGCGACATGCTTCCGAGGATTCCATGATGGTGGGCAGGAAATTGAAGGTGGCGGTGGTCGGCGCCACCGGCGCGGTCGGAGAAGCGATGCTGGCGGTACTCGCGGAGCGCAGGTTCCCGGTCTCCGAGCTGGTCGCGCTGGCGAGCCGGCGCTCCGCCGGCGGCGAGGTTGCGTTCGGCGATGGGGACGTGGTGGTGCGCGACCTCGCCACCTTCGATCCCGCGGGCGTGGACATCGCCCTGTTCTCCGCCGGCGGCGCGGTGTCCAGGGAATACGCGCCGAAGTTCGCCGCGGCCGGGGCGGTGGTGATCGACAATTCCTCCACCTTCCGCCAGGACGACGACGTACCGCTGGTCGTGGCCGAGGTCAATCCCGGGGCATTGCGCGACCGGCCGCGCGGGATCATCGCGAACCCGAACTGCTCGACCATGCAGATGCTGGTGGCGCTGGGACCGATCCATCGCGCCGCGGGCATCGAGCGGATCAACGTCGCCACCTACCAGTCGGTCTCCGGCACCGGCCGCCGCGGGATGGAGGAGCTTGGCCGCCAGACCGCGGGCCTGCTCAACTTCCAGCCTGCGGAGCCGGAGGTCTATCCGGTGCAGATCGCCTTCAACGTGATCCCGCACGGCGGCGACTTCCTCGACAACGGCTACACCAGCGAGGAAATGAAGCTGGTGTGGGAGACCCGCAAGATCCTCGGCGACGATGCGATCCGGGTGAATGCCACCGTGGTCCGGGTACCGGTGTTCTATGGCCATTCCGAGGCGGTCAACGTCGAGACCCGCGACAAGCTGACCGCCGCGCAGGCGCGGGAACTGCTGTCGCGCGCGCCGGGCGTGGAGGTCGTCGACGAACCCGTCGCCGGCGGCTACCCGACGCCGGTGACCCATGCGTCGGGACACGATCCGGTGTACGTCGGCCGCATCCGCGACGACCTGTCGCACCCGCGCGGGCTCAACCTGTGGATCGTCGCCGACAACATACGCAAGGGTGCTGCGCTGAATGCGGTGCAGATCGCAGAACTGGTGGCGGCGGAAAGGCCATGATGCCGATGCCGGCCGTTGCATGCCTCCGGCACGGAAAGCTAGAGTCGGGACGAAGGGAACCCAGGGGATGGGCGTGAGCCAGTTGTCTACAAGCCAGCTTTCTACAGGCGTGCTGCCAACGGGCCTGCGGTCCCGGCGCAGGGCGATCGCCTGCGCGTGGCTGCTCGCCGCGCTGCTGGCGGTGCCGGGACTGGCACTGGCGCTCGGCCTGGGCCAGATCGCGGTGAAGTCGCAGCCGGGACAGCCGCTGCTGGCCGAGATCCCGATCATTGCCGCCAATCCCGCCGAGCTGGAGGACCTGCAGGTCCGCCTGGCCTCGCCCGCGACCTTCCGCCGGGTCGGCCTGCAGCCACCCGACGCCACGGTTTCGAACCTGCAGTTCACCGTCGCCGTCGATGCGCGTGGCCGCCCGGTGATCCGGGTGACCAGCGCGGCGCCGCCCACCCAGGCGCTGCTGACCTTCCTGCTGGAAGTGGACTGGGGCGAGGGCCGGCTGGTGCGCGAGTACTCGGCGCTGCTCGATGCGCCGGAGACCGTGGCCGCGCCCGTGCAGGCGATCCAGGCACCCGCCGTCGCGCCTTCCAACACCATCGCGCGGCCGCCGCCGCCCGCCGGATCCGGGGTCGTGATCGAGCCGCTGCCGCCGGCGCCGGCGGCGGTTGCACCGGCGCCGGCCGCGCCGCCGATACCGCCGGCGACCGCTGTTGCGGCCGGACCCGCGCCGAGGCCGGCTCCGCCACCCGGCGGCGACTACACCGTGCGTGCCGGCGACACCCTCAGCGAGATCGCCGTCGGACTCGACCGCGGCGGCCGCAGCCTCGACCAGGCCATGCTGGCCCTGCTGCGCGCCAATCCGGACGCCTTCATCGGCGGCAACATCAACCTGGTCCGGCAAGGTGCCGTGCTGCGCATGCCGCAGGCCGACGAGCTCTCGCGCTACAGTGCCGGCGAGGCCGCGGCGATGGTGCGCGCGCAGGTAGCGCAGTGGCGCGAAGCGCGGGCGACACGGCAGCAGCCCCGGGCAGCGGCCGCTGCCGTCGGAGCCGCGATACCGGCAGGCGGTCGCGATGGCCCGGCGACCGCGGCATCGCCGGAGGCGCGGCTGGAGATCGTCCCACCATCTTCCGGCAGCGGCGAGGCGGGCACACGATCCGGTATCCAGGCCGGCGGCGAGGGACGGATGTTGCGACAGGAAATCCAGGAAACCCAGGAGACGCTGGCCGCGCGCGACGCGGAACTCGGCGAGCTCAGGACGCGGGTGGCCGAACTGGAGAAGATCCAGCAGCAGCAGCAACAGCTGATCGCGATGAAGGACAGCGCGTTGGCCGCGGCGCGCGAAAACCTCGTCAAGGCGAACGCGACCCAGCCGGTGACGGCGCCGCAGCCGGTACCGGCGGGTGGCCCCATGCTGTGGCCATGGCTCTTGCTGGGACTGGCGCTGGTCCTGGTGGGCGCGTGGTGGTTCCTGCGCCGACGCGGCTCGGCGCCGCGGCCACGGTTGTTCGATTCGGCGGCGATGGCGGCGAGCATGCCCAAGGCAGCACCGATGCCAGCGCCGGCACCGGCAGCCAAGGCCGCAGCGGCGGCGCCCGCGCCGGCGCCGGCAGCCAAGCCCGCCGCGCCGATCCCGGCACCCCTGCCGGAGGCCGTATCCGTGCCGGAACCCGCGCCTACGCCCACCTCCGAACCCGCGCCCGAACCCGCGTCGCAGCCGCAGCACTGGACCGCGGCGCCGGCGTTGGTCGGCACCGTGCCGACCTGGCGCAGCGACCGCAAGACGCCTGCCGGTTTCGACCGGGAAGAAGATCTCACTCCGGCGCGCCAGGTCGAACTCGCGCGCGCCTACCTCGACCTGGGCGACGATGCCGCTGCCCGCGAACTGCTGCGGGAAGTGCTCGACGGCCGCGACCCGGTGGCGCGCGAGATCGCGGCGCGGATGCTGCGGGAACTGGGATGACGGCGCCGGGTGTGCTGCCGCGCGGGCGCTGAGCCATGCGCTTCGCACTGGGCATCGAATACGACGGCAGCGGATTCTCGGGTTGGCAACGGCTGGACCGCCCGGACCAGCCGCGCCGGCGGCCGGAAGCGACCCTGCAGTCGGCGCTGGAACAGGCACTTTCGTTCGTCGCCGGCCATCGGGTGGACACCATCTGTGCCGGACGCACCGATGCCGGCGTGCATGCGGCCTGCCAGGTGGTGCATTTCGACACCCGGGCGCAGCGCGATCCGCGCGGCTGGATGCTGGGCACGACTTCGCGGTTGCCGCCTGCGGTCAGCGTGCTGTGGTGCGTGGCGGTCGCCGAGGACTTCAACGCGCGCTTCTCCGCACGGGCGCGGCGCTACCGCTACCGCATCCTCAACCGCCCGGTGCGGCCGGCGCTGCAGCGGCAATACCTGTCCTGGGAACGCTTGCCCCTGGATGCGGGTGCGATGCACCGCGCCGCGCAGGCACTGGTCGGCGAACTCGACTTCTCGGCGTTCCGCGCCGTGCATTGCCAGGCGCCGCACGCCCGCCGCGACCTGCAGCGGATTTCCGTGCAGCGTGACGGCGACGTGGTCGAGATCGAGATCCAGGCCAACGCCTTCCTTCACCACATGGTGCGCAACATCGTCGGTAGCCTGTTGCCGGTGGGACGCGGCGAGGCCGCCGAAGGCTGGCTGGGCGAGCTGCTGGCAGGGCGCGACCGCACCGTCGCCGGCCCGACCGCGCCGTCCGATGGGCTGGTGTTCGTCGGGCCGCTGTATCCCGCCGACTGCGGCCTGCCGGCCGCCGTGACCCTGATGGAAGTCGATGCAAGGGAGGTGGGCCGATGATCCCGATCCAGATGCGCCGGACCCTGTTCCGCACCCGCATCAAGTTCTGCGGCATGACCCGTGCCGGCGACGTGCGCCTGGCCAGCGAGCTGGGCGTCGACGCCGTCGGCTTCATCTTCGCCGCGGGCAGCGCGCGCCGGGTGCATCCGCAGCAGGCGCGGCTGATCCGCAATGCATTGGCACCGCTGGTCGACGCGGTGGCGCTGTTCATGGACAACGGGGTCGACGAAATACGCGAGGCGGTGAAACTGGTGCGGCCGACGCTGCTGCAGTTCCATGGCAGCGAGGACGACGGATTCTGCCGCGGCTTCGGCGTGCCCTACCTGAAAGCGGTGCCGATGGGTGCCTGGCGCACGCCGACCACGGCCGAGTTGCGCTCGCGCTTCCCGGGGGCCGCGGGGTTCGTATTCGACAGCCACGCGCAGGGAACCCCGGGCGGCAGCGGCCATGCGTTCGACTGGCGCCTGCTGCCGCAGGACCTGGACAAGCCGATGCTGCTGGCCGGTGGGCTGGGCCCCGGCAACATCTTCGACGCGATCACCGCGGTGCTGCCCTGGGGCGTGGATGTCTGCAGCGGGATCGAATCGGCTCCCGGGATCAAGGACGGCGAGCGCATGCGCCGGTTCGTCGAGGAAGTGCGCCGCGCCGACTGCTACGCGGAGCACGAGGCCCCGTAGGAGCGCGCCCTGCGTGCGGTTCGTCGCACGCGATCCGGATCCTCGCCGCCATTTCCCCTACACTGGCCGGCCCAGTGCCGGATGCCGGCGCAAGCCCGCCGTCCGATGAACCCGCAGTCCGCCGCCCTCGCCGAGATCGACTTCCACGCCTGGCCCGACGCCGACGGCCATTTCGGCCGCCACGGTGGCCGGTTCGTGGCGGAAACCCTGATGGAGCCCCTGCGCGAGCTGGCGGAAGCCTATGACGGCGCGCGCGCGGATCCCGCATTCATCGCCGCATTCGAGGCCGACCTGGCGCACTACGTCGGCCGGCCCAGCCCGATCTACTTCGCCGAGCGCCTGAGCCGCGAAGTCGGCGGCGCGCGCATCCTGCTCAAGCGCGAGGACCTGAACCACACCGGCGCGCACAAGATCAACAACACCATCGGCCAGGCCCTGCTGGCCAGCCGCATGGGCAAGACCCGGATCATCGCCGAGACCGGTGCCGGCCAGCATGGTGTCGCCAGCGCCACCGTCGCGGCGCGGCTCGGGCTGGAGTGCGTGGTCTACATGGGCGCCACCGACATCCGGCGGCAGCAGGTCAACGTCGATCGCATGCACATGCTGGGCGCGACGGTGGTGCCGGTCGACAGCGGCTCGGCCACGCTCAAGGACGCGCTCAACGAGGCGATGCGCGACTGGGTGGCGCATGTGCGCGACACCTATTACATCATCGGCACGGTCGCCGGTCCGGATCCGTATCCGCGCATGGTGCGCGACTTCAATGCCGTGGTCGGGCGCGAAGCGCGTGCGCAGATGCTGGCCGAACATGGGCGGTTGCCGGACGTGGTCACGGCCTGCGTCGGCGGCGGCAGCAATGCGATCGGCATCTTCCATGCCTTCCTCAACGACCGCGGCGTGCGCCTGGTCGGCGCCGAAGCGGCGGGCGAGGGCATCGCCAGCGGCCGCCATGCCGCCTCGCTTTCGGCCGGCCGCCCCGGTGTGCTGCACGGCAACCGCACTTACGTGTTGTGCGACGACGACGGCCAGGTCACCGAGACCCATTCGGTGTCCGCGGGCCTGGACTATCCCGGCGTCGGCCCCGAGCATGCCTTCCTGAAGGATTGCGGCCGCGCCGAGTATGTCGGCGTGACCGACGAGGCCGCGCTGGCGGCGTTCCATCGCCTGGCCCGCTGCGAAGGCATCCTGCCGGCGCTGGAATCCAGCCATGCCATCGCCGAGGCGATCGTGCTCGCGCGCGGCATGCCGCCCGATGCGATCGTGCTCTGCAACCTGTCCGGGCGCGGCGACAAGGACGTGCATACCGTCGCCGCGCGCGGGAAAACCACCGACGAACCACCCCGAGAGGCAGCACCGTGACCGAAGAAACCCAGACCCAGCCGCAGGAAATCCCGAACCCGAACCATCTCGACCCGGCGTTCTTCACCTGCGTCAACGAGTACCTGGAGCTGACCAACCGCCAGTCGAAGCAGCAGGGCCTGAAGCGGATCAGCATGGCCAGCCTGTACGCGGCCGCGCGCTTCAACGCGCACGTCTACCTGGCCAATGCCGGCGCCAGCGCCGGCGAGGATCGTCCTGCGTTCCTGGACTACATGAGCACCATGTACCGGCGCATGCTCAACGAGCACCTCGACGGGCTCGGCGCCGAGCGCGGCGTCGACGTGGGCCAGTCCGAGCTGGCGGCGGAATACGCGGCCGCGGGCTTCGAGTCGCCCGGCCGCCCGCTCCCGGGCACCAGCAGCGCCGAATGAACCGGCTGCGGTCGCGGCTCGACGCGCTGCGCGCCGCAGGCCGCAAGGCGCTGGTGCCGTTCGTCACCGCGGGCGATCCGTCGCCCGCGATGGCCGTTGCGGTGCTGCACGCGCTGGTCGACGCCGGTGCCGACGTGCTCGAGCTCGGGGTCCCGTTTTCGGATCCGATGGCCGACGGCCCCGTCATCCAGCGCAGTTCCGAGCGCGCACTGGCCAAGGGCGTCGGCATGGACGACGTGCTCGGGTTCGTGCGCGCGTTCCGCGAGCGCGACGGCGACACGCCGGTGGTACTGATGGGCTACCTCAACCCGGTCGAGATCCGCGGCGCGGAACGCTTCGCGTGCGCTGCCGTGGCCGCCGGCGTCGATGGCGTGCTGCTGGTCGACCTGCCGCCCGAAGAGGCTGCAGGGATCCGCGCGACCTTCGATGCGCATGGGCTGGCGCTGGTACCGCTGGCGGCGCCGACCACCTCGGAAGCGCGGTTGCGGCGGATCTGCGCCGATGCGCGCGGCTATCTCTATTACGTCAGTCTCGCCGGGGTCACCGGCGCCGACGTGCTGGATGCGCAGGCGGTCGGCGCCCGCCTGGCCTGGGTGCGCGGGCAGTGCGCACTGCCGGTCATGGCCGGGTTCGGGATCAAGGATGCCGCGACGGCGGCGGCGCTGGCGGCGCATGCCGACGGGGTGGTGGTCGGCAGCGCACTGGTGCAGGCGCTGGCAGGGGCCAGCGGCCCCGGCGACGCCGCCGCCCGCGCGAAGGCGTTCCTGGCGCCACTGCGGGCCGCGCTGGACGGGATTAAACTGGACAGTCCCGACCCCTCGATCGTGAACCGCCCCGAATGAGCTGGCTGAAGAAACTGATGCCCGCGCGCATCCGCACCGAGCCGGCCAACGGCCGCAAGCGCAGCGTCCCCGAGGGGCTGTGGGAAAAATGCGACAAGTGCGGATCGGTGCTCTATCGTCCGGAGCTCGAGGAAAACCTCGAGGTCTGCCCCAAGTGCGGCCACCACATGCCGATCCGCGCGCGGGTGCGGCTGATGGCGCTGCTGGACCCCGATGGCGTCAGCGAGATCGGCGCCGCGCTGGGCCCGGTCGACGTGCTCAGGTTCAAGGACCAGAAGAAGTATTCCGAGCGGATCAAGGCCGCGCAGAAGGCCAGCGGCGAGCGCGACGCGCTGATCGCGATGCAGGGCAGGCTCAAGGGCCAGCCGCTGGTTGCATGCGCCTTCGACTTCGCCTTCATGGGCGGCTCGATGGGCTCGGTGGTCGGCGAACGTTTCGCGCTTGCGGCCGAGCGCGCGCTGGAAATCGGCTCGCCGCTGGTGTGCTTCACCGCGACCGGCGGTGCGCGCATGCAGGAAAGCCTGTTCTCGCTGATGCAGATGGCGAAGACTTCGGCCGCTCTCGGGCGCCTGCGCGCGGCGGGCCTGCCGTACATCTCGGTGATGACCCACCCGACCACCGGCGGCGTCTCGGCCTCGCTGGCGATGCTGGGCGACATCAACCTGGCCGAGCCCGAGGCGCTGATCGGCTTCGCCGGACCGCGGGTGATCGAGCAGACCGTGCGCGAGACCCTGCCGGAGGGCTTCCAGCGCTCCGAATTCCTGCTCGAACACGGCGCCGTCGACCAGATCTGCGATCGCCGCGAGCTGCGCGACCGCATCGCCGACCTGCTGGCGATGCTGATGCGGCAGCCGTCGCCGTCCGACGACACCGAGGTCGCAGCGTGACCAGTCCCGGATCCGGGATCCCGAATCCCGGCAGCGCCGCAAAGCGGCGTTACTTCGGCACCGACGGCATCCGCGGCCGGGTCGGCGAGGGCGCGATCTCCGCGGACTTCGTGCTGCGGCTGGGAAACGCCTACGGCCATGCGCTGCACGCGGCGCGCAGCGAAGGCGCGTGGCGCAAGCCGGTGGTGATCATCGGCAAGGACACCCGCATCTCCAACTACATGTTCGAGGCCGCGCTCGAGGCCGGGCTGGTGGCTGCCGGTGTCGACGTTCAGCTGATGGGGCCGATGCCGACGCCGGCGGTCGCGCACCTCACGCACTCGATGCGCGCCGACGGCGGCATCGTGATTTCGGCCTCGCACAACCCGCACTACGACAACGGCATCAAGTTCTTCTCGGCCGCGGGCGAGAAGCTCGACGACGCCACCGAGCTGGCGATCGAGGCGGCGCTGGAGCAGCCGTTCCGGACCGTCGCCTCGGAGGAACTGGGCAAGGCGGTGCGTACCCGCGACGCGGTCGGCCGCTATGTCGAGGCCTGCAAGAACTCCGTGCCCAAGGGCTTCGACCTGGGCGGCATGCGGATCGCGATGGATTGCGCCAACGGCGCCACTTACCAGCTCGGCCCGCTGGTGCTGCGCGAACTCGGGGCACGGGTCGAGGCGATCGGGGTCGACCCGAACGGCGTCAACATCAACGACGGCGTCGGCTCGACCCATCCGGAAAGCCTGGTCGCGCACGTACGCGCCACCGGCGCCGACCTCGGCATCGCCTTCGACGGCGACGGCGACCGGGTGCTGTTCGTCGATGGCGACGGCACGGTCCGCGACGGCGACGACCTGTTGTACGTGCTGGCGAGCGACTGGCAGCGCAGCGGACGCCTGCGTGGCCCGGTGGTCGGCACCCTGATGAGCAACTACGGTTTCGAGCGCGCGCTGGGCGAACGCGGCATCGGCTTCGTGCGCGCCAGGGTCGGCGACCGCCATGTGCACCAGGCCCTGTTGCAGCACGCTGGCGTGCTCGGCGGCGAGGCTTCCGGCCACCTGCTGTGCCTGGATCGCGCCAACACCGGTGACGGCATCGTCAGCGCATTGCAGGTGCTCGAGGTGCTGCAGCGCACCGGCGCTTCGCTGCGCACCGCGCTGCAGGGCATGCACCGGGTGCCGCAGAAGACCGTCAACGTGCGCTGCGGCAACGGCGCGAAACCGGCCGAGGCCCCGGCGGTGCAGGCCGCGCTGGCCGAGGCGCAGCGCGCGGTGGAAGGGCACGGCCGCGCATTCCTGCGTCCTTCCGGGACCGAACCGGTGGTCCGGGTCACGGTCGAGGCCGACGAGGCCGGGTTGATGCAATCCACGCTGGACGCACTCGCCGCCGTGGTGCGCGCGGCCGCGCAATGACGGAGCCAGGATCGATGAGCAGCAGCATCCCGACCCTCGACATCCGCCGTTTCACCGCACCCTCCAGCGTGGCGGACCGCGATGCCTTCGTCGCCGAGCTCGGCGCGGCCTACCGCGAGTGGGGCTTTGCCGGCATCCGCGGCCACGGTGTCGAGCCGGAATTGATCGACGGCGCCTACGACGTGTTCAAGCGTTTCTTCGCGCTGCCGGACGAGGTCAAGCGCAAGTACCATGTGCCCGGCGGCGGCGGCGCGCGCGGCTACACCCCGTTCATGGTCGAGACCGCGAAGGATTCGCGTTACCCGGACCTGAAGGAGTTCTGGCACGTCGGGCGCGAGATTCCGCGCGATTCGAAATACGCAGGCGACATGCCGCCGAACCAGTGGCCGGTGGAGATTCCGGATTTCCGGGAGATCGGTTACGGGCTGTACCAGGCGCTGGACGCCCTCGGTTCGCAGGTGCTCTCGGCGCTGGCGCTGCATATCGGCCTGCCGGCGGACTGGTTTGCGGACAAGACCGACTGCGGCAACTCGATCCTGCGCCCGATCCACTATCCGCCGATCACCAGCGCGGACGTGCCCAACGTGCGCGCCGGGGCGCACGAGGACATCAACCTGATCACGCTGCTGGTCGGCGCCAGCGCGGCGGGGCTGGAGGTGCTGTCGCGCAAGGGCGAATGGGTGCCGTTCACGGCGGACGCGGACACCATCGTGGTCAACATCGGCGACATGCTGCAGCGCTACACCAACCACGTCTACCCGTCGACCACCCACCGGGTGGTCAACCCGCCCGGCGATGCCGCGCGCCAGCCGCGCTATTCGACCCCGTTCTTCCTGCATCCGAACCCGGATTTCCTGATCGACGTGCTGCCGTCGTGCACCAGCGCAGGCAACCCGAGCCGCTACCCCGAGCCAATCACCGCCCAGGGCTACCTCGAACAGCGCCTGCGCGAAATCAAGCTCAAGTAGAGCCGAGCCATGCTCGGCCGGTGAATCGAGCCATGCCGGCGCGTCGCTGCTAGACTGCGCGGCCTCGACCGAACGGAGTGCGCGATGCGCCGCAGGATCGTAGCCGGAAACTGGAAGCTGCATGGCGACCACGCGTTTGCGCACGCGCTGATGGAAGCCATCGCGGCGGTGCCGGGGCCCGCCGGCGTGGAGCGGGTGGTGCTGCCGCCGCTGCCCTACCTGGCGGACCTGATCGATCGTTATGGCCCGGCCGGCATCGCCATGGGCGCCCAGGACGTCAGCGCCAACGAGAAGGGCGCCTACACCGGCGAGGTCTCGGCGACGATGCTGGCCGACGTCGGTGCCCGTTATGGCCTGGTCGGCCATTCCGAGCGCCGGCAATACCACAACGAGGACAGCGGCCTGGTGGCGCGCAAGTTCATGGCCGCGCGCCGCGCCGGGCTCGCGCCGATCCTGTGCGTGGGCGAGACCCTGCAGCAGCGCGAGTCCGGGCAGACCGAGTTCTGCATCCAGGCCCAGCTGCTGCCATTGTTCGAACTGGGCGGCGTCGCGGCCCTGGAAGGCGCGGTCGTCGCCTACGAGCCGGTCTGGGCGATCGGCACCGGCCGGACCGCCACCCCGGAACAGGCGCAGGCCGTCCACGCCTTCATCCGTGGCGAAGTGGCCGCCCGCGATGCTAAAATCGCCGGCTTGCTGCCGATTCTCTATGGCGGCAGTTGCAAGCCCGACAATGCCGCCGCGCTGTTTTCGCAGCCCGACGTCGACGGCGGGCTGATCGGCGGCGCTGCGCTGGTGGCCGCCGATTTCCTTGCCATCGCAGCCGCGGCGGCGCCCTGAGGTTTTCTGCAAATGCTCATCCTGGTCATCAACGTCGTTTACGTACTGCTCGCGATCTCCATGGTCGTGCTGATCCTGATGCAACGCGGCGCAGGCGCGCAGGCGGGGTCGGGTTTCGGCGGCGGCGCCTCGGCCACCGTGTTCGGTTCGCGCGGCGCATCCAACTTCCTGTCCAAGAGCACCAAGTGGCTGGCGATCGTGTTCTTCGGCATCAGCATGGCCATGGCCTGGTATGCGACCCACAAGGCGATGCCGCAGGGTCCGGCGCAGGCGGACCTCGGCGTGATGGCGCAGGTGCCGGCGGCGCCCGCCGCCGCACCCGCGGGCGGCGACGCTACGGTGCCCACCGCGCCTGGGGCGCCGGCCACCGCTGCGCCTGCTTCGACGGTACCCGCCGCGCCCGCGGCGTCCGCGGCTGCCGCTCCGCAGGAGCAACCGCCCGCGGGCAACTGATCCACGGTTAAAATTCGCAAACAATTGCCCAGGTGGCGGAATTGGTAGACGCACTACCTTGAGGTGGTAGCGGCTTCGGTCGTGGGGGTTCGAGTCCCCCCTTGGGCACCAGATAGCAGAATCCGGACAGGACGTCCGGTCGAACGGCCAGGAGGCCGGAAGAGGACCGCGTGCTGGCCGAATACCTGCCGACCCTGCTGTTCCTGATCGTTGCCACGGGCATCGGCGTCGCCCTGATCGTGATCGGCAACCTGCTCGGGCCCAAGCGCCCGAGCGCCGAGAAGTCGTCCGCCTACGAATGCGGTTTCCCCGCGTTCGACGACGCGCGCATGCAGTTCGACGTGCGCTATTACCTGGTCGCGATCCTGTTCATCGTGTTCGACCTCGAGATCGCCTTCGTCTTCCCCTGGGCCGTCGTGTTCCGTGAACTGGGCGTGTTCGGGCTGGTCGAGATGGGCGTGTTCCTGGGGTTGCTGGTGATCGGCTTCGTCTACGTGTGGAAGAAGGGAGCGCTGGAATGGGAGTGACCCTGTGAGCGTGCTCGGGACCGTCGAGCGGTTGATGAACAATCCGCTCCCGGAAGGGCGGGTCGACGACATCCTGCGGCCCGAGGGCGACAACCCGTTGATGGAGCGCGGCTTCGTCACCACTTCCTCCGACGTGCTGCTCAACTGGGCGCGCACCGGCTCGATGTGGCCGATGACCTTCGGCCTGGCCTGCTGCGCGGTCGAAATGATGCATGCCGGCGCCTCGCGCATCGACCTGGACCGCTTCGGCGTGGTGTTCCGCCCGTCGCCGCGCCAGTCCGACGTGATGATCGTGGCCGGCACCCTGGTCAACAAGATGGCGCCGGCGCTGCGCAAGGTCTACGACCAGATGCCCGACCCCAAGTGGGTGATCTCGATGGGCAGTTGCGCCAACGGCGGCGGCTATTACCACTATTCGTATGCGGTGGTCCGCGGTTGCGACCGGATCGTGCCGGTGGACGTGTACGTCCCGGGTTGCCCGCCGACGGCCGAGGCGCTGACCTACGGCATCCTGCAGTTGCAGAAGAAGATCCGCCGCTCGACCAATTTCGGCGAAAACAAGACGGGGCTGCGCTGATGTCGACGACGGCCGCTGCCTTCGCCGATGAACTGCGCGCGCGCTTCGCCGGCGCCGAGGTATCCGTCGCCGCGCCGCGCGGCGAAGTCGGGATCGTGTTCGATGCGGCCGCCTGGCACGAAAACTGCCGTGCGCTGCGCGACGAATTCGGCTTCGAGGTGCTGATCGACGTTTGCGGCGTCGACAGCATGGGCTACGGCAGCGACGAGTGGGATACCGGCGTGTCGTCGCAGGGCTTCTCGCGCGGCGTCTCCGGCAAGGGTCCGGGCCGCTTCCGCTTCGGCGAGGTGTCCAGCGAGCAGGTGCCGCAACCGCAGGGCGTGGCGGACATCGTCACGCCGCGGCGCCGCTTCGCGGTGGTGGTGCAGCTGTTGTCCGTGCAGCACAACCGGCGCGTCCGCGCGACCTGCTTCGCGCCCGACGACGCGTTGCCGATGGTGGATTCGGTCACCGACCTGTGGCCGGTCGCCGACTGGTTCGAGCGCGAGGCCTTCGACATGTTCGGCATCGTGTTCGCCGGGCACCCGGACCTGCGCCGCATCCTCACCGACTACGGCTTCGTCGGCCATCCGTTCCGCAAGGACTTCCCGCTGATCGGCAACGTCGAGGTGCGTTACGACGCCGAGCTGCAGCGCGTGGTGTACGAGCCGGTGACCTCGGTGGAGCCGCGGGTCAACGTGCCGCGCGTGATCCGCGACGACGCGCGTTACGCGACCGCCCGCGGCGAGGACAGCGACCTGAAGATCGACAGCGGCATCGGCCCGGCAGGAGCCGCCAAATGAGCGCCGCCCCCATCAGTACCGTCCCCGCCGGCGCCGGCAAGGAAATCCGCAACTACACCCTGAACTTCGGCCCGCAGCATCCGGCCGCGCACGGCGTGCTGCGCCTGATCCTGGAAATGGACGGCGAGACGGTGCAGCGCGCCGATCCGCATATCGGGCTGCTGCACCGCGGGACCGAGAAACTGGCCGAATCCAAGCCGTTCAACCAGTCGATCGGCTACATGGACCGGCTCGACTACGTCTCGATGATGTGCAACGAGCACGCCTACGTGCGCGCGATCGAGACGCTGATGGGGATCGAGGCGCCGGAGCGGGCGCAGTGGATCCGCACCATGTTCGACGAGATCACGCGGATCCTGAACCACCTGATGTGGGTCGGCACGCACGGCCTCGACCTCGGCGCGATGGCGCTGATGCTGTACGCGTTCCGCGAACGCGAGGAGCTGATGGACGTGTACGAGGCGGTATCGGGCGCGCGCATGCACGCGACCTACTACCGTCCGGGCGGCGTCTACCGCGACCTGCCCGAGCGCATGTCGAAGTACCGCGAGTCGAAGTGGCGCAAGGGCCAGTCGCTGAAGCGCTTCAACGCGTGGCGCGAGGGCTCGATGCTCGACTACCTCGAGGCCTTCGCCAGCGACTTCCCGCACCGGATCGACGAGTACGAGACCCTGCTCACCGACAACCGCATCTGGAAGCAGCGCACCGTCGGCATCGGCGTGATTCCGCCGGACAAGGCGCTGGCCTGGGGCATGACCGGGCCGATGCTGCGCGGTTCCGGCGTGGAATGGGACCTGCGCAGGAAACAGCCGTACGCGAAGTACGCCGAAGTCGACTTCGACATCCCGGTCGGCACCCACGGCGACTGCTACGACCGCTACCTGGTGCGGGTCGCCGAGATGCGCCAGTCGGCGCGGATCATCACCCAGTGCGTGAAGTGGCTGAAGGCCAACCCCGGCCCGGTGATGGTCGACAACTTCAAGGTCGCGCCTCCTTCCCGCGAGGAGATGAAGGACGACATGGAAGCGCTGATCCACCACTTCAAGCTGTTTTCGGAAGGCTATTGCGTGCCGGCGGGCGAGACCTATTGCGCGGTCGAGGCGCCGAAGGGCGAGTTCGGCTGCTACCTGGTGAGCGACGGCGCCAACAAGCCGTTCCGCGTGCACCTGCGCGCGCCGGGCTTCGCCCACCTGTCGTCGATGGACGAGTTCGTCAAGGGCCACATGCTGTCCGACGTGGTGGCGATGATCGGCACCTACGACGTCGTGTTCGGCGAGATCGACCGGTAAGGACCGATGAAAGCGACTGGCAATTTCGAGAATGCACGCAACGTCGACCCGATGGTCGCGCTGACGGACGCGACCCGCGCCCACATCGACCACTGGCTGGCGAAGTTCCCGCCGGACCGCAAGCGCTCGGCCGTGCTGCAGGGCCTGCATGCGGCGCAGGAACAGAACGGCGGCTGGCTGAGCGACGAGCTGATCGCGGCGGTGGCGAAGTACCTGGACCTGCCGCCGGTATGGGCCTACGAAGTCGCGACCTTCTACTCGATGTTCGAGACGCAGCCCGTCGGCCGCCACAACGTCGCTTTCTGCACCAACATCAGCTGCTGGCTGAACGGCGCCGAGGACCTGGTCGCGCACGCCGAGAAGAAGCTCGGCTGCAAGCTCGGCGAGTCCACCGCCGATGGCCGCGTCTACCTCAAGCGCGAGGAAGAGTGCGTCGCCGCCTGCTGCGGCGCGCCGGTGGTCGTGATCAACGGGCATTACTACGAGAAGCTCGACGCCGCCAAGGTGGACGAGCTGCTGGACGGGCTGAAGTGATGGCAGGGCATTCGCCGGATTCAAAAGTGCATGCATCGGAGGGCTACGGCCCGGTCGGCCCGGCGCCGGCGGAGCACAACGTCGTCTACACGACGCTGCACTTCGACAAGCCGTGGTCGTACGAGAACTACCTGAAGACCGGCGGCTACGCCGCGCTGCGCAGGATCCTCGAGGAGAAGATCGAGCCGGCCGCGGTGATCGAGATGGTCAAGCAGTCCGGCCTGCGCGGCCGCGGCGGCGCGGGCTTCCCGACCGGCCTGAAGTGGAGCTTCATGCCCAAGGGCGCAGGCGTGAAGTACATCCTGTGCAACTCGGACGAATCCGAGCCGGGCACCTGCAAGGACCGCGACATCCTGCGCTACAACCCGCACGCGGTGATCGAGGGCCTGGCGATCGCGTGCTACGCGACCGGCTCGGCGATCGCCTACAACTACCTGCGCGGCGAATTCCACCACGAGCCGTTCGAGCACTTGGAGGAGGCGACCTGCGAGGCCTACGCCAACGGCTGGCTCGGCAAGGACATCCTCGGCAGCGGCATCGACATCGAGATCCACAACGTGCTCGGCGCAGGCGCCTACATCTGCGGCGAAGAGACGGCGCTGATGGAGTCGCTGGAAGGCAAGAAGGGCCAGCCGCGCTACAAGCCGCCGTTCCCGGCCAATTTCGGCCTGTACGGCAAGCCGACCACGATCAACAACACCGAGACCTATGCCTCGGTGCCGGCGATCATCCGCAACGGCGCCGAATGGTTCCTCAACCTCGGCAAGCCGAACAACGGCGGGCCGAAAGTGTTCTCGGTGTCCGGGCATGTGAACAAGCCGGGCAACTACGAGATCCGCCTGGGCACTTCGTTCGCCGACCTGCTGCAGCTGGCCGGCGGGGTGCGCAACGGCCACAGGCTGAAGGCGGTGATCCCGGGCGGTTCGTCGATGCCGGTGTTGCCGGCGGAAACCATGATGGGCCTGACCATGGATTACGACGCGATCCAGAAGGCCGGTTCCGGCCTCGGCTCGGGCGCGGTGATCGTGATGGACGAGACCGCGTGCATGGTCCGCGCCTGCCAGCGCATCGCACGCTTCTACTTCAAGGAAAGCTGCGGCCAGTGCACCCCGTGCCGCGAAGGCACCGGCTGGATGTACCGCATGCTGACCCGGATCGTCGAGAAGCAGGCCACGCTGGACGACCTGCAGATGCTGCGCGCCGCGGCGGGCCAGATCGAGGGCCACACCATCTGCGCCTTCGGCGAAGCCGCCGCGTGGCCGGTGCAGGGGTTCCTGCGCCACTACTGGGACGAATTCGAGTACGCGATCGTGAACAGGCGTTTCCTGGTCGACGACCAGCGCGACGGCACCGTGGTCCGGAAGCAGGTGGCGGCATGAGCGCGCAGCCGGTCAACCCGAACCTGCCGCCTGACCAGGTCACCGTCTTCATCGACGGGGTCGAGATGGCCGCGCCCAAGGGCTCGATGATCATCCAGGCCGCCGACAAGGCCGGGATCGCGATCCCGCGCTTCTGCTATCACGACAAGCTCGCGATCGCGGCCAACTGCCGCATGTGCCTGGTCGACGTCGAGAAGATGGGCAAGCCCGCGCCGGCCTGCGCGACCCCGGTGATGGACGGCATGCAGGTGCGCACGCGCAGCGACAAGGCGTTGAAGGCGCAGCGCAACGTGATGGAATTCCTGCTGATCAACCATCCGCTCGACTGCCCGATCTGCGACCAGGGCGGCGAGTGCGAACTGCAGGACCTCTCGCTCGGCTACGGCCGCTCGGTCTCGCGCTTCTCCGAGCGCAAGCGGGTGGTCGCCGACGAGGACTTCGGGCCGCTGGTCGCCAGCGACATGACCCGTTGCATCCAGTGCACGCGCTGCATCCGCTTCACCGCGGAGATCGCCGGCACCTACGAGCTCGGCGGCATGCAGCGTGGCGAGAACCTGCAGATCGGCACCTACGACGGCAAGCCGTTGACCACGGAGCTGTCGGGCAACGTCATCGACGTGTGCCCGGTCGGCGCGCTGACCAACAAGGTGTTCCGTTTCCGCGCCCGCCCGTGGGAACTGATCGCAAGGGAATCGCTGGGCTACCACGACGCGCTCGGCAGCAACCTGTTCCTGCACGTGCGCCGCGGCGACGTGCTGCGCGCGGTGCCGCGCGACAACGAAGACGTCAACGAGTGCTGGCTGTCCGACCGCGACCGCTATTCGCACCAGGGCCTGTACGCCGAGGATCGCGCCACGCAGCCGCTGCTGCGCGTGGCCAGCAACGGCGACGACGGCGACTGGCGCGAAGCCTCGTGGGACGAGGCGCTGGCGAAGGCCGCGCAGATCCTGCGCGACAACGCTGCCGACGAGCTCGGCATGCTGGTGCATCCGGCGACCCCGAACGAGGAGGGCGTGCTGCTGGCGCGCCTGGCCGAGGCGCTGGGCACCGGCAACCTCGACCATCGCATCGCCCAGCAGGACCTGTCCGACGGCGCCGTGGCCGAAGCCTTCGCGATGCCGGTGGCCGCGATCGAGCAGGCCGACGCGATCGTGATCGTCGGCTCGCAGCTGCGCTTCGAGCTGCCGCTGCTGCATGCGCGGGTGCGCAAGGCGGTGGCGCGCGGGGCGAAGGTGCACGTGGTCAATCCGGTCGACTTCGACTTCGCGTTCGAAGTGGCGTCGAAGCAGGTGGTGCCGCCGTCGCAGCTGGCCGGGGCGCTCGGCCAGGTCAAGCTCGATGGCGCCGGCCGTACGGCGGTGATCGTCGGCGGCGTGGCCGAGGCCGGTCCGCACGCGAGCGGGATCCGCGCCGCTGCGCATGCCTTCGCCGCTGCCAACAACGCCGCGCTCTGCCGGATCCCGCAGGGCGCCAACGCGCTCGGCCTGGCCCGCCACGGCGTGCTGCCGACCTCGCGCGATGCCCAGGCGATGCTGCGCGACGCGCGCGGTGCCTACGTCATCTACGGGATCGAGCCGGGTCTCGACTTCGCCGACCAGGCGCTGGCGATGAAGGCGCTGGGCAACGCGCAGGTGGTGGCCTTCAGCCAGTTCGCCTGCCAGTCCACGCGCCGGGTCGCCGACGTGATCCTGCCGATCGGTGCGCTGCCCGAGATCGATGCGACCCTCACCAATCTCGACGGCCGCGACCAGCAGGCCGTCGCCGGCGGCAAGCTGCCGGGCGAGGCGCGCGCCGGCTGGCGCGTGTTGCGCGCGCTGGGCGGAATGCTCGGTGCCAATGGTTTCGAGTTCATCGACCTGGCCGGCGTCCGCGCCGGGCTGGCGCCGCGCGATGTCGCGGTGGCCAAGGGCGCCGCCGCGAACAAGGGCAGCAGCGGTCTGGAAATCGTGATGTCGCAGGCGATCTACCGGAGCGACGCCATCGTGCGCCGCGCTGCCGCACTGCAGGCGCACCCGCTGACGCTGGGAGCGCGCATTGCGCTGAATCCGGTCGATGCCGGTGGCCTGGCCAATGGCACGATGGTGAAGGTCTCCACCGGCCATGGCACCTCGACCCTGCCGCTCGCGCTCGAGCCGAGGGTTGCCCCGGGCAGTGCCTGGATCGAATCGGGCTACGGCGCGAGCGCGCCGCTGGCGACCGCCGGCAAGGTGGAGGTCATCCGCGCATGAATCCACTGATGACCCACATCATCGACCCGATGCGCGAGTGGCTGCTGTCGCTGGGCGCCTTCGGCCTCGTCGTCTGGCTGGTGCTGGCGATCCTCGCAATCGCCGTGCCGGTGATCCTGGCCGTGGCGTTCTACGTGGTCTGGGAGCGCAAGCTGCTGGGCTGGATGCACGTGCGCCATGGCCCGATGTACGTCGGCATGGGCGTGTTCCAGGCCTTCGCCGACGTGTTCAAGCTGCTGTTCAAGGAAGTGATCCAGCCGAGCGCCGCGCACCGCGTGCTGTACGTGCTGGCGCCGCTGATCGCGCTGGTGCCTGCGTTCGCGGCGTGGGCGGTGGTGCCGTTCGACGCGCAGGTGGTGCTGTCGAACGCCAATGCCGGCCTGCTGTACCTGCTGGCGATGACCTCGCTGGGCGTGTACGGGATCATCATCGCCGGCTGGGCGTCGAACTCGAAGTACGCGTTCCTGGGCGCGATGCGCGCCTCGGCGCAGATGATCAGCTACGAGATCGCGATGGGCTTCGCCCTGGTCGGCGTGCTGATCGCGGCCGGCAGCCTCAACCTGAGCGAGATCGTGATGGCGCAGGCCGGCGACGCGGGCCTGTTCGAATGGTTCTGGCTGCCGCTGCTGCCGCTGTTCGTGGTGTATTTCGTGTCCGGCGTGGCCGAGACCAACCGCGCGCCGTTCGACGTGGTCGAGGGCGAATCGGAGATCGTCGCCGGGCACATGGTCGAGTATTCGGGCGCGCAGTTCGCGCTGTTCTTCCTGGCCGAATACGCCAACATGCTGCTGGTCAGCTTCCTGGCCGCGACCTTCTTCCTCGGCGGCTGGCTGAGCCCGTTCCACGGCTGGGGCATTCCGCTGCTGTCGGTCGACGGCTGGTGGTGGCTGCTCGCCAAGGTGGGTTTCTTCGCCAGCTGCTACATCTGGTTCCGGGCGACGTTCCCGCGCTACCGCTACGACCAGATCATGCGCCTGGGCTGGAAGGTGTTCATCCCGATCACCATCGCCTGGATCTTCGTGACCGCGCTGCTGGCGTATTACGGCGTGTTCGAGGTAGGCCGCTGATGTCCAACTTGCTTTCCTGGTTCCGGGGCCTGCTGCTGATCGAGATGCTGCAGGGCATGTGGCTGACCCTGAAGTACCTGTTCCGTCCCAAGTACACGCTGATGTACCCGATGGAGAAGACTCCGCAGTCGCCGCGCTTCCGCGGCCTGCACGCGCTGCGCCGCTATCCCAACGGCGAGGAGCGCTGCATCGCCTGCAAGCTGTGCGAGGCGGTGTGCCCGGCGCTGGCGATCACCATCGACTCGGAGCAGCGCGCCGACGGCACCCGCCGCACCACGCGCTACGACATCGACCTG
>JAKFCN010000074.1:0-35157 GCA_036676625.1 Lysobacter sp. | reverse complement strand
CAAATGCAGATATCACGCTATCCAATTTGGAAGCAGGTAGCCATCTTTGGGGTCGGGGGGCCACCCATTGGTGCATTGGCAATTCTGCTCCGGAGCCACTTCGCGGGGGAATCGCCGCTTAGGTTCAACCTGAGAGCCTGGCTGTTCATTGCCTTTCCCATTGCTTATCTATACGCCAGAGTACCCGCCTTAGTCACTGGCTACACGGCGGCGTTGGCTCGCAGACTCACGCTTGACCATACTGCGGGTGCTCTCGCTTTTCGGTTCGCGGTTCCAGTGTTGGTTGGTGCTTGTGCAAGCGTGCTTTTCTCCCTTGTAACCATTGCATCGGAGCCGTCTGCAGGCTTTGCCGTTGTTGGTGCTGTCGCCGCCATCGTGTGCACCCTACTTGTAGAGTGGCGGGTTCGGTTGCGGCCTAACAATTCATTCAAGCCGAACCGGCTTCGCGGGTCGGCTTGACATTGGAAACCATGATGCGTTCAGCGTACTTACTGGTGCTTACTGCCGCACTAGCGTGCGGCTGTGCAACGACTGAACAACCGTCAGAAGCACCCAGCGCGCCGATTGGACATTCGGCCGACGAGGCAATGTTTCAGTTCGTCGGGACATGGGAAGGCACGCTGGATGGATATAACGGGCCTCATTTCATAGATGGGGTAGGGTTCCCCATGAAATTTAGAATTGTTGTCACTCCAACGGAAGTTAGCGTCTTTAACCTTGTTAAAGGTGAGTGGCACGAGATGAAACCTGGTGCCTTCCACGGCAATTATTTTGGCCCTCATGCCATCATCTCTTCTAGCACATCAGGCCAAGATGACGACGGGACATGGGTAGAGTCATCAACATTCACCCTAGCCCACACCGACACGGACACGGTAATCGCTTACTGGCAACGCACAGTAAACAACCTCGATATCCCTCCAGATCAGCAGTACTATCAATTCGCCTGGGGAAACAGCGGTGTCATGCGTCGCGCGAGGGATGGCGGCTAACAATTCATTCAAGCCGAAGCGGAGCCTCCTTCAGTCCAGTGGATACCCTGATCTAATTTCAGGGGTGTCTCGATACCAGAAGATAGTGCCTACGGTTTGGTTCGGGCGCTAAGCGGTATCGGAGAGTTCTGGGAACCGGAGGAGAGCATCCGCGCCTTTGCAGGTGATGACCTGCTCAAAGCCAAGTACTACCCTGAGGACCAGGACTTCCTTCTGGAGTTCGAGCCCACGGTCCGGCATTTCGTCGTGACGGCGCTGGACCGGTGTTGAACCATCCACTCGCGAGGTGACTCATGACTGGCAAGACCGCAGCCCAACTTGTCCAAAGTGCCAAGGCCGGCATCGAGAACCTGACGCCCGACCAGGTCCAGGCCGAAATGGCGTCAGGCGATGTCACGCTCGTCGACGTGAGGGATGCGCCCGAGCTGGCCGGCGGCACGATCCCCGGCTCGGTCCACGCGTCGCGCGGAATGCTCGAGTTCTATGCCGATCCGGGCAGCCCGTACCACAAGCCGGAACTCGATCCCGATCGCCGCGTCATCCTGCATTGCGCGTCCGGGGGCCGCTCGGCATTGGCCGTCCAGACCCTGCAGCAGCTCGGATATAGGAACGTGGCGCACCTGGATGGCGGGTTCAAGGCTTGGCAGGCCGAGGGCAAGCCGGTCAAGGGGCCAGCGACCTGACGATTCGGCGATGGGGCTTTCCCTCAGGCCGGCGCTGGAGGCGGACGTCGCGTTCTGCGAGTCGCTCAGCCGCTCGAACATGTCGTCCTACCATTCCGCCAGGGGCGTTGCCTGGGATCCGCATCGCTTCGTTTCCAGCTGGGAGCAGTTCGAGAACTTCGTGATCCTGGCGGACGGCCGGGCCGTCGGTTTGCTGCGGGTGCTGGCAGTCGATGGCGCACTCGAGATCAGGGACCTGCAGTTGCTGCCTGCACATCAGCGCCATGGGGTCGGATCGTGGGCGGTTGCGCAAGCGGTGTCCGAGGCGAGCAGGCGCGGAATCGGGGCGCTTCGGCTGCGGGTCTTCGAGGAGAATCCGGCCATGCGGCTGTATGCGCGGCTGGGGTTCAGGATCGATGCCATCGACGGCGATGGCAAGGTCCACATGTCGTACGCTTTGCCCACGGGAGCCATGTGATGCCAGCAACCTCTTCCAGCGAGTACCTCGGATCCTGCCATTGCGGCGCGATCGGCTTCCGCTACCGCACGGCGCAACCGACGGACCAGTGGAGCATCCGCGCCTGCCAGTGTTCCTTCTGTCGTGCCCACGCCGCGCTGAGCACGTCCGATCCGGCCGGAAGCATCGAATTCCGCGGCTCCGGAGACGCGCTCCAGCGCTACCGGTTCGGGCAACGCACGGCCGACTTCCTGCTCTGCCGCGAGTGCGGGGTCTACATCGGCGCGCTGATGGAAACGCCCGGCGGCATGTACGCCATCGTCAACGCCAATGCGCTGCGGCCGATCCCGGAGCTGCCCGCCGTGGCCGCGCCGATGGACTACGGCGCGGAGTCCGCGAGCCAGCGCACGGGGCGCAGGGAACAGCGCTGGTCGCCAGCAACTATCGTGGAGGGATGATCCATGTCGGATAGCGAACTCCATGAAGGCGGTTGCCTCTGCGGCCGGCGACGGCTGATTGGCCTGCCTGGCCTGCCTCTCCCGTGATCTACTCCTGCAGGTTCGCCTCCCTCGGAGAATGGCCATGAAGACGTTCGCAATCGCGGCACTGGTGGGGTGCCTCTTCGCTTCCGGTTGCGCCTCGGTCCCCGACCAGGCGGATGTCCGCGCGGAGTTGATCCGCACCGACCAGGCCTGGTCGGCGGCGGCTTCCGAGGGCAAGGATGTCGAGCGCGTCGTGTCCTTCTGGGCCGACGACGCCACCATCGTCCCGGACGGGGGTGCGGTGATCGCCGGCAAGGGGGCGATCCGCGCCTATGTCGCGGGGGCGTTCGCGATCCCCGGCTTCCGCATCGGCTGGACCACGGAGCAGGCCTCGGTGAGCCGGGACGGCACGATGGGCTATACCACCGGCACCAGCACGATCACGGCGCCCGGCGCCGACGGCCAGCTGGTCACGTCGAGCGCACGCGGAGTGGCGATCTGGCGCCGCGATGCCGGCGGCGAATGGAAGTGCGTGTACGACGCCTGGAACGGCGGCCCGTAAGTGGTGGACCAGCGGGGTTTCGACGCGCTCGTCGAGCGCGAGCGGGGCTTGAAGCAGAGCCTGTCGACCGGGCAGCTGTCGATGATCGCGATCGGCGGCGCGATCGGCACCGGGCTGTTCCTCGGCAGTGCGTTCGCGATCGGTTTCGCCGGGCCGAGCGTGCTGATCAGCTATGCCATCGGTGCGCTGATCAGCCTGCTGCTGATGGGCTGCCTGGCCGAGATGGCGGTAGGTCATCCGACGCCCGGCGCGTTCGGGGCCTATGCGGAGTACTACCTCTCTCCACTGGCCGGTTTCCTGGTGCGCTATGCCTACTGGTCGTCGATCGTGCTGGCCATCGGCACCGAGATCAGCGCGGTCGCGCTGTACATGCAGTACTGGTTCCCGACCCTGCCCGGGTGGTACTGGATCGTCGGCTTCTCGGCCGGGCTGATCGGCATCAATGCGGTGCACGTGAACATGTTCGGCGCGGTCGAATACGTGTTCTCGATGTTCAAGATCCTGGCGATCGTGGCCTTCCTGCTGCTCGGTGCGTATTTCATCGCGGGTGCGCCGGCGGCGTCCGGCGTCGGCTTCGCCAACTACACCGCGCACGGCGGCTTCTTCCCGAACGGCGTGTGGGGCATGTGGGTGGCGGTGATCGTCGCGATCTTCAGCTACCTCAGCATCGAGATGATCGCGGTCGCCGCCGGCGAGGCGCGCGATCCGCAACGTGCGATCACGCGCGCGTTCAAGGCCACGGTGTTCCGGCTGGTGGTCTTCTACCTGCTGACGCTGGCGTTGATCCTCGCGGTCATTCCGTGGAACACGGCGGGCACCGCCGGCAGCCCGTTCGTCAAGGTGATGGCGGCGACGCATATCCCCGGCGCAACCGGACTGATCAACCTGGTGGTGCTGGTCGCGGCGCTGTCGGCCATGAACAGCCAGCTCTACATCACCACGCGGATGATGTTCAGCCTGTCGCGCGGTGGTTACGCATCGCGCAAGCTGGGCGAGGTCAACGCGCGTGGCGTGCCGTTGCGCGCGCTGCTGCTGTCGTGCGCGGGCATCGCGGTTGCGGCCGTGGTCAACGCGGTGCTGCCCGACTCGTCATTCATCGTGATGATCTCGATCTCGATCTTCGGCGCGTTGTTCACCTGGCTGATGATCTTCGTCACCCACCTGTTCTTCCGCCGCCGGCACCCGGCGGCGACCGGGTTCCGCATGTGGGGCTATCCGTACACCAGCGCGGCTGGCGCGGTGCTGATCCTGGCCGTGCTGGTCACCACCGCTTTCACCGAAGAATTCCGCATGACGCTGATCTACGGCGTTCCGTTCCTCGCCGTGCTGACAATTGCGTACCATGCGTGGTATCGCCGGCGGCCGGTCGCGGCCTGACATCAACTGGGGGAATGCCATGCGTTTGTTTGTTGCCGCGGCCGTGTTGGCCGTTTCGATCAGTCCTGCCCTCGCGGCCGTTCCGCAGGCGCAAGCCGACAGCGACGCCTTCCTGGCGACCGTGAATCTGGTCCCGGCCGATGCGGCCGCGGTCGCTGCGCGCTGCGACGCGGCGGATACCCTCGCGAAGCGGTTGATGGGCGACCTCGCGGCACGCACCGGCGCAGCCACCATCGATACCGACTTCCGCAGCTACGACTCGCTCAACAACCTGGTCAACGCGATGGGCGGGACGATGTACTTCATCGCCCAGACCAACACCGCCAAGCCGGTGCGCGACGCGGCGCAGGCATGCTCGGAGCGGATGTCCGCGATCGGCACCGACCTGTCGCTGTCGCGCCCGATCTACGACCGGCTCTCGGCGATCCCGACGGACGGCCTCGACGAGGCCACCGCCTTCATCCTCGGCAAGCGGCTGATGCAGTACCGCCTGGCCGGCGTCGACAGGGATGCGGCCACCCGCACCAGGATCGCCGAGCTCAACAAGCAGATCACCAACACCGGGCTGGCGTTCGACCGCAACATCTCCGAGTACCAGGGCGACATCGTGCTCGACGGCGCCGATGCGCTGGCCGGGTTGCCGCAGGACTATCTCGATGCGCACAAGCCGGGTGCCGACGGGAAGATCCACCTCACCACGGCCTACCCGGACGTGTTCCCGATCATCGATTACGCCGACAACCGCGCCACCCGCAAGGCGGTCTACCTGGCGTTCCTCAACCGCGCGTACCCGGCCAACGTCGAAGTGTTGCGCAAGCTGATCGCCGAACGCGCCGAGCTGGCCTCGACCCTGGGCTATGCCAACTATGCCGCGCTCGTCACCGCGGACAAGATGATCGGCACGCCGGCACGCGCACGCGCGTTCCTCGACGAAGTCAACGCCGCCGCTTCCATCGGCGCCGCCGCCGACCAGGCGAAGCTGCTTGCACGGCTGCAGCGGATCGAACCGCAGGCCCGGATCGAGCCCTGGGACTCGAGTTATCTCGGTCGGCTGGTGCGCAAGGAACAATACGACGTCGACAGTGCGCTGGTGCGCCAGTACTTCACCCTCGACAAGGCCCAGGCCGGAATCTTCGGGCTCGTCCACGACCTGTTCGGCAGCGCCATCGAGCCGTGGAAGACCGAGGTGTGGGCACCCGGCGTGACCGCGTGGGAGCTGCGCGATGGCGAACGCCTGGTCGGCCGCTTCTACCTCGACCTGTCGCCGCGGGAAGGCAAGTACAGCCATGCCGCGCAGTTCACGATCCGCAACGGACTGGAAGGACGGCAGGTGCCGGTCGCGGCGCTGGTGACCAACTTCCCCGCCACCGGGCCGATGGACCACGAGGACGTCACCACCTTTCTCCACGAGTTCGGGCACCTGCTGCATACGCTGTACTCCGGCCACCAGCAGTTCGCTTCGCAGTCGATGGATACGCTGGAGTGGGACTTCATCGAGGCGCCGTCACAGCTGCTCGAGGAATGGACCTGGAACTACGACACCCTGAAGACATTCGCGTCGAATGAAGCCGGTGAGCCCATCCCCCAGGCGCTGGTGGAAAAGATGAACGCCGGGCGCAAGTTCGGCGAGGCCGGCTCGTGGAAGCGCCAGCTCGGCTTCTCGGCGGTGTCGCTGGCGTACTACGGCGGCCTGCCCGAGGGTTACGACCTGAGCGAGGTCTACCGCAGCCAGTACAACCACTACGCGACCGTGCCGGAAAGCCCCGATGCGCACATGTATGCGGCATTCGGCCACCTCAACGGCTATTCGGCGATCTACTACACCTATGTCTGGTCGAAGGCGATCGCGCTGGACCTGGCCACACGCTTCAAGGCCGCGGGCCTGCGCGACCCGGCGACTGCGCTCGCGTATCGCGAGGCGGTGCTGGATCCGGGCGGGTCGAAGCCGGCGGCCGCGCTGATCGAGGACTTCCTCGGCAGGCCGTCGAACACCGCTGCGTTCCGCGAGGAGCTGGCGCCGCGCTGAGGCGCGGCCCCGCCGACCTCCATGTCCTCGGATCCCGGCTTCGTCGAATACGTCGTCGACCAGACCGGCCTCGGCCGCGCGCTGGTGCACAAGCGCATGTTCGGCGAGTGGGGGCTGTGGCTGGACGGCAAGATCGTCGCGCTGATCTGCGACGACCAGCTGCTGTTGAAGCCGACGCCGGTGGGAAAGGCGCTGCTGGGCGGTTCGCCGCCCGGGGTGCCGCCTTATCCGCAGGCCAAGCCGTGGCTGCTGGTCGAGGACCTGGACGACGGCGAGGCGCTGGGCAAGCTGTTGCGGGCCACGGCGGATGCGCTGCCGGCGACCAGGATCGCGAAGCCGCAGGGCAAGGGCCGCAAGCGCTGAGGTTGTACGATTCCTGCCGTAACCGATACGGAGCGACTGTCGATGAAAGGCTTCCTGCTGTGGTGCCTGCTGTTCGTGCTGTGCTGGCCGCTGGCGTTGCTTGCCCTGGTGGCGTGGCCGTTCGTGTGGCTGCTGTCGCTGCCGTTCCGGCTGATCGGGATCACCTTCGGCGCGCTGTTTGCGTTCCTGCGCGCGCTGCTGTTCCTGCCGGCCCGGGTGCTCGCGCCTACGGCTGGGTGACGATGGCGCCGCGGAGGTGCGGGGCGCCGTCGATGATGTCGGTCCAGGCGATGTAGGCGCTGCCGTCGCGCAATGCGACCTGCGGGAAGCCGGTGGCCTTGCCGCGGCCCTGCAGCTTCGACACCTGGATGCGTTGCAGTTCGCGCGACAGGTCGGGCGTGCGCCGCGACAGCCACAGCGACTGGCCGTTCGCGTCCTCGCGGATCCACAGCGCCCAGGCCTGCTGCGCATCGAGCGCGACCGCCACCCGGCCCTGCACCGCATCGCCCTGCTCCAGCACGACCGGCGCGGTGAAGCTGTCGCCGGCATCGGTGCTGTGCGCCAGCTGCACGGTGGGCTTGCCGCCGGCCTCGGTGTACCAGCCGACCACGACGTCGTCGCCGTTGGCGGCGACCGACGGACCGTTGACCGGGCATCCCGGCATCACCCAGCCATCGGCGTGCACCGGCACCGGCTCGGCCCAGGCCTTGCCGTCGTAACGCGTGACTGCGATGTCGCGGACTTCCTTGTCGCTGCGGTCGCGGTAGGCCAGCAGCGCGCCGCGCGAGGTGGCAGCGATCTCGGTCTGGCAGCAGTCGCAGGTCCTGGCATCGACCACCGACTCGCCGCTGCGCTGCAGGTTCATGTCGAACACCGCGGCGCGCAATGCGGTGCGGCCTTCGTGGTCGCCGCTGCCGTGGTGCATTTCGCCGCCGGCATTGTCGCGGCCATCGAGCCAGGCCACGCCGATGCTGTCGCGGGTCGCCGGCCACAGCGCGGCGAAACCGTGTTCGGCCTCGACCCCGTCGTCGTTCACCGGCACCGGCGGGCTCCAGTTGAAGCCGCCGTCCGAAGAACGGCTGAGCACCACGTCGGATGCATGGCCTTCGCCGCGTTTCTGCAGGAACTGCACCCACAGCGCGCCGTCCGCGGTCTGCGCGATATGGGGCACATTGGCCCAGTTCACCATCAACGAGTTGCCGACCACGATGGTGCGCGCGTCGCTTTCCCAGCGGCCGTTGTCGCCCATAGCGACGAACTGCAGCGCATTGCGCCGTCCCGCGATGCTGCTGGTCCAGCTGAGCAGGATGCGTCCGTCCGGCGTCACCGCCAGGTCGGGCTGGGCCGAGCCGATGGTGGAAGGCAGCGGCCAGTCGTGGACGGCGTAGGGCCCGGCCAGGTCGGCCGCAGCGGGTGCCGATGCCGCAGGCGCCTGCGTATCGCGGCTGCAGGCGGCGAGGGCGAGCGGAAGGAGGAGAAAGGCTAGCTTGCGCATGGGAACTCCCGAGGGCGGGACAGGTGGACGAGCAGCAACGAGATGGCGGCGGGGGTCATGCCCGGAATGCGTTGGGCCTGGCCGACGGTTTCGGGGCGCACGCGCTCCAGTTTCTGCTGCAGCTCCGCCGAGAGGCCGCGCACCTGTGCATAGGCGAAGCCCTGCGGGATGGCGGTGGTCTCGTGGCGCTGCTGGCGCGCGATTTCCTCGCGCTGGCGATCGAGGTAGCCGGAATACTTCACCCCGATCTCGACCTGTTCGGCGACCTCCGCCTCGGCCACGGCCGGTGCCAGCGAGGGTAGCGACAGCAGTGTCGCGTAGTCGAGCTCCGGGCGCCTGAGCAGGTCGAGCGCATTGGTCTCGCGCGACAGCGGCAGGCCGAGGATGGTCGCGAGCTCGCCGCCGAGCGCATTCGCCGGCGACGCCCACAACGCGCCCAGGCGCGTGGTCTCGCGCTCGACCGAGTCGCGCTTGCGCTCGAACGCGGCGAAGCGCGCATCGTCGACCAGCGCGAGTCCGCGACCGATGCCGGTCAGCCGCAGGTCGGCGTTGTCCTCGCGCAATTGCAGCCGGTACTCGGCGCGCGAGGTGAACATGCGATACGGCTCGGTCGTGCCCTGGGTGATGAGATCGTCGATCAACACGCCGATGTAGGCCTGGTCGCGGCGCGGCGACCACGCGTCCAGTCCGCGCACGAAGCGCGCGGCGTTGAGCCCGGCAATGAGCCCCTGCGCGGCGGCCTCCTCGTAACCGGTGGTGCCGTTGATCTGGCCGGCGAAGAACAGGCCGGACACCGACTTGGTTTCCAGCGAAGCCTTCAACCCGCGCGGGTCGAAGAAGTCGTACTCGATCGCATAGCCCGGACGGGTGATGTGCGCGTTTTCGAAGCCGCGGATCGAATGCACCAGTTCCAGCTGCACGTCGAACGGCAGCGAAGTGGAAATGCCGTTGGGATAGATCTCGGCGACGTCCAGGCCCTCGGGCTCGACGAACACCTGGTGCGAGGCCTTGTCGGCAAAGCGCACCACCTTGTCCTCGATCGACGGGCAGTAGCGCGGGCCGACGCCTTCGATCTGCCCGCTGTAAAGCGGCGAACGGTGCAGCGCGCCGCGGATGATCGCGTGGGTGCGCTCGCTGGTGTGGGTGATCCAGCACGGCACCTGGCGCGGATGATCGGCGCGCGAGCCCATGAACGAGAACACCGGGCGCGGGTCGTCGCCCGGCTGCACTTCCATGACCGAATGATCCAGCGTCCGGCCGTCGATGCGCGGCGGCGTGCCGGTCTTCAGGCGGTCGACCACGAACGGACGCTCGCGCAGCTTCGCCGCCAGCGTGGTCGCCGGCGGATCGCCCATGCGTCCGGCGGCGTACTGGGTTTCGCCGACGTGGATCTTTCCCGCCAGGAAGGTGCCCGCGGTCAGCACCACCGCCGGCGCCTCGAAGCGCAGGCCGGTGTTGGTGATGGCGCCCATGACGCGGTCGCCTTCGATGACGAGGTCGTCGACCGGCGCCTGGAAGATCGCGAGGTTGGGCTCGGCCTCGACCGCGCGGCGGATGAAGGCGCGATACAGCGCGCGGTCGGCCTGGCAGCGGGTGGCGCGCACCGCCGGACCCTTCGAGGCGTTGAGCCGGCGCCACTGGATGCCGGCCGCGTCCGCGGCCCGCGCCATGATCCCGCCGAGCGCATCGATTTCGCGGACCAGGTGGCCCTTGCCGATGCCGCCGATGGCCGGATTGCAGCTCATCGCGCCGACGGTCTCGATGTTGTGGGTCAGCAGCAGCGTGCGCGCGCCCGCCCGGGCGGCCGCCAGCGCGGCCTCGGTGCCGGCGTGGCCGCCGCCGACCACGATCACGTCATAGCGGTGGAAGTCGGGGTTGCTCATCGGGGGCCATTATCGCGCGCCGGGGAGTTGGCACGGTTCCTGCGTCTATCCGATTGCACCCGGGGTGGCAGAGGCGACAGGGGCGCATCGGGGCCAGGTTGGAACAGGGCTGGCCCAAGCGCATACCGGGGAAGCAACGAGGGGTCGACGTCGGGGGGCGTCGGCCCCTCACTTTTTTCGTCGACAGCGCCCTGAAAGGCGCCGACACCCGGCGGGGTAACGGAACAGGGGGGATCCGGAGATCCCCGCCGGGTATCGACATGGAGCGTGTGACCTGGAGCGTGTGACCCGGGATGGGGCGTGAAGCGACGCAGCGGGTCACATGGTGGCGTTAGCTTGGACATGCGCGCCAACGCACGCAAGGGTACTCAGGGAAGGGAAACGGGATCGCCGTCCCGTTTCGGCCGCCGCGCGCGCGGCCGATCGATGCCGACCGCGCCCGGCACGGCACGGCGGACGGGCGAGGAAGCCTCGCGTTCAGCCATGGGCATCGGCCGCTTGGCCTGGACATGGGCGCGCTGCGATGGGTCGAGGCGACCCAGGTCGCGCCACGGCGGGCGCGGCTGGTCGGCCTGCTGGTCGTCCTGCGGGTTGCTGTCCTGGTCGCCGTCGCCGTCGCCGCCGGGCCGGGGGCCATGGTGGCCATTCGAATGGCCGCCGGAGTGCCGTGGATAGCCATACCAGCCCGGGTAGGAACGGTAATAGCCGTAACCGATGCTGCCGCCGTACGGATAGCCGTAGCCGCCGTAATAACCGTAGGGAGAACCGTAATAGCGGTACTCCGTCGTCGGCTGGCCGTAGTAGTAATCGCCGCCGGCCCCGCCCCGGTACTGGTAGCTGGCGCAGCCGGCCAGCATGGCGGCGGCGAGCGCGGGAAGGAGCTTGCGGATCATGGACGTGTCCCCTGTCGGATGCCCCCAGCATCGACGGCAGGCATTGAATGCGTGCTTAATCCTGCCGCATCCGCCGCCGCGGTTCCTGAACGGTTGTTCCTGGCGATACGATTGGGCATGGACGAAACCCGCTTGTCGCTCCCCACCTTCGAGGACGTGCTCGCCGCCGCGGCACGGATCGCGCCGCACGCGCATGTCACCCCGGTGTTGCGTTCGCGTGCCCTGGACGAACTGGCCGGCTGCGAACTGCATTTCAAGTGCGAGCCATTGCAGCGCGCCGGCGCGTTCAAGTTCCGCGGCGCCTGCAATGCGGTCTGGTCGTTGACCGAGGCCGAGGCTGCGCGCGGCGTGGTCACCCATTCCTCGGGCAACCACGGTGGTGCGTTGGCGCTGGCCGCGCGCACCCGCGGCATTCCCAGCCACGTGGTGGTACCGGAAGGCGCCGTCGCCGCGAAGCTGGCGGCGATCGCGGCCTATGGCGCCACCCTGCACCGCTGCGCGCCGACCATCGCCGCGCGCGAAGCGATGGCCGCGCAGGTGCAGGCCGACACCGGCGCGACCTTCGTGCATCCCTATACCGACCCGCGCGTGATCGCAGGCCAGGGCACGGTCGCGCTGGAACTGCTCAACGCCGTCGGCGGCCTCGATGCGCTGGTGACGCCGGTCGGCGGCGGCGGCCTGGCGTCCGGTTGCGCGCTGGCGATCGCCGCGCTGGCGCCGGGCTGCGCGCTGGTGCTGGCGGAACCGCGCGGCGCCGCCGATACCGCGGTCTCGCTCGCGGCCGGCCGGCGCAGCGTCGACTTCGTGCCGGACACGATCTGCGACGGCCTGCGCGGCACCCTCGGCGCCCCCGGTTTCGAGATCCTGCGTGCGCACGGCGCGCAGGCGGTGGTGGTCGACGATGTCGACACCATCGCCGCGATGCGCCTGCTGTGGACGCGGCTGAAGCTGCTGGTGGAACCTTCGTCGGCGATCGCGCTGGCGGCGGTGCTGCGGCAGCGCGAGCGTTTCGCCGGGCGCCGGGTGGGCGTGGTGCTGAGCGGCGGCAACGTCGACCTGGACGCCCTGCCGTTCGCGGAAACCGCGGCATGACGAAACCGGACTGGATGCGCTCGCCCGCGACCTGGTCTCCCTCTGCGTGGATCGCAGCGCTCGCGCTGGTACTGGCGCTGCTGTTGCCGGGCATGCGCGGCATCTGGGATCCGGACGAGGGCCGCTACACCAACGTCGCGATGCACATGCTCGACAGCGGCAACTGGCTGGAGCCGCATCGCAGCGAGGAAGTCGCGCACTGGACCAAGCCGCCGCTCACCTACTGGGCGATCGCCGCCAGCGTCGCGACCTTCGGGCCCTCGCCATGGTCGGCGCGGCTGCCGGCAAGCCTGTCCTACCTGTTGTGCGCATGGCTGGCGTGGCGCATGGCGAAGCGGCTTGCGCCGGGCAGCGAACGCCAGGCGGCGCTGGCCTTCGCGACCATGCTGCTGCCGTTCGGCGCGGCGCAGCTGATCACCACCGACTATCTGCTTGCGGCCTGCGAGGCGTTGGCGATGTGGGGTTTCGTCGAGGCGCGCTTCGGCGAGGGACGCTTCGATGCCCGCGCGCGCGCGCGGCGCTGGCTGGCGCTGATGTGGGCCGGCTTCGGCCTGGCGTTCCTGACCAAGGGGCCGCCTGGATTGCTGCCGCTGCTGGCGGTGTTCGGCTTCGATCTGTTGACGCCGGCGACCGGCGCCTCCGGGCAACGGCGACCGCGCGCACTGCAGTGGTGGGGGCCGCTGCTGTTCGCGGCGATCGCGCTGCCGTGGTACCTGGCGGTGGTGATGCGCAATCCCGGGTTGCTGGATTACTTCCTGGGCGCCGAAGTGGTGGACCGCCTCGCCAGCAACGATTTCAACCGCCATGGCGAGTGGTACGGCTGGCTGGCGATCTACGCACCGGCCCTGCTGATCGGCACCCTGCCGTGGACCCCGGCACTGTGGCGCTGGTTGCGTGGACTGCCGGCGCGGCTGCGCGCATGGCGTTCGCGCGAGGGCCGCGAACAGGATCGCGCCGGGTTGCTGCTGGCGTTGTGGGTGGCGTTGCCGCTGCTGGTGTTCTGCGTGTCGCGTTCGCGGATGCCGCTGTACATCCTGCCGTTGTTCGTTCCGCTGGCGCTGCTGGTCGCGCGCCAGCGTCTGGGCGAAGGACGCGGGCTGCCGCGCTGGCGCTGGCTGCTGGCATGGGCGGCACTGCTGCTGGCGCTGGAGTTCGCGACCTCGCTGTGGCCGACCCACAAGGACGGCGCAGCATGGCAACGGGCGATCGCCGCGCGCGCGCCCGGCCCGGTGAGCCAGGTGCTGATCGTCGACGACATGGCGCGCTACAGCCTGTACCTGCAGCTGGGCGTGGATGTCGAGAAACTGTCGAGCCAGCCATTGCCGCAGCCGCAGCCACGTTTCAGCCCGGAGTACGACGGGGACCTGGCCGACGAACTCGGCGACGACTACGACGCGGACGCGATCTGGTTCACCAAGCAGGACAATTTCGCCCACGTGCAGGCGCGGCTGCGCGACCATGGCTACGTCGCGATTCCGCAGGGCACGCCGTACCAGGGACGGGTCATCTTCCGCGTCCGGCCGGCTGCGATTTACGCTCCGTGAGGGGCCGGCGCCGAGCCTACATGGATGTATTCACGGCGTGTCCCGACTCGCAGGCCCGTGCTCGCGGCGCCCCCTCACGAAGGGAGGCATGCCTGCTTCTAGCCGCTGCGGCGGCGGATGGGGATTCGGGCGGCGGGGAAGCTGGCGATCTCGGCGCCCTGCTCGCGGATCGGCGCCCCCGCCGGCGGCGCCCACGCCATCGCGGTGATGGTTTCCCACGTCGCCGGCAGGCTGTCGGCGGCTCCTGACTCGCGCGCATAGGCGGCGGCGGCGCGCGCGAAGCGGGCCTTGCCGGTGAGCGTATGCCGGCGCGCGCGCAGGGCATTGGTGGCGCCGAGCGCGCGCAATTCGCGCATCAGCGCCGGCAGGTCCGGATAGCGGGTCACGACGGTGTCGCGATCGAGCACCGGATCGCGGAAGCCGGCGTGCATCAGCGCATCGCCGAACTGCGCGATCGACGCGAACGGACTCACGTGCGGCGCTTCCGCGTCCGCGTGCGCGAACGCGGCGCGCAATTCGTACAGGGTGTCCGGGCCGAAGGTCGATACCAGCAGCATGCCGCCAGGACGCAGCGCGCGACGGAAGCCGGCGAACACCGCCGGCAGGTCCTCGATCCACTGCAGGCACAGGTTGGAGAACAGCAGGTCGACGCTGCCTTCGGCCACTGGCAACGCGCGCGCGTCGGCGCAGATGCGGTCGATGCCGCGGCGCAGCGGGTGCCAGCCTTCGCGCCGGCGTGCCTCGCGCAGCATCGGCAGCGCCAGGTCCATCGCCAGCACCTGCGCCTTCGGCCAGCGCCCGCGCATCGCGGTGGCGGCGCGGCCGGGGCCGCTGCCGAGGTCGAGAACGCGCTGTGGCGGACGCTCATCGCCGTGTTTCGCCGCATGGTAATCGAGCGATTCCAGCAGTTGCGCCTCGACCTCGCGCTGCAGCGTGGCGGCGGCCTCGTAGCCTGGCGCGGCGCGCGAGAAGGCGCGGCGTACCTGGCGGGCGTCGAAGGTGTCGCCATGCCCCGTGCCGGCGCGATTCATGGCAATGCGTCCAGGAAGGTCGTGAGCCGGGTCGCGACTTCATCGGCATGGGTCAGGAACGGCGCGTGCCCGGCATGGTCGACCACGTGCAACGACGCCCTGGACGACAGCGCCGCGGCGTCGCGCATCGCGCGCGGATCGACCAGGCGGTCGCGGCGCCCGGCCAGCCACAGGCTCGGCGCCTGCAATGCCGGCAGCCCGTCGCGCAGGTCCGTGGTTTCGAGCAGCTCCAGTCCATCCGCGAGCACCGCCGCGGTCGGCTCGCAGCGCGCGAACAATTGGTCGCGCAGGGTGCGGATCTCGTCCTTCGCGTGTTCCGAGCCGAACGCTTCGAGCGCGACGAAGCGATCGAGGGTGCCGCGGTAGTCGTTGCGCAGGCCGGCGGCGAAGTCGCGGAAGATCTCCGCGGACACGCCGAACCTCCAGTCGTCGCCACGCACGAAACGCGGGCTGGCGCACAGCATCGCCAGCGCGGGCACCTGTCGCGGACGGGTCGCCGCCGCATGCAATGCGAACAGCCCGCCCAGCGACCAGCCGCACCACGGCGCCGCGGGCACCGCCGCGGCAATCGCATCGACGCAGGGCTGCAATTGCAGCGGTACATCGCAATCGCGGCTATGGCCGTGGCCCGGCAGGTCGACCACGTACAGCGTGCGGCGACCGCGCAGGCGCTCGACCAGCGGCGCGAACACGCCGCCGTGCATCGCCCAGCCGTGCAGCAGCACCAGCGGCGGACCGCTGCCGGCGACCTCGACATGCAGCGTGCCGTTCATGCGCCGCGATCCGTGCGCAGCGCGCGCGCGTCCGCCGCGCGACCCGGCTGCGGCCGCGCCACCACCCAGGCGAACGCGACGATCCCCAGCACCACCAGCAGCGCGCCCCACAGCGCGATCCCGCGCGGCCACGCTTCGTGCAGGAACCAGACGCCGAGCACGGTGGTGATCAGCAGTTCCGCCGCCTGCATCGCCTCGGCGGCGCCGAGCGCGACCGGGTTGTCGCGGACCATGCCGGTGGCCTGGAAGAACAGGATGGTCGCAATCACACCGGCGCTGAGCGCCACGCCGCCCGCGAGCAGCACCTGCGGCAGCGAAGGCGCACCGGCCTGCAACCAGGCGAACGCGGCGATCAGCCACCACAACGGCTGGCTCGCCAGGGTCATGCCGAACACCCGCTGGGTGGCGTTGAGCTGCTCGCCGCTGCGCTCCAGGTGCAACAGCAGCAACCGGTTGCCCAACGGATACGCCAGGGCCGAGCCGAGCACGCAGGCCAGTGCGATCCACGCCGCGCGATCGAGGCGCCCGTGCGCGTGCCCGACCTGCATCAGCAGCACGCCGGCGAAGATCAGCACGCCGACCGCCAGTGCCGCGCGCGGGATGCGCTTGCGGGCATCGCCGGCCTTCGAATGGCGATAGATGAACGGCGCGCACAGCATTCCCGCGATGACGGTGAACTGGAACGAGCCGGCGACCAGCCACGACGGACCGCTGTCGGCCGCATACGACAACAGCACGTAGAACAGCACGAAGCCGATCGCGCTGCAGCGCAGCCACGCCCACGGATGCGCTCGGATCGCGCGCAGCACCGGCGCGCTGCCGCCCTGCCACGGCATCAGCGGCAGCAGCAACGGCAGCGTGATCAGGTAACGCAACGACGCGGTCCAGGCCCAGTGCCCGCCGTCGTTGGCGATCGCCCGGTTGAACAGGTAGGTCTGGGTGAAGAACAGCGCCGACAGCAATGCAAGCGCGATCGCCGCGAGCGCGCGGCGCCGGTCCTGCGCCGCCGTGGTCATGCCGGCGTCGCGGCCGGGCGCGCGGCGAGGGTGTCGCGCGCCTGTTCCAGGATATGCAGCAGGGCGTCGATCTGCAGGCGGTCGTGGCCGGCGCTGAGGGTGATACGCAGGCGCGCGCCGCCCTCGGGCACGGTCGGCGGGCGGATCGCCGCCACCCAGAAACCACGCGCCTCGAGCGCGGCGGACAGTGCAGTCGCGACGCGGTCGTCGCCGCACATCAGCGGCTGGATCGGGGTGTCGGAAGGCAGCAGTGGCAAACCGCGCTGCTGCGCGCCGGCACGGAAATGCGCGATCGATTCCTGCAGCTTGTCGCGGCGCCACTGCTCGCGGCGCGCGAGCCGCACCGCCGCCAGCGAGGCCGCCGCCTGCGCCGGCGGCAGCGCGGTGGTGTAGATGTACGGGCGCGCGGTCTCGGCGATGTGCTGCACCAGCGCGGCGTCGCCGCAGACCACGGCGCCGTAGCTGCCCAGCGCCTTGCCCAGGGTGGCCAGCTGCAACGGCACCTGGCCGACGTCGAGCCTGGCCGCGGCCACGCTGCCGCGACCGTCCGGGCCGAGTACGCCGACACCATGCGCATCGTCCACGTACATCAGTGCATGCTGCGCACGCGCCACCAGCGCCAGCTGGCGCAGCGGCGCGACATCGCCGTCCATGCTGAAGACGCCGTCGGTGGCGATCATCGCCGCGCCTTCCGGCTGCGCGCGCAGCTGCCGGATCGCGCCCTCGGCGTCGCCATGCGGATAGCGCCGCAGGCGGCAACCCGACAGGCGCGCGGCATCGATCAGGCTGGCGTGGTTGAGCTTGTCCTGCACGCACATGTCGCCGTCGCCGAGCAGCGACTGCAGCACCGCGAGGTTGGCGGCGTAGCCGCTGCCGAACAGCAGCGCACGCGGGGCGCCGAGCCAGTCGGCCACTTCGCGTTCGAGCGCATCGTGCGCGGCATGGTGACCGCACACCAGGTGCGAAGCGACGCCGCCGGCGCCGTTGCGCGCGGCACTGTCCTGCAGCGCATCGACCACCGCGAAATGCTGGGCCAGGCCGAGGTAGTCGTTGCCGCAGAAGTCGAGCAGCCAGCGTCCGTCCACCTCGCACCCCACGCCGTCGCGGCGCACCACGGTGCGGCGCACCCGGGTCCTGCCGTGCGCCTCGCGTTCGAGTCGCTGGGCTTCGATGCGGTCCTGGATGCGGGGACGGGACATAGGGGCGATGGCCGGAGGTCAGGCGACGGCGGTGGTGGGCACGCCGGTGATGGTGGCATGGATGGTGCCGGCGCGGTCATGCTCCGGCGCATCGACCTGGATCGGCATCGGCACCAGGCCCAGGCGCGCGAACAGCGCCATGTCGCGATCGGTGTCGGGGTTGCCGGTGGTGAGCAGTTTCTCGCCGTAGAAGATCGAGTTGGCGCCGGCGGCGAAGCACAGTGCCTGCAGTTCGTCGCTCATCGACTCGCGCCCGGCCGACAGCCGCACCATCGACTTCGGCATCAGGATCCGGGCGACCGCGATCGTGCGCACGAACTCGAACGGGTCCAGCTCGGCGGTTCCGGCCAGCGGCGTGCCTTCCACCTGCACCAGGCGGTTGATCGGCACCGAATCCGGATGCGACGGCAGCGTCACCAGCGCATGCAGCAGGCCGGCCCGCTGCGCACGGCTCTCGCCCATGCCGACGATTCCGCCGCAGCAGGTCTTCATGCCGGCGTCGCGCACGTGCGACAGGGTATCGAGGCGGTCCTGGAACTCGCGGGTGTGGATGACCTCGCCGTAGAACTCGGGTGCGGTGTCGAGGTTGTGGTTGTAATAGTCGAGGCCGGCCGCCTTGAGCGCGTGGGCCTGCGGTTCCGACAACATGCCCAGGGTCGCGCAGGTCTCGAGCCCGAGCGCCTTCACCTCCTGGATCATCGCCGCGACCTTGGGGATGTCGCGGTCCTTGGGCGAACGCCAGGCCGCGCCCATGCAGAAGCGCGAGGCGCCGGCGGCCTTGGCCTGCCGGGCCTTCTCCACCACGTCCTCGGTCGCCATCAGCTTGGTGGCGTCGACCCCGGTGTGGTAGCGCGCGGCCTGCGGGCAATAACCGCAGTCCTCCGGGCAGCCCCCGGTCTTGACCGACAGCAGGGTGCTGACCTGGACCTGGGTCGGGTCGAAATGCTGGCGGTGCACGCCGGCGGCGCGGTACAGCAACTCGGGAAAGGGCAGCGCGAACAGCGCCAGCACTTCTTCCCGGCTCCAGTCGTGGCGGAGCGGCGCTTGGCTGACAGCGGACATGGGCATTTCCTGACGGCGACAGAGGCTCGGATCGAGCAGTCTGGAAAGCATGCCCGACCCTGTCAACCGCAACGCGGCCTTGCCGGTTGACGGGCGGCGACACTGGCTGCCGTGCCCGCCGTGGCGGCCGCGCTGCCTGGGATGCGGCGAACCGGGTGCCGGCATGCACGACCTGTGCCCGGGTTGCAGGGCCCGCCTGCCCTGGAACCATCGGGCCTGCCTGGCCTGCGCCCTGCCGCTGGCCGCGGCCGGGCCCGGATCGCTGTGTGGCCGCTGCCAGCACCACCCGTCGCCACTGCGGTTTGCCCTCGCCCCTTTCCTCTACGCCGCACCGCTGGACCGCTGGCTGCCGCGCTTCAAGTTCCATCGCGACTTCGCCGCCGGACGGCTGCTCTCGCAACTGATGTTCGAGGCCTGCGCGACCGCTCCGCGGCCGTTGGCCCTGGTGCCGGTACCGCTGCATCGCGCGCGCCTGCGCCAGCGCGGCTACGACCAGGCACTGGAACTGGCGAAACCGCTGGCCCGCGCGCTCGCCCTGCCGCTGCGCCACGAGCTCCTGTTGCGCCGGCGTGCGACCGCGCCGCAGTCCGAGCTGCACGCCGGCGAACGCCAACGCAACCTGCGCGGTGCGTTCGCGGCGAGCGGCGCCGTGGAAGTGCCCGCGCACGTCGCGCTGGTCGACGATGTCATGACCACAGGCGCGACACTGCATGCGGCCGCGGATGCGCTGCACCGCGCCGGCGTGGCTCGCGTCGATGCCTGGGTGTGCGCGCGGGTGCCGTGAGTCGTAGAGCCGGGCCCTACGGGGAGCGCCACAACCCGAGCGCGATGCCGACGAAGATGGTCGCGCCGACCCAATGGTTGTGCAGGAATGCCTTGAAGCAGCCCGCACGATCACGGTTCCGCGCGATCACGAATTCGTACGCCACCAGCAGCACCGCCACGCCGAGCGCCCACCAGTACGGCTCACCCAGCTGCGCGTCGCGCCCGACCAGCGCCAGCGCCACGAACACCAGCGCGTAGAGCACGCCCTGCGCCACGAGGTCCATGTCGCCGAACAGGATCGCGGTCGACCTGGCTCCCACGCGGATGTCGTCGTCGCGGTCGACCATCGCGTACCAGGTGTCGTAGGCGGTGGCCCAGAAGATGTTGGCCACGTACAGCACCCAGGCGATCGGCGGCACCTCGCCCCGGATCGCCGCGAATGCCATCGGGATGCCCCAGCCGAACGCCATGCCGAGGTAGACCTGCGGCAGGTAGGTATAGCGCTTGAGGTAGGGATAGCTGGCCGCGAGCAGCACGCCGACGACGCTCAGGTAGACGGTCAGGCGGTTGAGCGTCAGCACCAGCGCGAACGCCACCAGCATCAACACCGCGAACACCGCCAGCGCCTCGCGCCCGGACACCGATCCGACCGCCAGCGGCCGTGCACGGGTGCGCTCGACCTGCGGATCCAGCCAGCGGTCGGCGTAGTCGTTGATCACGCAGCCGGCCGAGCGCGTCAGCCAGACGCCCAGGGTGAAGACCACCAGCGGCCACAACGGTGGCCTGCCGTCGGCCGCCAGCCACAGGCCCCACCAGGTCGGCCACAGCAACAGCAGCCAGCCGATCGGGCGGTCGCCGCGGACAAGTTGCCAGTACAGCCGCAGGCGCCGCTTCCACTCGGGTGCGGCGGCGGCCGGGAATGCGTCATCGCTCATGGCCTGCCAGCGTAGCAAGCCCCGCCCCGTGGTGGCGGTTCGCGCGCTCCCGCGCAATCTGCGAGAATGGCGTCCTGCGGTCGGCATGACGCCGTGGAACGGCCCCCGCGCCCGTAGCTCAGCCGGATAGAGTAGTGGCTTCCGAAGCCATTGGTCGGGGGTTCGAATCCCTCCGGGCGCGCCACTGTTCCGAGCGGGGTGGTTCCGACCGAAGGTGGCATTCAATTGGACTCAAGCGGCCAGGCCGCGACTGATGGGTGGATCGTGCGCAATTACGACCTCGACTTCCTCAAGCGTTTCTCGATGGTGCTGGGCTTCCTGGCGGTGGTCACCTTCGGGCTGATCCTGCTGGCCAGCCACCTCAACGGGTTGATCCCGCCGGAGGTCACGCCGCAGGCGCAGGCCGCCGAGCAGGCCCGCATCGCGCCGGAAGGCGCGGTCTACGCCGGCGCCACCGGTGCCGCCGCGCAGGCCGCGGCCACTGCGGCAGCCGCGTCCGCCGCTGCCTCGCAGGTCGCCTACGGCGGCACCCTGGACGGCTCGGTGATCTACGGCAACCTGTGCACCGGCTGCCACAGCACCGGCGCCGGCAATGCCCCGACCCTGGACAAGGCCCACTGGACCGCGCGCCTGACGCAGGGCAAGGACGTGCTGCACAAGCACGCGATCGACGGTTACACCGGTCCGGACGGCGGCGTGATGCCGGCCAAGGGCGGCAACCCGGCGCTCACCGACGAGCAGGTCATCGCCACCGTCGACTGGATGCTGTCGCAGCTGTGATCCTCGCCGGCCCTGCCGGCGCGCTCGAGGTCGCGGTCGACCCCGCCGAAGCGCCGAAGGCGGTGGTGGCGGTGATCTGCCACCCGCTGCCCACCGAGGGCGGCAGCATGCACAACAAGGTCGTGACCATGGCCGCGCGCGCACTGCGCGAATGCGGCGTGGAGACCGTGCGCTTCAACTTCCGCGGCGTCGGCGCCTCCGAAGGCAGTTTCGACGACGGCGAAGGCGAGTGCGACGACCTGCGCGCGGTCGTCGCGTGGGCGCGGGCGCAGCGGCCCGGCGCGGCGCTGTGGCTGGCCGGTTTCAGCTTCGGCGCCTACGTCTCGCTGCGCATGGCTGCGGAACTGCAGCCCTCGGCGCTGCTCTCGATCGCACCGCCGGTCGGCCGCAGCTGGGATTTCAAGAGGATCGTGCCGCCGTCCTGCCCGTGGCTGGTGATCCAGGGCGACGCCGACGAGATCGTCGACCCGGAGGCCGTGCAGGCCTGGGTGCAGTCGCTGCCGCATCCGCCGCAACTGGTGCGCATGCCCGACACCAGCCACTTCTTCCACCGCAAGCTGCTGGACCTGCGCGGCGCGATCCGCAACGGCATCCGGGACTGGCTGCCGCATGCTTGATGCGGGCGCGGCGCTGCCCTCGCAGCGCTATGCCGCGGGCGTCGCCCGTGGCGACTGGCTGGACGACCCGGCCCAGCACCCGGCGCTGCGCGAACTCGACCGCATCCACGCCGCGCTGCTCGACCCCGCCACGGCCGGCGGCTGGCTGGGGCGGCTGTTCGGGCAGCGTCCGCAGGCGCCGCGCGGACTGTACCTGTGGGGCGGCGTCGGCCGCGGCAAGACCTTCCTGATCGACCTGTTCTTCGAAGGCCTGCCGCTCGCGGAAAAGCGCCGCACCCACTTCCACCGCTTCATGCGCTCGGTGCACGAGCGGCTGCGCGCGCACGCCGGCGAGCGCGATCCGCTGGCGGCGATCGCGCGCGAATGGCGCGCGCAGCTGCGGGTGCTGGTGCTCGACGAATTCTTCGTCAGCGACATCGGCGACGCGATGTTGCTGGGCCGGTTGCTCGAACGCCTGTTCGCCGAGGGCGTGGTGCTGGTCACCAGCTCCAACATCGCGCCGTCCGGGCTGTACAAGGACGGGTTGCAGCGCGCGCGCTTCCTGCCGGCGATCGCGTTGCTGGAACACCGGTGCGCGGTGCTGCACCTGGACAGCCCGCAGGATTACCGGTTGCGCGCGCTGACCCGCTCACCGGTCTACCGGCAACCATTGGACGCGGAATCCGACGCCTGGCTCGAAGCGCGCTGGCTTGCGCTCGGCGGCGACAGCATCCTGGTCGACGGCCGGCACCGCCACGGCAGCATCCAGCTCGACGGTCGCCGGATCGCGGTGCGTGCGCGCTTCGACGGCATGGCCTGGTTCGATTTCGCCGCGCTGTGCGAAGGCCCGCGCGCGGCCGCCGACTATATCGAGATCGCGTGCGAATTCCACACCGTGCTGCTGGGCGGAATCCCGGTGATGGATGCGCGCACCGACGATGCCGCGCGCCGTTTCGTCATCCTGGTCGACGAGCTCTACGATCGCCATGTGAACCTGGTCTGCAGCGCCGCGGCGCCGCCGATGGCGCTCTACACCGGAGAGCGCCTGGCCGGCGCGTTCGAACGCACCGCTTCGCGCCTGATCGAGATGCGTTCGGCCGAATACCTGGCCCTCGAACATCGCGGCTGAGCGGTAAGATCGCGCCATGCCCGACCGCCCCGTCAACGACCTGCCGCTGGGCCGCCACGTCGACTACCCGCGGCATTACGACGCGGGCCTGCTGTTCCCGATCGAACGCACGCAGGGACGGACGTCGCTCGGCATTGCCGGTGACGCGCTGCCGTTCACCGGCGCCGACCGCTGGCATGCCTACGAAGTGTCGTGGCTGGACCCGCGCGGCAAGCCGATGGTCGCGACGCTCACGCTGTCGGTACCGGCCGATACACCGCGACTGGTGGAATCCAAGTCGCTGAAGCTCTACCTCAACTCCTTCAACGCCACCCGCTTCGACGATGCCGCGGCGGTGCGCGAGCGCATCGGCGCCGACCTGTCGCATGCGGCCGGTGGTGTCGTCGGCGTGGCCGAGGGCCTGCCGCCGGTCGCCGCCGGCGCCGACGCGGGTTTCCTGCTCGATGCGCTCGACCTCGGGATCGACGACTACGGCCCGCCGAATCCCGCGCACCTGCATGCCGATGCCGGCGACGGCACCGACGAAGTGCTGCGTTCGGACCTGCTGAAATCCAATTGCCCGGTCACCGGCCAGCCGGACTGGGCCAGCGTGCGCATCGCGTACCGCGGGCCGCGGATCGACCGCGCCGGCCTGTTGCGCTACCTGGTCTCGTTCCGCGACCACGCCGAGTTCCACGAGCAGTGCGTCGAGCGCATCTTCGTCGACCTGCTGGCGTGTTGCGGCGCGCAATCGCTGTCGGTGGAGGCGCGCTACACGCGCCGCGGCGGGCTCGACATCAACCCCTGGCGCGCGACCCCCGATCGCCCCGCGCCGCCGCCCCTGCGCGATCCGCGCCAGTAACCCGCGGTACCTGAACCCGGCCGTCACGCCAGCACGATGCTGTCTTAACGTCCGCGATGCGAGCCTGCCGCCACCCCACGGCGCAGGAGCGCATGCATGTCACCACAAACCCCGAAGGACCCCGGCGATCTCTCGCTGCGGCCCAGCGCAAGCGCCGGCGGCAGCAAGAAGGCCGACTTCTCCAACGTGAAGGGCCAGGCCGACACCGTGCCGGCCAGCGGCAAGTCCGGCTCCGGAAATGCCGACTTCTCCAACGTCCGGGGCAACGCCGACACCGTTCCCGCGGATACCGCTGCCGGCACCTACACCGTGCAGAAGGGAGACACGCTCTCGGCGATCGCCCAGCAGCACTACGGCAAGGCCAGCCGCTGGCACGCCATCTTCGACGCCAACCGCGACCAGCTCGACGACCCCGACCTGATCCGCCCGGGCCAGGTGTTGAAGCTGCCCACGATCAACGACTGACTTTCCCTTTCCCCAGGAGCTCCCGATGAAGCACACCATCCTCAACGCCGCCATCGCGACCGCGCTGGTCGCGGGCCTCGCGCTGGCCGGCTGCAAGAAGAACGACACCGCCGCCGACACCAATGCGACCACGCCGCCGCCGATGAGCGAACCGGCGCCGACCACGCCGGCACCGACGCCACCGGCCACCGAACTGACCGTCACCACGGTCGACCTCGGCAGTGCGGTCGGCACCGACAACCGCATCACCACGCCCGCCACCAGCTTCGCCGGCGGCGACACCATCCACGCCTCGGTCGCCACCGACGGCACCGCCGGCGGCAACCTCACCGCGACCTGGACCTACCAGGACGGCCAGGTGGTCGACACCCAGGACAAGGCGATTCCCGCAGGCTCGCAGGTGACCGACTTCAGCATCAGCAAGCCCGATGGCTGGCCGGCCGGACATTACAAGCTGGAGATTTCCAACGCCGGCATGGTGGTCCAGACCCGCGAGTTCGATATCAACTAGACCACTGGCAATACAATGGTGGGCCCGCCCTCCCAGCGAGCCCACCATGCCCCAGCGCGACCCGACGATCCTCTACACCCTCACCGACGAGGCGCCGTTGCTGGCGACCCAGTCGCTGCTGCCGATCGTCGTCGCCTATGCGGCTACCGCGGGCATCGCGGTCGAAACCCGCGACATCTCGCTGGCGGGCCGGATCCTGGCGCTGTTCCCCGACTTCCTGGCCGACGGCCAGCGGGGCGCCGACGACCTCGGCGAACTCGGGCGGCTGGCGACCACGCCGGAAGCCAACATCATCAAGCTGCCCAACATCAGCGCCTCGCTGCCGCAGCTGAAGGCCGCGATCGCCGAGCTGCAGGCGCAGGGCTACCCGCTCCCGGACTATCCCGAAGAACCGGTCGACGCGAAGCAAAAAGACATCCAGTCGCGCTACGACAAGGTCAAGGGCAGCGCGGTCAATCCGGTGTTGCGCGAAGGCAATTCCGACCGCCGCGCGCCGGCGTCGGTGAAGGCCTACGCGCGCAAGCACCCGCACCGCATGGGCGCGTGGAGCGCGGATTCGAAGACGCACGTCGCGCACATGGATGCCGACGATTTCTACGGCAGCGAACAGTCGCTGACGATGGCCGCGGCCGGCAACGTGCGGATCGAGTTCGCCGGCGCCGACGGCAGCGTGTCGGTGCTCAAGGACAAGCTCGCGCTCAAGGCCGGCGAAGTGATCGACTCGGCGGTGATGCGCACCCAGTCGCTGGCGCGCTTCATCGACGCCCAGCTCGCCGATGCGAAAGCGCAAGGCGTGCTGTTCTCGCTGCACCTGAAGGCGACCATGATGAAGGTGTCCGACCCGATCATGTTCGGGGTCGCGGTGCGCGCCTTCTACCGCCCGGTGCTGGAGAAGCACGCGGTGGCGCTGCAGGACATCGGCTTCGATCCGGACAACGGCCTCGGCGACCTGTACGCCAAGCTCGGTGCGTTGCCCGGGGCGACGCAGGCGGAAATCAGGGCCGACATCGATGCGCTGTACGCGCAGCGTCCGGGCCTGGCGATGGTGAATTCGGACAAGGGCATCACCAACCTGCACGTACCGTCCGACGTGATCGTCGACGCCTCGATGCCGGCGATGATCCGCGACTCCGGCCGCATGTGGAACGCGAAGGGCGAGCCGCAGGACACCAAGGCGGTGATCCCGGACCGTTGCTACGCCGGCATCTACCAGGCGGTGATCGAGGACTGCAAGGCCAACGGCGCGTTCGACCCGGCGACCATGGGCAGCGTGCCCAACGTCGGCCTGATGGCGCAGAAGGCCGAGGAATACGGCTCGCACGACAAGACCTTCCGGCTGTCGCAGGACGGCAGCGTGCGGGTGGTCGACGATGCCGGCAAAGTGCTGCTCGAGCACCCGGTCGCCGCCGGCGACATCTGGCGCATGTGCCAGACCAGGGACGCCCCGATCCAGGACTGGGTGAAGCTGGCGGTGACCCGCGCGCGACTGTCGAACACGCCCGCGGTGTTCTGGCTGGATCCGGCGCGCGCGCACGACACCCAGGTGATCGCCAAGGTCGAGCGCTACCTCGGGGACCACGACACCAGCGGACTCGATCTCCGGATCCTGCCGCCGGTGGATGCGATGAAGCTGTCGCTCGCGCGCATCCGCAAGGGCCAGGACACCATCTCGGTGACCGGCAACGTGCTGCGCGACTACCTCACCGACCTGTTCCCGATCATGGAGCTGGGCACCAGCGCCAAGATGCTGTCGATCGTGCCGTTGATGGCCGGCGGCGGCCTGTTCGAGACCGGCGCCGGCGGCAGTGCGCCCAAGCATGTGCAGCAGTTCCTCGCCGAGGACTACCTGCGCTGGGATTCGCTGGGCGAATTCCTGGCGCTGGCCGCCTCGCTCGAGCACCTGGCCGAAACCACCGGCAACGCGCGCGCCAGGGTCCTGGCGAACGCGCTGGACGCCGCCAACGCGCAGTTCCTCGACAACGACAAGTCGCCCTCGCGCAAGCTCGGCGGCATCGACAACCGCGGCAGCCATTTCTACATCGCGCTGTACTGGGCGCAGGCACTGGCCGCGCAGGACCAGGATGCCGCGCTGAAGGCACGCTTCGCGCCACTGGCGAAGGCGCTCGCCGACAACGAACAGGCGATCGTCGGCGAGCTGGCCGCGGTGCAGGGCAATCCGGTCGACATCGGCGGCTACTACCACGCCGATCCCGCGAAGATGGCCGCGGCGATGCGCCCCAGTGCCACCTTCAACGCTGCCCTCGCCGCGCTGTAGCCGTGGCGGCTAGGCGCAACCGCCGGTGACGCACACATCGCGCGAATCGTGGCGCACCGCCGCGACGCGTCCGTGCGCCCGGCCCAGGCGCGGGAAGGCGCGCTCCGAGGCGATGCGGTTGCCATAGCCGTTGGCATAGTCGGGGGTCTCGACTTCGCCGGTCACCCGTTCGATCGATTCGAACGGCAGCGGATAGCCGTGCAGCGACAACAGGTCCTTGAAGATCTTGTTCATGGGGGTCTCCGGATGGCGGGCGGCGCCCGCCTTGTTGAACGAGACACAAGTTAGGCGCATCCTTTTGCCCGGAAAAGCGACATTTCCGCAAGCCAGAATTGAATTCTATTCAAGCCTCAACGAGACCGGAGGCCACCATGAGCCGCCCGCCCCTGCACGCCCTGCTCGGCTTCGCCGCCGCCGCCCGCACCGGCAACCTGACCCGGGCGGCGGAGTCGCAACACCTCACCGTCAGCGCGCTGAGCCACCAGATCCGCGCGCTCGAGGAACGCCTGGGCCGCCGCCTGTTCGACCGCGGGCCGCGCGGCGTGCGCCTCACCGCAGACGGCGAGCGCCTGCTGGCGCGGGTCGGCCCGCACCTGGATGCGCTTGCGGAAGAGTTGCGTCCGTTCGCGCCGCGCCGCGGCGAGCGGCTGACGGTGAGCGTGCTGCCGTCGATGGCCTCGGCCTGGCTGGTGCCGAGGCTGGGCGACTTCCTCGCCGGACACCCGCGCCTGGAACTGAGCCTGTTGTCGTCGGAACGGCTGGTCGACTTCGATCGCGATCCCGGCATCGATGCTGCCCTGCGCATGGGCGCCGGGCAGTGGCCCGGACTCATCGTCGAGCACCTGCTGGACGAAACCCTGGTCCCGGTCGCGAGCCCGGCGCTGGTACGCAAGCATGGCATGCCGACCGATGCCACCCTGCACCGCTGGCCATTGCTCGGCGAGGGCGTGCAGCCGCACTGGCCGGCCTGGTTCGCGCAACACGGCGGCCAGGAGCCGGAGCGCTACGTCGCCCACTTCGACGACCTCGAATCGCTGCACCGCGCCGCGGTCGAGGGCATGGGCGTGGCGCTGGCGCGGATGGTGCGTTCGAAGCTGCTGATCGACAGCGGCCAGCTGCTGGTGCTCAGCGACAAGCGCCTGCCCAGCGATTACGCCCACTACCTGGTGTACCCGCCGCGCTCGGCCGACCACGCCGGCCTGCTCGCGTTCCGCGACTGGGTGCATGCGCAGGCGCGCACCATCGCCGGCGAACTGGCGGGGTGAGGCCGCCATGCTGATCGCCTTCAACAAGCCCTACGGCGTGCTGTGCCAGTTCACCGACCGCAGCACGACGCCGCGACACACGCTGGGGGAATTCGGGTTGCCGCCCGGCGTGTATCCGGCCGGGCGCCTGGACTTCGATTCCGAAGGCCTGTTGCTGCTCACCGACGACGGCGCCCTCGCGCACCGGCTCACCGACCCGCGGCACAAGCTGGAGAAGACCTACTGGGTGCAGGTCGAAGGCGACCCGGACGATGGGCAGCTCGAGGCCTTGCGCAGCGGCGTCCGCCTCAACGACGGCCCGAGCCTGCCGGCGCGCGCACGGCGGCTGCAACCGCCGTCGCTATGGCCGCGCGATCCGCCGGTGCGTTTCCGCAGGACCGTGGCCGATTCCTGGCTCGAACTCGCGATCCGCGAAGGCCGCAACCGCCAGGTGCGACGCATGACCGCCGCGGTGGGATTGCCGACATTGCGCCTGGTGCGGGTGGCGATCGGCGAGCATGCGCTTGCGGGATTGGCACCCGGGCAATGGCGGAAAACGTGACGCGGCGCACATGCAAACTGAACCATTCACGCGTCGAACACGGCCGTGAACAGGCGTTCCCGGCGTTCTGATAACTTGCACCGACGGTTGCGTCGTGGGGGCAGACGCAATTCATTCGACACAAGAGGCTTGCATGGCGACTCCGGCAATGACCCCCGGCACCATCCCGCCCGGCGCGATCCTGGTGGTCGACGACCAGCCGGCCAACCTGCGCGCAGTCAGCGCACTGCTGACCCGCCACGGTTACGACGTGCACACCGCCGGCACCGGCGAGGAAGCGCTCGATCTGGCCGCGCAACACGTGCCCGACCTGCTGCTGCTCGACATGATGATGCCGGGGATGGACGGTTTCGAGCTGCTGGCGCAGCTCAAGCAGCATCCCGAGCTGCACAAGCTGCCGGCGATCTTCCTCACCGCCGCGCAGGACCGCGAAATGCTGCTGCGCGCGTTCGAAGCCGGCGCCGTCGACTACGTCACCAAGCCGTTCATGCCCGAGGAGCTGCTGGCGCGGGTGACCGCGCACATCGGCCTCAAGCTGACCCGCGACCGGCTGGAGCGGGTCGCGCGCCAGCGCCAGGAACTGGTCAACCTGGTCGCGCACGATCTCAAGAACCCGCTGAGCAGCGTGCTGTTCGCCAGCGACGTGCTGCGCAATGCCGCGTGCAAGCCGGAGCGCATACCGCGTTACCTGGAGATGATCCACGAGAGCGTCGGCGATGCGCTGGGCTACATCCGCCGCTACCTGGAGACCCAGGCGCAGCGCTCGACGGCGCAGCAACCGGTTGCCGCCAGCACCACCCTCAACGAGGTGCTGGACTGGCTGGTGCAGCGCTACGAACTGCAGCTGGAAAGCCGCGGCCTGCGCATGCAGCTGACCACGCCGGCGGTGCGCTGCCATGTGGCGATCGACGGCCTGGTGCTGCGCCAGGTGGCCGAGAACCTGGTCAGCAACGCGATGAAGTACGCGCCGGGCAGCGCGATCGAACTGTCGATCCGCAACTGCGCGCCGGGGTTCTGGCAATTGCTGGTGGAGGACCGCGGACCCGGCGTGTCGCCGGTCCGCCAGCATCAGCTGTTCAAGCCGTTCACGCGATTGAGCGACACCGACCCCGCCGACGGACTCTCCAGCGGCCTCGGCCTCTCGCTGGCGAAGCACATCCTGTCCGAATACGAAGGCAACCTCTGGTACGAGGATCGCGAAGGCGGTGGCGCCCGCTTCATCATCGAGTTGCCGGCTTCCGTGGAGCCCGACGCGCCCTGACCCGCTTCGCCTTGCCGTCGACGGCTTCGGCCTGTTCGCGCTGCTTCGCGCGATGGCGCACGGTGAGCCAGAGCAGTCCGGCACCCGCGACCGCCGCCGCGGCAATCGCCGGATTGCGGCGCACGAGCCGCGTGGCGACGCGGCCGCCGGTCCTGAGCGCGGCGAGCGCGGCACCGGTTTCCACCCATTGCATGGCCTTGCCCGGGACGGCGTCCTTGATGCCGCTGCCGACCTGGCCGGCGAGATGCATTGCGCGTTCGGGAAGCGTGGCGAGGGAGTTGTTCATCGTCGGGTTTCCTGCATCGGATGACGATGGAGTCTGTGCGAGGCGGTGTTGACTGGGTGTGAGCCGCGGGCAGCGGTTCAGCTGCCGCGCGGCTTGGCGCGGTGGGTAGCGGTGGCGGACCAGGGGTCTTCGGGCCAGGGATGTTTCGGGTAGCGGCCTTTCATTTCCCTGCGCACTTCGGGGTAGGTGCGTTCCCAGAATCCGCGCAGGTCGCCGGTGACCTGCAACGGGCGTCCCGCCGGCGACAGCAGGTGCAGGGTCAGCGGCACGCGACCGTCGGCGATGCGCGGGGTGTCGGCCAGGCCGAACAGTTCCTGCAACTTGACCGCGAGCACCGGTGCCCGTGGCGTGCCGTCGGGCTCGATCGCGTAATCGATCCGGCGCTGCATGCCCGAGGGCACGGCGATGCGCACCGGCGCGAGGTGCTCGATCCGCTGGCGCAGGTTCCAGTCGAGCAACGCGTGCAAGGCGGTGGCGAATTCATCTTCGTCGAGCGCATCGAGCCTGGCCTTGCCGGTGAATGCGGGCAACAACCAGGCATCGAGGCTTTCGAGCAGCGCATCGTCGGACAGATCCGGCAGCTCGCCCGCCAGTTCCGGCAACCACTGCCGCAACGAGGACGCACGTGCGCGCCATTGCCGCAGCGGTTCGCCCCAGGGCAGCACTTCGAGTCCGAGCTCGCGCACCGCGTCGGTGAGCGCGCGCGCCGCCCGTGCGGGGCCCACCCGTCCGGCCGGACGCGCATCCAGCACGATGCGGTCGAAGCGCCGCTCGCGCTGCGCAACCAGCGCGCGCCGCTGCGGATCCCAGCGGACTTCGTCGGTCTCGGTGAAGCGCTGCGGGAAGTCGCGCTGCAGGCGCGCCTCGTCCAGCGGCGCGCCACGCAGCACCAGCGCGTCCTTTGCCTCGAAGCGCAGCTCGCTGGCGACGATCCAGGGTTCGCCGTGCAGGGCACTGTCGTCGAACAGCCGTGCCATGCGGCCGTTGGCGAGCTGGTAGCGCTTCGGATCGCTCGGATGGCGATGGCCGATGCGGTCGGGGAAGGCCGGCGACAACAGGTCGCCGAGCAGGTGCGCCGGGGCCTGCCGCGGCGGCAAGGTGTCGAGGCGCAGCCGGCGGCGCCACTGCTTCGCCGCGGCGTCGATCGCGGCCAGTGCGGACCGCGATGCGTCGACGCCGGCGTCGGTGCGTCCGTTGCGGAATGCGGCCAGTGCCTGCCAGCGTGCGGCCATGGCATCGGAGCGACCGCTGCCGCCTTTCGCCAGCAAGGGATCGCGCGCTTCCAGCAATGCGGCAAGGTCGCAGGCCAGCGCACGCTCGCCGTCGTCGCGCGGCGCCAGCAACATCGCCGCGATCCGCGGATGGGTGCCGAGCGCGAGCATGCGCTGGCCCGCCGCCGTGATTGCCTCTCCGTCGAGCGCGCCGAGGTGCCGCAGCAGATCGCGCGCGGCGGCGAAGGCACCGGGCGGTGGCGGGTCGACGAATCGCAGCCCGGCACTGCCCCAGGCGGCAAGCTCCAGGGCCAGGCCGGACAGGTCGACCTGCAGGATCTCCGCGCGCCGCTGCGGCTCCAGCCGCTGCGACTGCGGCCACAAGCGGTACGCCCAGCCTTCCGCGACGCGGCCCGCGCGGCCCGCGCGCTGATCGGCGGACGCCTGCGCGATCGCCACCACGTCCAGGCGCGGGAAGCCGGAGTTGGGATCGAAGCGCGGCTCGCGCGCGAGGCCGCTGTCGACCACCACGCGCACGCCGGGCAGGGTGACGCTGGATTCGGCGACGTTGGTGGCGAGCACCACGCGACGGCGACCGTCGGGCGCGGGCTGCAGCACGCGCGACTGCTGCTCGACCGGCAGTTCGCCGTGCAGGGCCAGGATTTCGATGCCGGCACCCGCGACGCTGTCCTCCAGCGCTGCCTGCACGCGCGCGATCTCGCGCTGCCCCGGCAGGAACACCAGCACGTCGCCCGGATGGCTGGCGAGCGCATGCTCGATCGCGCGTCGCGCCTGCGGCTCCGGCTTCTCGTCGCGACGCGCCGGGAAATGCGCGACCTCGACCGGGAAGCTGCGGCCCGCACTGGACACCCGCGGCGCGTCGAGGAACTGCGCCAGGCGCTCGCCGTCCAGGGTGGCCGACATCAGCACGATGCGCAGGTCGTCGCGCAGCGAAGCCTGCACGTCCAGCGCCAGCGCCAGGCCGAGGTCGCCGGCGAGGTGGCGCTCGTGGAATTCGTCGAACAACAGCGCGCCGACGCCTTCGATTGAAGGGTCGTCCTGCAGCATCCGCGTCAGGATGCCCTCGGTGACGACCTCGATCCGGGTGCGCGCGGATACCTTGTTCTCGAAGCGGATGCGGTAGCCGACGGTGCCGCCGACCTCTTCGCCCAATTGCCGCGCCATGAAGGCGGCCGCCGCGCGCGCGGCCACCCGCCGCGGCTCCAGCATCACGATCCGGCGACCGGCCAGCCACGGCGCGTCCAGCAGCGCCAGCGGCACCCGGGTGGTCTTGCCGGCGCCCGGCGGCGCTTCCAGCACCAGCCGCGGATGCATCGCGAGCGAAGCCCGGATCTCCGGCAACAAGGATGCAATGGGGAACGATTCCATCCGTACAGGATAATCTCCCACTCCCTATTTCCCGTTCCCCGTTCCCGCTCTCCATGACCCTCATCGACATCGGCGCCAACCTCGGCCACGACAGTTTCGACCACGACCGCGACGCGGTGCTGGCGCGTGCCCGCGAGGCTGGCGTCGCCGCCATGGTGGTCACCGGTGCTTCGCGAGAGGGTGCGCCGAAAGCGCTGCAGCTGGCGCAGGCACATCCCGGATTCCTGTACGCGACCGCCGGCGTGCATCCGCATCATGCGATCGAGTACACGGACGAGTGCGACGCCGAGATGCGCGCGCTGCATGCGCATCCGGAAGTCGTGGCGGTCGGCGAGTGCGGGCTGGACTATTTCCGCGACTTCTCGCCGCGCCCGGCGCAACGCCGGGCATTCGAACGCCAGCTGCAGATCGCGGTCGACCTCGCCGTCGATGGGGTGGGCAAGCCGCTCTTCCTGCACCAGCGCGACGCCCACGCGGATTTCATGGCGGCGATGCGGGAGTTCGAAGGCCGGCTCGGACCCGCGGTCGTGCACTGCTTCACCGGTACCCGCGAGGAGCTGTTCGACTATCTCGACCGGGACTGGCACATCGGCATCACCGGCTGGCTGTGCGACGAACGCCGCGGCCTGCACCTGCGCGAGCTGGTGCGCAGCATCCCGGCGCATCGCCTGATGATCGAGACCGACGCGCCCTACCTGCTGCCGCGCACCGTGAAGCCACAACCCTCGCACCGGCGCAACGAACCGATGTACCTGGCGCACATCGTGGAGGAACTCGCGCGCGACCGCGGCGAAGCCGTCGCCACGGCCGCCGCGAACACCACCGCCACTGCCCGCGCCTTCTTCCGCCTGCCTTGATGCCGCTTTCCGGGATGCGGCAACGCAAGGGGGGGTAGCAACGATGTGAGCAGGGGCAAAGGGGCGCGTATTCCGCAGGCTCCATACGCACCCCTTTGCCCCTGACCCATCTTTGGCTCGAACGCCACATGGTGGTCGCCATGCCGCGTTCGCGCGCCGATCCACGACCACCGTGATCCTTCGAGGTCGTGAGCTGGTTCCGCCCGACGCTTCGGGAAGGAGCCGCCGGCGCAAGGGTCGGGGGCCAGGTACCGCTGCCGCAGGGGGAAAATCGCCTTCGGCAGGAATGGCAGCGATCCACAGAAGGTTTCGCGATGCCAATGCCGGAGTCCTTCATTCCGACCAGCTCGTCCACCCAACAACGCAAGTCACGCACTGGCGCCGAAGAGGTCGAGCAGGCGGGACCCTTTTCCCCCTGCGGCGGCGGTGCCTGGCCACGACTCAGGCGTACAGACCCGGCCCGGAGCCGAGCATGGCTCGGCTCTACGAGCGGAGGCCGACGCCGCGGCGGAGGAGCCAGAGGCTGAGCGCGGTCAGCGCGGCGGTGAAGCCGAGCATCAGTGCGTACGCCACCCACAACGGCACGTCGCTGACGCCGAGCAGGCCGTAGCGGAACGCATTGACCATGTAGAAGATCGGATTGGCGTGGGTCGCCGCCTCGGCCCAGCCCGGCAGCAGCTTGATCGAATAGAACACCCCGCCCAGGTAGGTCAGCGGCGTGAGGATGAATACCGGCACGATCGCCACGTCGTCGAACTTCTTCGCGAACACCGCGTTGACGAAGCCCGCCAGCGAGAAGATCGTCGCGCCCAGCAGCACCGTCGACAGGGTCACGAACGGATGCGGGATCCGTACCTTGGTGAACAGCATCGCGATCAGCAGCACGATCACGCCCACCATCAGCCCGCGCAGCACCGCACCGGCGACATAGCCGCCGAGGATCACCCAGTTGGGCATCGGGCTGACCAGCAGTTCCTCGACGTGGCGCCCGAACTTGGCGCCGAAGAAACTCGAGGAGATGTTGCCGTAGCTGTTCTGGATCACGCTCATCATCACCAGCCCGGGGACGATGAAGTCCATGTAGCCGATGCCGTCCATCTTGCCCACGCGCGAACCGATCAGGCCGCCGAAGATCAGGAAG
>JAKFCN010000073.1:0-63687 GCA_036676625.1 Lysobacter sp. | reverse complement strand
TGTCGGGTGCCTGCGACGGGGTCTCGGTGGTGGTGCGCTCGACCATCCTGCAGCTGGCCACGCCCGACGACATGCGCGGGCGGGTGTCCTCGATCAACGGCATCTTCATCGGTTCCTCGAACGAACTGGGTGCGTTCTATGCCGGTTCGATGGCGCGCCTGCTCGGACTGGTGCCGGCGGTGGTGCTGGGCGGCTTCGTGACCATGGCGGTGGTCGGCGTCACCGCGCGCAAGGCGCCGGGGCTGCGCCGGCTGGACTTAAGACATCTGCACTGATCGGCCGCGCGCGCGGCCGTAGACTGCAATCCATCGCAGGCAACGCGGAGTCGTCATGACCCATCCCGACACCCCGCCCCCCGGTCCCGACCTGGCCAGGGGCGTGCCGCTGGCCGACCTGCCGGAGAACGGCGTGCTCGCCGGGCATGTGGACGGCGAGGCAGTGCTGCTGGCGCGACTGCCGGATGGCGTCCATGCGGTCGCCGGGCACTGCACGCATTACGGCGCGCCGTTGTCCGAAGGCCTGGTGGTGGACGGCGAGATTCGCTGCCCCTGGCACCACGCCTGCTTCAGCCTGCGCAGCGGCAAGGCACTGCGCGCGCCCGCGTTCGCGCCACTGGCGAAATGGCGCACGGAAGTCGTCGGCGACACGGTGTTCGTGCGCGAGCCGCAAGCGGAAACGGCAGAAGAAGCGCCGCGCGCGATCCGCAGCGATGCCCCGCGCCGGATCGTCATCGTCGGTGGCGGCGCGGCCGGTTATGCCGCCGCGCTGCGCCTGCGCGACCTCGGCTACGACGGCTCGCTGGCGATGCTGAGCGCGGACGACGCCCCGCCCTGCGACCGCCCCAACCTGTCCAAGGACTACCTTGCCGGCACCGCGCCGGAGGACTGGATTCCGCTGCAGGCACCGGCGTTCTACTCCGATCACGGGATCGACCTGCGCCTGGGTTGCCAGGTCGCCACGATCGACCCGCAGGCGCACCAGGCCGTCACCACCGCGGGCGACCGCTTCGCCTACGACGCGCTGCTGCTGGCCACCGGCGCGGAGCCACGGCGATTGCCGACGCCCGGGTTCGACCTGCCCAATGTGTTCACGCTACGGTCGCTTGGCGACGCGCGCGCGATCATCGCGGCGGTCGGGAATGCGAAGTCGGTAGTGTTCGTCGGTGCCGGCTTCATCGGCCTGGAGGCGGCCGCCGCATTGCGCGCGCGCGGGCTGGCCGTGCACGTGGTGGCGCCGGAGGCGGTGCCGATGGAACGCGTGCTCGGGCATGAACTCGGCGACTTCTTCGCCGGCCTGCATCGCGACAACGGGGTGCTGCTCCATCTGGGCGCGACCGCGGCCGGATTCGACGGCACGGCGCTCACCCTGGGCGACGGCACGCGGCTGCCCGCGGACGTGCTGATCGTCGGCGCCGGAGTCGTGCCGCGCACCGCGCTCGCGACCGCCGCCGGGCTGCACGTGGACATCGGCATCCTGGTCGACACGCATCTGCAGGCATCCCTGCCCGGGCACTATGCAGCCGGCGACGTCGCGCGCTATCCGCATGCCGGCGAACGGGTGCGGGTCGAACACTGGGTGCACGCGCAGCGCCAGGGCCAGGCCGCGGCCGCCAACATGCTCGGCGCAGACCAGGCATTCACGGACGTGCCGTTCTTCTGGACCCACCAGTACGACCTGGAGCTGCGCTACACCGGCCACGGTGCCTGGGACGACGTGCGCATCGACGGATCGCTGGCGGATCGCGATTTCACCGCACGCTACTACCGCAAGGGCGAACTGGTCGCCGCGGCCTCGGCCGGCCGCGACCTCGAGAACCTGGAGATCGAGGCGCAGCTGCACGCGCGCCCATGAGCACGACGGCCTTCGTGTTCGCCGGCGGCGGCAGCCTCGGTGCGGTGCAGGTCGGCATGCTCAAGGCGCTGGCAGGCGGGTCGCCGGCGCCCGACTTCGTGGTCGGCGCCTCGGTCGGCGCGCTCAACGCCGCCTATTACGCCGCGTCGCCGGACGCGGACGGCATCGCCGGCCTGGAGCGCATCTGGATGCGCTTGACCCGCATGGACGTGTTCCCGTTCACGATACTGGGCACCGCGCTGTGCCTGCTGGGACGGCGCGACCATCTCGCCTTCCCGCACCGGCTGCGCGCGCTGATCGAATCCGAACTGTCCTGCCCACGCCTGGAGGACACGGTACTGCCCTGCCACGTCGTGGCCACCGATGCGCTGGACGGCACCGAGGTCACGCTGTCGTCGGGCGACGCGGCCGAGGCGTTGCTCGCCAGCGCCGCGATCCCTGCGGTATTTCCCGCGGTGACCATCGGCGGGCGCGTGCTGATCGATGGCGGGATCGCCAGCAACACCCCGATCTCGGCGGCGTTCGCGCTCGGGGCGACCCGCGTGGTGGTGCTGCCGACGGGCCTGCCTTGCGCGTTGCGCGAGCCGCCACGCGGCGCCATCGCGATCGCGCTGCATGCGCTGAACCTGCTGTCGATGCGCCAGTTGCTGGCGGACGTGGACCGCTTCGCCGGGCGCTGCGAACTGGCGGTGGTGCCGCCGCTGTGTCCGCTGGCGACCAACACCTACGATTTCTCGCACAGCGCCGAACTCATCGGGCGCGCCGAGGCCGAAACCGGGCGCTGGTTGCGCGAAGGCGGACTGGAAGGCCAGCGCGATCCGCGCTGGCCGTTGCTGCCGCACCGGCACCGCGCGGCCTGAGCCGCGCGGGCCGTTGGATCAGTCGCCGATCTGCTTCTGCAGGTGCTCCCAGCGCTCCTGCTCGTCGATCGTGCGCTCGGCGGTGAGCCGGGCTTCCAGCCGCTCCAGGCCGATTTCCTCGCCGGAATCGACGCTGTAGCCGTATTCCCCCGAATCGACGCGCTTGAGCGTGCTGTCGATCTTGCCGATCAGCTTGCGGTAGCGGTCGCGGGTGCGCAGTTCCAGCGAGTTCTCGGTTTCGCGGGTGGCACGCTCGGCCTCGTCGCCGACATCGCGCACTTCGTCCTTGAGGTTCTCGATGGTCTGCTTGGATTCCTCCACGAGGTCCGCGCGCCAGTGCATCAGGCGCTGGCGGAAGTACTCGGTCATCAACGGACCCATGTACTCCTCTTCCGCGCTGGGCCGGTAGCCGTGGGGCAGGATCGGGCGGCCGTTCTCGTCGTTCTTGAACGGAACGACCTTGACCTTGGCACGCGGCGCCGGTGCGGCCGGAGTCGCGATGCGGGCGACCGCCACCTTGCCCACGGGGCGCGGCTTGGACGGATTGACGGCGCGGGGCGCGGACGCCGGCTCCAGCGGCGCCTGCTTCGCCGCGCGGGTGACGGCCTTGGCGATCGGGCGCTGCGGTGCCTTGGCCGGCGCCGGGGCGGACTTCTTCGCGACCGGGGCGGCCTTCTTCGCCGGTACCGGCTTTTTCGCCACGACCTTCGCGGGCGCCTTGGCCGGACCTTTCTTCGTCGCAAGGGCCTTCTTCGGCGCGATCTGCTTTTTCGCCACGACCTTCTTCGGCGCGGCCTTCCTGGCCACCGGCTTCTTCGCAGGCGCCGGTTTCTTCGCGACGGGCTTCTTGACGGCGACCTTCTTCGCGGCCGGGGCCTTCTTCGCTACCGGAGCCTTCTTCGCAACCGGCTTGCGCGCGGCGGCCTTGCTGGCGGTTGGCCTGGACTTGCCGGCAGCCTTGGCTGCCTTCTTTGCGGGTTTCTTCACTGCCACGAGCGGTGATTCCTCTTTTCGTTCCCTTGAGGCGGGAAAGCGGGCTGTTATACCCTGCCGTGACTACAGCGGCAACCGCGCAAGCCTGCGCGGCGCCGCGTCCAAACATCGTGATCGCACGCTTCCTCATCGCCCTCCTGCGCGGCTACAAACGCTGGCTCAGCCCGTTGCTGGGTCCGCGCTGCCGTTTCGTGCCGACCTGTTCGGAATACGCGATGGTGGCGATCGCCCGCTTCGGCGCCCTGAAAGGCGGTTGGCTGGCCCTGCGCCGGATCGGCCGCTGCCATCCGCTGCACCCCGGCGGCCACGATCCAGTCCCACCCCCACCCCCACCCCATGGAGCCGCTGAATGAATTCCCTGATCGTCAATGCCAGGCTGGTGAACGAAGGTCGCGAGTGGGATGGCGACCTGCGCATCCAGGACGGCCGCATCGCCGGGATCGGCGCCGGCCTGGCTGCCCGCCCGGGCGAGACCGTGGTCGACGCCAATGGCCGCCGCCTGCTGCCCGGGATGATCGACGACCAGGTTCATTTCCGCGAACCGGGCCTTGAATACAAGGCGGACATGGCCACCGAGTCCGCGGCGGCGGTGGCCGGCGGCCTGACCAGCTTCATGGACATGCCCAACACCAACCCGCCGACCCTGGACGCGGCGGCGCTGCAGGCCAAGTACGACCGCGCCGCCGGTCGCGTGTGGGGCAACCATGGCTTCTACCTCGGCGCCAGCAACGACAACATCGAGGCCATCCGCAGCCTGGATCCGCTGACCGCACCGGGCATCAAGGTGTTCATGGGCGCCTCCACCGGCAATATGCTGGTCGACGACCCGGACACCCTGGACGCGATCTTCCGCCACGCACCGACGCCGATCATCACCCACTGCGAGGACACGCCCACGATCGAGGCCAACCTGGCCGCATTCAAGGCGAAGTACGGCGACGACATCCCGCTGGAGTGCCATCCGGACATCCGCTCGCGCGAAGCCTGCATCAAGTCGACGCGGCTGGCGATGGAGCTGGCGCGCCGCCACGACGCCCGCCTGCACGTGCTGCACATCTCCACCGCCGACGAGCTGGCGCTGTTCGAGCACGGGCCGCTGATCCGCGCGGACGGCAGCCGCAAGCGCATCACCGCCGAGACCTGCATCCACTTCCTGCGTTTCGACCGCAGCGACTACGCGCGCCTGGGCAACCTGATCAAGTGCAACCCGGCGATCAAGGACGCCAGCGACCGCGAGGCGCTCATCGCGGCGCTCGGCAACGACGCGATCGACGTGCTCGCCACCGACCACGCCCCGCACACGCTGGAGGAAAAGTCGCGCCCCTACGCGCAGGCGCCCAGCGGCCTGCCGCTGGTGCAGTACGCGCTGCTGGCGGCGCTGGAACTGGTGCACGAGGGCCGGTTGACCACCGCGCAGGTGGTGCAGAAGGTCTCGCACGCATCGGCGCAACTGTTCGACGTCGCCGAACGCGGCTTCCTGCGCGAGGGCTACGCGGCCGATCTGGTGCTGGTCGAGGACACGCCGCTCACGGTGCGACGCGAGGACGTGCTGTCCAAGTGCGGCTGGTCGCCGTTCGAAGGCATGCGCTTCCGCTCGCGCATCGCCTCCACCTGGGTCAACGGCATCCAGGCCTGGGACGGCAGCAAGCTCGTCGGCACCCCGCAGGGCCAGCGCCTGCGCTTCGCCCGCTAGGAGCAGAAGCTTTTTTGGCCACGGATTTCACAGATCGACACGGATTAAAGAGCTAAAACGGCGCTTTCTTCCTTTTTTGATCAGATCCGATCTGTGAAATCTGTGGCTGAAAACGCTCTTAGCCGCTGACGCGGGCGACGGCGTCGTGGGGGTGGAGGGACTCGAAGTGGGCGACGCTGGCGTCGAAATGCTCGACGCGCGCATCGGCGGAGAGCGCGGCCGCGATGCGGCGCGCGGCGTCCTCGCAGAACATCAGGTTGGCGGCATTGAGTTCGGCGAACGCCTGCTCGTCCTCGCGCTTCACCGCCGCCTGCACCGGCGTGCCGAGCGCGGCTTCCAGCACGTCGACCAGGGCTGCCACAGGCAACTCGTCGAACGACTGCCGCAGATCCACCCGCACCTCGGCGCGGCTGCGTTGTGCATGCGGCGTTGCCGCCAGCCCGCGCTCGGAGGCGAGCCAGTCGCGCACCACTTCGGTCGACAAGGGCCGTGCCGCGGAGAAATCATCGGCGAAACGCGCTGCGTTGAGTTGCCGCGACAGCGCCGCCGATGCCGGGCAGGTGCTGGAATACTCCACCGCCAGCGCCAGCGCCAGCCGCAGGTGGCCATCGCGCAGGGTCGCTTCGATGGTCACGGGATACCGCTTCCAGCCCAGGTGCCCGCTGGCCAGCGCCGCGCGCTGCAGCAGATGGTCGTAGCGCAGCGCCAGCCTGGCTGCGCCCGACAGGCCCTGTTGCGAGTCGACGAAACCCTGCAACACCTTGCGCAGCCCGCCGGGTGTGATCGCCTCGCTGGCGAAGGCTTCCTGCAGCCGCAGATACAGCCGCGACATGTGGATGCCGCGCGCGCCGGCATCGCGCAGGTCCACGGCCACGTCGACCGAGGCCGCGACCTGCAGGCTGGAACCGTCGGGCGCCGCGATCCGCACCGGCAGCGCGATGCCGTCCATGCCCACCCAGTCCAGCGGCCGCGCCAGGGCGACCGCGTCGCCGGCGACATCGGGCAAGGACGAGCTGGAGCCGGGAGTCGGGGTCATGCCGGGCATTGTACCGGCCCTTCCGGATCCGGCCGTTTACAGCCGCGGAACGCTCTGTCCCTGCCTCGCGGCGCGCCAGGCGGTGGCCAGCACCCGCCAGTACTGCAGCGGGCGCCCCCCGTCCGCCCCGGCGGCGACGCCAAGGCGAAGGCGCTCGCGTACCAGTGCGGCGTGGATCCGTTCAGCGCGCGCGCCCTGCAGCGCCGGCCATTGCCGCAACAACTCCTGCGCCCAGGCGACGGACTGTTCGCGCCCGGAGGCGCCCGCGCCCAGCCGCGCCCGCACCTGCAATGGCACCGCATTGTCGTCGCCGAGCAGCGCGCGCTGCCCCAGCAGGCCGAACGCGACGGTCCCCGCATCCCGGGCATCCGGATCGCTCGCGAGTACCGCGTCCACCGACGCGACGGCATCGGCGAATGGCGCCAGCACGGCGTTCGCTTCGGCGAGATCGGTGGCGCGGTCGCGCGCGGCGGCAAGCGCCCGCAAGGCGGCCGCCAGCCGTGTCCACGGCGCAGGCAGCGATTGCAGTCCCGCGCCCAGCGGGTGCCGGCGACGCCCCTGCGACCAGCCCTGGAGTTCTTCCGCCCACCAGGCAAGCTTGGCTTCGCCGGGACGCGGATCCGCACCGGCCCAGGCGGCGTCGGCGAGTTCCTGGCGCAACGCGAACCAGGCCGACCAGGCTGCGCGCGTGGCGCCGGGCAGGAACGCCTCGGCGACCTGCCATTCCGGCCAGCGCGCGCGCCACTTGCCGATGAAACTGTCGCGCTCGGCGGCGGCGGTCGGCGCGGTCACGGCCAGAACGCGGGGTCGAGCAACTGCCGCGGCGTGCCGGCCAGGACGTCGCCCTGCCACGCCACCGGATCGTCGTCGTGCAGGCGATACCCCCACAGCGCGACCACCGACGGCATGTGCGCCGCACGCGCGGCGGCGATGTCGCGTTCGTCGTCGCCGACGTAGGCGCAATCGGCGGCGGCCATGCCCAGCGATTGCGCGGCATGCAACAGCGGCAAGGGATCCGGTTTGCGCACCGGCAGGGTATCGCCACCGACCAGCACCGCGCAGCGCGATTCCCAGCCCAGCAGCGGCAGCAACGCGCGCGCCAATGCTTCCGGCTTGTTGGTGACGATGCCCCAGCGGCAGCCGGCGGATTCCAGCGCCGAGAGCAGCGTTTCGACGCCTTCGAACGGTGCTCCGTGGCGTGCCAGTTCGCCGCGGTAGATGTCCAGGAACGGCTGTACCAGCGCTTCGCGCTGCGCTTCGCCGAATGCCGGGAAGGCCGCCTGCAGCATCGCGCGCGCGCCCCGCGACACGTGCGGCCGCAACGCCGCCGCCGGCATCGGTGGCTCGCCCTGGCGTGCGCGCAGCAGCGCGATGGTGGCGACGAAGTCCGGCGCGCTGTCCAGCAGGGTGCCGTCGAGGTCGAACAACGCCAGGGGCGGAAAGCCGCCGCGTGCGCTCATCCCGGTTTCACCGCGCAGGCCAGGTAGTTCACATCGGTGCGCCGGCCGATGCGGGCGGCGTTGCGCCACGGCTCGTACACCAGGCCGCTCACGTCCTCCAGCTGCAGGCCGCAGGCGCGCAGCCAGGCGCCGAGTTCGGAAGGCCTGATGAAGTCGCGGTACTGGTGGGTACCGCGCGGCAGCAAGTGCGCGATGTATTCGGCACCGACGATCGCCAGCGCGAACGCGGCCGGTGTGCGGTTCAAGGTGGACACGAACAGCCGGCCGCCGGGCTTGAGCAGGGTCGCACAGGCCTGCAGCACGGAGGCCGGATCCGGCACGTGCTCGAGCATTTCCATGCAGGTGATGGCGTCGTAGGCGGCAGGCTGCTCTGCCGCCAGCGCTTCCACCGACGACGATCGGTAATCGACCTCGACCCCGGATTCGAGCGTGTGCAGGCGCGCGACCTTCAGCAGTCCGGGTGCGAGGTCGATCGCGGTGACCCGCGCGCCCTCCTTTGCCAGTGCCTCGCTGAGCAGGCCGCCACCACAGCCGACGTCGAGCACGCCGGCGCCGCGCAGCGCGATCCGCGCCGCGACATAGCCCAGGCGCGCCGGATTCAACGCGTGCAGCGCCTTCTGCGGCCCCTGCGGATCCCACCAGCGATTGGCCAGCTCGTCGAACTTGTCGACCTCGGCCTGGGAAAAATTCGTGTTCATTGCGGGAGCCGGATGGCGGCGACGCGGTCGCGCCACTGGCGTGCGTTGGCGACCAGCGCATCGGCGTCCATGTCCACCAGCACCCGTCCGCGCAGCTTCGGCCGGCCGCCGATCCAGACGTCGCTGACCTGCTGGCGGCCACAGGCATACACCAGCTGCGAAATCACGTGGTGCAACGGTTGGGTTTCCAGCTGGCCCATGTCGACCAGCACCAGGTCGGCCTGCTTGCCCGCTTCGATCGAGCCGGCCAGGTGCTCGAAGCCGAGCGCGCGCGCGCCGCCCAGGGTGGCCGCGCGCAGTGCATTCGCCGCATCCAGCGCCGAGGCGTCCTGCGCCACCGCCTTGGCCAGCAGCGCGGCAGTGCGGGTCTCGCCGAACATGTCGAGGTCGTTGTTGCTGGCGCAGCCATCGGTGCCGATCGCCAGGTTGACGCCCGCACGCTGCAGTGCGTCGGCGCGGCAGAAGCCGGACCCGAGCTTGAGGTTGGATTCCGGGCAGTGCACCACGCTCACGCCGCGCTGTGCGCACAAGGCGATCTCGGCCTCGGTGAGCTGGGTCATGTGCACCGCGATGAGGCGGTCGTTGACCAGGCCCAGCCGGTCCATCCGTGCCAGCGGACGCTGCCCATGCTTGTCCTGCGACTGCTGCACTTCCTGCGCGGTTTCGTGCAGGTGCAGATGCACCGGCACGTCGAGCTGGTCGGCAAGCATGCGGATGCGCTCGAAGCTGGCGTCGGACACGGTATACGGCGCATGCGGCGCGAACGCGGTGGCCACCAGCGGATCGTGGCGCCACTGGTCGTGGACCTCGCCGGCCTTGTCGAAGTATTCGTCGTCGGACTGCGCCCACGCGGTCGGGAAGTCGATCACCGGCAGACCGACCCGCGCGCGGAAGCCATGGCGCTTGTAGGTCGCCGCCTGCACGTCGGGGAAGAAGTAGTTCTCGTTGCAGCAGGTGGTGCCGCCGCGCAGCATCTCCGCGATCGCCAGGGCGATGCCGTCGGCGACGAAGTCCGGCGCGATCACCTCGGCCTCGATCGGCCAGATGTGGTCCTGCAACCACGCCTTCAGCGGCAGGTCGTCGGCGACGCCGCGCAGCAGGGTCATCGGGTTGTGGCAGTGCGCGTTGACCAGGCCCGGCAGCAACACCCCGTCCGGGCGCGAAACGGTCTCGCTCGCACTGAAGCGCGCGCGCGCATCGGCGATGGGCAGCAGCGCGACGATCGCACCGTCGCGCACCGCGACGGCGTGGTTCTCGAGGACGATGCCGTGGGGTTCGACCGGCACCACCCAACCGGCCTCGATGACGAGGTCGCAGGGCAGCGGAGCATGGCTGCGCTCTACAGGGCCGGCCGTCATGGGCTACTTGACGCGCGAGACGTATTCGCCGGAGCGGGTGTCGACCTTGATCACTTCGTCCTGGCCGACGAACAAGGGCACGCGCACGACCGCGCCGGTTTCCAGCGTCGCCGGCTTGCCGCCGCCCCCGGAGGTGTCGCCGCGCACGCCGGGATCGGTCTCGGCGATCTTCAGCTCGACGAAGTTCGGCGGGGTGACCATGATCGGGGTGCCGTTCCACAGCGTCACCACGCACTCTTCCTCGCCCTTGAGCCACTTCTCGGCACCGCCCATGCCGGCCTTGTCGGCCTGGACCTGCTCGAAGGACTCCGGGTTCATGAAGTGCCAGTACTCGCCGTCGCTGTACAGGTACTGCATGTCGGTATCCACCACGTCGGCGCTCTCGACCGAATCGGTCGCCTTCATGGTGATTTCCTGCACCCGGCCCGACTTGATGCTGCGGTAGCGCATGCGGGTGAAGGCCTGGCCCTTGCCCGGCTTGACGTATTCCGTGTCGATGATGATGCAGGGATCGTTGTTGACCAGGATCTTCTGTCCGTTCTTGACGTCGTTCATGCCCAGGCTGGCCATCGAATCGAACTCCTGCTGGCCTGCGGTCGCGGCCGGTTAAAATGGGTCGGTCATGATACCCGCTGCCTCCCCCGCCCTGCAGCCCGCCCCCCGCCCCGATGCCCGTTCCAGCGACTGGAAGCGGTTGTGGCGCGAGGCCGTGCGCGACCCGCGCGAGCTGCTGGCGATGCTCGGCCTGGAGTCGCTGGCCGCCGGCCTTTCCGACCAGGCGGCCGCGCAATTCCCGCTGCGGGTGCCGCGCGGCTTCGTCGCCCGCATGCGCCGCGGCGACCGCGCCGACCCGCTGCTGCGGCAGGTGCTGCCGGTGCTGGACGAGGAGCGGATGGTGCCCGGCTTCGTGCTGGACGCGGTCGGCGACGGCGCGGCGAAAGCCGGCCACGGCGTGATCCGCAAGTACCGGGGGCGCGCCCTGCTGGTGGCCACCGGCTCCTGCGCGATCAACTGCCGCTACTGCTTCCGCCGCCACTTCCCCTACGGCGAGGAGACCGCCGCCGCCGGTGGCTGGCACGAGGCGGTGGCCGCGATCGCCGCCGACCCGGGCATCGAGGAAGTCATCCTCTCGGGCGGCGATCCGCTGTCGCTGGCGACCGCCAAGCTGGCCGAACTCACCGCTGCGCTGGCGCCGATCGCGCACCTGAAGCGGCTGCGCATCCACAGCCGCCTGCCGGTGGTGCTGCCCGCGCGCGTCGACGGCGAGCTGCTGGCCTGGCTCGGGTCCCTGCCGTGGCCGCTGGCGTTCGTCATCCATGCCAACCACGGCAACGAATTCGATACCGAAGTCGATGCTGCGCTGGGGCGACTGCGCGGCGCCGGCGCCATCCTGCTCAACCAGGCCGTGCTGCTGCGGGGAGTCAACGACTCGGTGGAGGCGCTGGCGGGACTCTCCGAACGCGCCTGGCAGGCCGGCGTATTGCCGTACTACCTGCACCAGCTCGACCGGGTCGCAGGCAGCGCCCACTTCGAAGTCGACGATGCGCGCGCGCGCGCGCTGCACGACGCGCTCGCGGTGCGGCTGTCGGGCTACCTCGTGCCGCGGCTGGTGCGCGAGGTCCCGGGCGACAGCGGCAAGCGGCCCCTGTAGGGCAGAATTGGACGTATTCCGGACCATCGTGTAGAAATTTGCGCATGTCTGCCCCCGACAACGCCCTGCGGTTGATGATCGTCGACGACAGCGTCGAGGCCGCGGAAGCGATCGTCAGCACCCTGCGCAATGCCGGGATCGCGGTGCGGCCGCTGCGCCCGGACTCGGCCGAGGCCCTCGGCGAGATGCTCGATGCGCAGGCGGTGGACCTGGTGCTGGCGGCGCAGGCCGCGACCACCGTCACGCTCCTGCAGGTGCTGGAACTGACCAAGGCCAGCGGCAAGGACTTGCCGGTGGTCACCATCGTCGACCGGGTCGACGACACCAGCCTCACCCAGGCGCTGGCCGCCGGCGTGCGCGGCATCGCCCTGCGCCACCAGCCGCAGCAGCTGCTCGGGGTGGTGCGCACCGAATGGGGCGACCTCGAGGCGCGGCGCACGCTGCGCCGGCTCGAGGTGCAGGTGCGCGAGACCGAGCGCCGCTGCGACGCCCTGATCGAGTCCTCGCGCGATCCCATCGCCTACATCCACGAGGGCATGCACATCCGCGCCAACGCGGCCTACATGGAGATGTTCGGCTTCGAGGGCTTCGAGGACCTGGAAGGCATGTCGCTGCTGGACCTGGTCGCACCCAAGCACCTGGACGGCTTCAAGACGCTGCTCAAGGGCCTGAGCAAGGGCGAGCCGCCACCGCCGCGCTATGAACTCGAGGCCCACGACGGCAACGGCAACGCCTTCCCCGCGGTGATGGAGTTCACCGCGGCGATGTACGAGGGCGAACCCTGCCTGCAGGTGATCTTCCGCCGCCAGGAAGCCGACCCGGAACTGGCACGCGAGGTCGAGGAACTGCGCCAGCGCGACCAGGTCACCGGCCTGCTCAACCGGCCCACCTTCCTGCACGCGCTGGAGGATGCGGTCGCCTCGGCGGCGCAGCGCCAGGGCCAGGGCCACGGCCTGCTGCTGATCGAACCGGACCACCATCAGCGGCTGCTGCAGGAGATCGGCCTGGACTCGGCCGACGCGCTGCTGCAGGGCCTGGCGGGGCGCCTGCGCAGCGTGCTCGGCGACGACATCCCCGCGGCCCGCTTCGGCGAGCACACCCTGGCAGCCCTGGTGCGTGGCGACCACGTCGCCACCAGCGAACTGGCCGAACGCATCCGCGAAGCCTTCGCCTCGCACGTGGTCGAGATCGGGCAGCGCTCGGCCGCGATCACCGTCAGCATCGGCGGCGTCCAGATCGGCGAGAAGATCGCCAGCGTCAGCCAGGTGCTCACCCGCGCCAACGAAGGCGTGCAGTCCTCGATCAACGTCGGCGGCAACCGCTTCGAGGTGTTCGACCCGGGCGCGGTCGACCGCGCCGAGGAAGAGCGGGTGCAGGCCTGGGTCACGCACCTGCGCGATGCGCTCGACAACGACCGCTTCCTGCTGCACTACCAGCCGGTGATCAGCCTGCAGGGCGAGATCGGTGCGATGTACGAGGCCTACATCCGGCTCGACGTCGGCGCCGGCGAAATGGTGCCGCCGCTGCGCTTCCAGCAGATCGCCGAGGAGCACGGTTTGCTGTGGGAGATCGACCGCTGGGTGGTCGGGCGCGCGATCCAGGTGATCTCCGAGCGGCAGAAGTCCGGGCAACCGGTCACGCTGCTGGTGAAGATCACCGAGGCTTCGCTCGGCGACGACACCCTGGCCAGGTTCATCGGCGAGCGCCTGGCCGCGACCGGCGTGGACGGCGAGCGCCTGGTGCTGCAATTGTCCGAGGCCAAGGTCTTCACCCACCTGCGCGCGGCGCAGTCGTTCGCGGCCGCGATCAAGTGCAAGGTCGGGCTGGAACAGTTCGGCATCGGCCTGGATTCGTTCCAGCTGCTCCAGCACTTCCACCCGGCCTACCTGAAACTCGACCGCAGCTTCACCGAGGACCTGCCGAAGAACGCCGGCAACCAGCAGCGCATCCGCGAGATCGCGGAGAAGGCGCGCAGCCTGGGCATCTGCAGCATCGCGGAGTTCATCCAGGACGCGGCCAGCATGGCGATCCTGTTCTCCAGTGGCGTCGACTACGTCGAGGGCAACTTCCTCGCCCCGGCCGGCCCCGAGATGAACTACGACTTCGAGTAACTTCCTGGCAACGCTAAGGGGTTGCAACGATGTGAGCAGGGGCAAAGGGGCGCGTATTCCGCAGGCTCCATACGCACCCCTTCGCCCCCTGACCCATCACTGGCCCTTGCCTTGCAGCAGGCGTCGGGAGGGAGCCGCCGGCGCAAGGGTCAGGGGCCAGGCATCGCCCCCGCAGGGGGCGGTGCCTGGCCACGACTCAAACGTACAAACCCGGCTCCGTCATGCGACGACGCTGGAGCGGAGGGCGGCGATGCGTTCCTCGAGCGGCGGGTGGCTCATGAACAGGCGCTTGAGGCCGTGGCCGGGGCCGCCGGCGATACCGAACGCCTGGATCGCCCTGGGCAAGGTGTTGACGTCATGGTTGCGCGACAGCGCCTCGAGCGCCGAGATCATCTTGCCGCGGCCGGCCAGCCCGGCACCGCCGGCGTCGGCGCGGAACTCGCGACGGCGCGAGAACCACATCGCGATCATGCTCGCGAACAAACCGAACACCATCTCCAGCACGAACACCACGACGAAATAGCCGATGCCGCCGCCACTGTTGTCGCGGCCACCGCTGAGGTACCCGTCGACCACCCGGCCGACGATCCGCGCCAGCACGATGACGAAGGTGTTGAGCACACCCTGCAGCAGCGCCATGGTCACCATGTCGCCATTGGCGACGTGGCTGACCTCGTGGCCGAGCACCGCCTCGGCCTGGTCGCGGTCGAGCGCGCGCAGCAGCCCGGTGGACACCGCGACCAGCGCCTTGTTGCGGTTGGCGCCGGTGGCGAAGGCGTTGATCTCGGGCGCCTCGTAGATCGCGACCTCGGGCATGCCGATCCCGGCCTGCCGGGCCTGCCGCTGCACGGTGGCCAGCAGCCACTGCTCGGCCTCGTTGCGCGGAGTCTCGATCACGTGGGCGCCGGTGCTGCGCTTGGCGAGCCACTTGGACATCAGCAGCGAAACGATCGAGCCGCCGAAGCCGAAGATCGCGGCGATCACCAGCAGGCCGCCGAACTGGCCGCCATTGACGCCGAGCAGGGACATCACCACGCTGGCCAGGGCCAGCACCGCGAGGTTGGTGGCCAGGAACAATCCGACGCGCTTGAACATTCGATGCTTCCGACTGCCGCGCGACGGCGCGGCTCATGGTCCGGAAGTGTGGCTGCCCCGACCTAAATGCAAGTGCAATGACCATTGCCGAGACCCTTGCCACCCGTGACGTCGCCCGCCCCCGCGGGCGCTTCGCGCCCTCGCCCACCGGGCCGCTGCACCTCGGTTCGCTGCTGGCGGCGCTGGGCAGCTGGCTGCTGGCGCGCGCGGCCGGCGGCGAATGGCTGGTGCGGATCGAGGACCTCGACCCGCCGCGCGAAGTCGCCGGCGCGGCCGCGGAGCAGCTGCAGGCGCTGGCAGCGTTCGGGTTCGAATCCGACGGGCCGGTGCTGTGGCAGTCCACCCGCGGCGACGCCTACCAGGCCGCCCTGGACCGTCTTCTGGCCAGCGGCGCCGCCTTCGCCTGCCATTGCAGCCGCAGCGACCTGGCCGCCGACGCAGGGATCCATCGCCGTTGCGTCCCGGGCGCGCAGCGCGAGGACCCGTCGATCCGGCTGCGCGTGCCCGACGGTACGCTGGTCGCCTTCGACGACGCGATCCAGGGCCACCATGTCCAGGACGTCGCCCGCGAGGTCGGCGACTTCGTGCTCCGGCGCGCCGACGGCTGGTGGGCCTACCAGCTCGCGGTGGTGGTCGACGACGCCGCCCAGGGCATCACCGACGTCGTGCGCGGCGCCGACCTGCTCGACTCGACCCCGCGCCAGGTGCTGCTGCAGCGCGCGCTGGGGCTGCCGACACCGCGTTACGCACATCTGCCGCTGGCGGTCGATGCACACGGGCGCAAGTTGTCGAAGTCGCTGGCGGCATTGCCGGTGGACGCCGGCGATCCGTTGCCGGCGCTGCGGGCCGCCTGGCAGGCACTGGGCCAGGACCCGCGGGCGCTGGCGGACGTGTATTCCGCGGCCGCCGCGTTGCGCGCAGCCTCCGGCGCCTTCGTTCGGACGAGGATCCCGCACGGCCCGGTGTCGTTGCCCGCCGCAACGCACAACGCGGATGCCGTGGACCGCGCCTAGAATCGAAGTCAATTCCAGGCAGGAGACGATAATGGGCGCACGGGTCGCATTGGTGACGGGGGGAACCGGCGGCATCGGAACCGCGATCTGCAAGCGCCTGGCCGACCTCGGCCACAAGGTGGCGACCAACTACCGCAACGAGGAAAAGGCCCGCGACTGGGAACGCAGGATGCAGGCCGCCGGCTACGACGTGACCCTCACCCAGGGCGACGTGGGTTCGCCGGAAGAGGCCGAAGCGCTGGTGCGCGGAGTCGAGGCCAGGCTCGGCCCGGTCGACATCCTCGTCAACAACGCCGGCATCACCCGCGACACCACCTTCCACAAGATGACGCCGCTGCAGTGGAGCGAGGTGATCAACACCAACCTCAACTCGGTCTACAACATGACCCGCCCGGTGATCGAAGGCATGCGCGCGCGCAAGTGGGGCCGCGTGATCCAGATCGCCTCGATCAACGGCCAGAAGGGCCAGTACGGACAGGCCAACTACGCCGCCGCCAAAGCGGGCATGCACGGCTTCACCATCTCGCTGGCGCAGGAGAACGCGAAGTTCGGGATCACCGTGAATACGGTATCGCCCGGCTACATCGGCACCGACATGGTGATGGCGGTGCCCGAGGAAGTACGCGCCAAGATCGTGGCCCAGATCCCCACCGGACGCCTCGGCACGCCCGAGGAGATCGCCTATGCGGTCGCGTTCTTCATCCCCGACGAGGCCAGCTGGATCACCGGCGCGAACCTGTCCGCCAACGGCGGCCAGTACATGGGCTGGTAGCCCGCTGCGTCCCCGAAGTTGCAACCCGTGCTGCGCTGCGCCATGCTCGGAGCCTCATCCGGGGGTAGTTGCGCATGGCCGTCCGCGTCATCAAGAAATATCCCAACCGTCGCCTCTACGACACCGAGATCTCCAGCTACATCACGATCGAGGACGTGCGCCAGCTGATCGTCGACGGCGAGGACTTCGAGGTCCGCGACGCCAAGAGCGGCGACGACCTGACCCGCCAGGTGCTGCTGCAGATCATCGCCGAGCAGGAACAGGACGGCGAACCGATGCTGTCGACCCAGCTGCTGAGCCAGATCATCCGGTTCTACGGCGACTCGCTGCAGGGTTACATGGGCAGCTACCTGGAGCGCTCGATGCAGCTGTTCATGGAACAGCAGCAGCAGTTCCGCCAGCAGATGGGCGGCATGCTCGGACAGACCCCGTGGGCGATGATGAACCAGCTGACCGAACGCAACCTGGAACTGTGGAAGGAATTCCAGCAGAACCTGGTCGGCGGCATGGGCCGCAGCGCCGACGGCAACAACAAACCGCCTCGCGGAAGCTGACGCAATGGCGCAGCGGGTGGCCGTCGTCAGTGGCGGCATCGGCGGACTGGGCACGGCGACGTGCGTCGCGCTGGCCAAGGCCGGTTGCAGGGTGGTCGCCGCCGACATCGGTGCGGATGTGCAGCGGGTTGCGGCATTCGAACGCTCCGTGGCCGGGCTCGACATCGGCTTCGCCCCGCTGGACGTCACCGATCGCGATGCCTGCACCGCGCTGGTGCGCGAGGTCGAGCAGGCGCACGGCACGCTCGACATCCTGGTCAACGCCGCCGGCATCGCCCGCGACTCGACCTTGCGCAAGATGGACCCGTCGCAGTGGGACGCCGTGCTCGCGGTGAACCTGGACGGCGTCTTCAACCTCACCCGCGCGGCGATCGAAGGCATGCTCGCGCGCGGCTTCGGCCGGATCGTCAACATCAGCTCGGTCAACGGCCAGACCGGCCAGTTCGGCCAGGCCAACTACGCCGCGGCCAAGGCCGGCATGCACGGTTTCAGCATGTCGCTGGCGCGCGAAGTCGCGCGCAAGGGCGTGACCGTCAACTCGATCTCGCCCGGCTATTGCGAGACCGCGATGGTGATGGCGATCCCGGAGGAGATCCGCGCCGGGATCGTCGCCCAGGTGCCGGTCGGGCGGCTCGGCAAGCCCGGGGAGATCGCGCGCACGGTGGCGTTCCTTGCGGCGGACGACGCCGGATTCATCACCGGCGCCAACATCCCGGTCAACGGCGGCCTCTTCATGTCGTTTTGAGGCTGGGTCATTTCGAGGCCGTGGTGCCCGAGGCGTCGCAGAACCTGGCACGGTACTGCATCGCCTTGGGCATCAGCGCCTGCAGGTTCTCGATCCGGGTGCCCGGGTCGGGGTGGGTCGATGCGAATTCCGGTTGCCCGCTGCCGCCGCTGGCCTGCTGCATGCGCTGCCACAGCGGCACCGCTTCCTGCGGGTTGAAGCACGCCGCCGCGGCCAGCATCAACCCCATCTCGTCGGCCTGGGTCTCCTGCTTGCGCGCGTAAGGCAGCGCGCGTCCATAGCCGTAGACCGCCATCACCGCCTGCATCTGCTGCTGGTCCATGCCGCTCACCGCACCGGCCATCTGCCCGATCTGCGCCAGCTTCTGCTCGCTCATGCGCTGGGCGCCGTGGCGCAGCAGTGCGTGCGAGATCTCGTGGCCCATCACCACCGCCATCGCGTCGGCGTTCTCCGCCACCGGCACCAGCCCGGTGTAGACCGCGATCTTGCCGCCCGGCAGGCAGAACGCATTGACCTGGTCGGAAGGAATGACGTTGACGTCCCATTCGAAGGCCTTCTCCACGTGCGTCGCCTGCATCTCGTGCTCGGCGGCGAGCGCGTCCTCGACCTGCGGCACCTTGGCGATCAGCCGCTGCGCGATCTCGCGTACCTGGCGCGAGATCTCCGAATTGCGGTCGAGCGCCGGCTCCTGCTGCAGGATCTCCTGGTAGGCCTGCAGGCCCAGCGCCTTCTCGTCCTCGGGCGAGATGCTCTTGTCGATCAGCACCGTCTCGCCGGTGTAGGGATCGACGCTGCGGTTGGAGAACCAGTAATACGCGGCGTAGCCGGCGAACAGCAACAGCACCCACCAGCGCAGCCCGCCCACCCGCCGGCGCGGTGCACCACCCTGCCCTCCATTGCCCAACGGATCCTGCCTCATGCGCGAACTCCCGGTGATTGGCGGCTACAGCTCGCGCGCAACCCGGAAGCCGAGCCGCGCGTTGGTGGTGTCGACCCGCGTCGGCGCACGCCAGGCGGACCTGGTCTGCTCCGGCGAACTGGCCCAGGCCCCGCCGCGCATGACCCGCACCCGGCAGCCCGGGTTGAGCCAGGCTTCGCCATCGTCGGGCGCGCGCCGGTAGCCGTCGTGCCAGCAATCGGCGACCCACTCGCTGACATTGCCGGCAAGGTCGTGAAGGCCGAATGCATTGGCGGCGAAGGTCGCCACCGGCGCCGGTCCCCAGAAGCCGTCGCCATAGCCCTGGAAAGCGTTGTTCCAGCGCCTGCCGCCGGGCGAACGGTCGCTGCTGCCGGTGAAGTCGCCGGCCCGCACCGGCGGTGCGCCGTCGCCCCACGGGAAGCGGCCCTCGCCGCCGGCGCGCAGGGCGTACTCGAACTGGGCTTCGCTGGGCACGTGGTAGCGGCGGCCGCTCTGCTCGGCCAGCCAACCGGCGTAGGCATCGGCATCGCGCGCGCTGACGTGCAGCACCGGCATGTCGTCGGCCGCGGCGGCACCGTCGTAACCGTTGCGCCAGTCGATGCCGTTGCGGCGCACGAAGTTGCCGCTGCGCTGTTCGTACACCATCGAATAGCCGCGCCGGGTCGCGGTGGGCCGGTAGCCGCTGGCGCTGACGAAGCGACGGAATTCCGCCACCGTGACCTCGGTGCGCGACAACGCGTAGCCGCGCCCGAAGCGGATGTAGTGCTGCGGCCGCTCGCTGTCGCTGGCGCCGGGCTCGTCGTCGGCCGCGCCCATGCGGAACGCGCCGTGCGGCACCACCACCATCTCGGGTCCGCGGGCGCCGAAGCCGAGCGCATCGGTGAAGGCCTGGCCCGGGCGGAACAGACCGTAATGGGTCGCCAGGTCGATGCGTCCGCGCAGGTCGGCCGCGGCGGGATCGCCGGCTTGCGTGATCCGCAGCAGCTCGGCGAGCTTGCTGCGCGCCAGCGCGATGTCGCGCTCGTCGCCGCGCTGCTGCAGCGCCAGCACGCCCTCGTCGCGCAACTGGGCGATGCGTGCGGAACGCATCGCGTCGATGCGCGCGCGCGCATCGGCAAGGGTGTCGCGGTTTGCGCCCGGTCGCGCTACCGCGGCCAGCGCCAGCCAGCGCTTTGCCGCATCGAAGTCGCCATTCAAGCCCGCCGCTTCCGCGCGCCGGATCAGCCCGCTCTCGACCGCGGCCAGGCCCTGCCGTGCACGCGCCTGTCCCGGCGCGATTTCCAGCGCCTCGCGCAGCCGTGCCAGCGCGCCGCCGCCGGACTCGCCGAACCTGCCTTCGCGCAGGTCCGCTTCGGCGGCCCGGTTCAACTCCCACAAGCGGTCGGCGCGATCGACCCGGCGCAGGTAGGCCTGCACGGCATCGTCGTCGGCAGCGATCGCGCGTGCCACCGAGGCGACCGCGTGCGCCTTGCGCAAGGCCTCGATGTCGTCGCCTGCATCGGCCAGGGCGGCATCGCCCTGCGCCAGCAGCGCCACTCGTGCGCGCTCGAGCCCCGCCTTCGCCGCGGCATCGCCGGGTGCCTGCGCCAGGATCGCGAGATAGAGCGGGATCGCGGCGGTGGCGTCCGCGTACAGCCGGCCTTCGGCAAGCGCCGCGGCGGCGCGCTTGCGCGCCGCCGGCAGTCCGTCCCTGGAAAATTCCACCTGCGGCGGGCGCCAGGTCAGACTTTCGGCGATGCGGTCGTCGCCTTCGACGATGACCTGCCCGCCGGCCGCATCGGCGGCCTGCTTCGCATCGCCGCCCTTGCCATCGCCATCGCGCCCGCAGCCCAGCCCGGCAATGGCGAATGCGGCGGCGATGGCGACGAAGCGGTTGGCGCGCAAACGCCCTCTCCCGTGATGTGCCCGCATGCGCGAGCCCGATCCTGGGCAAGTTAGGCCATAGGCGCCGCCGCCGGCAACCGGTAGGCTGCCCGATTGCATGGGAGACTTGCCGCACGTGAGCCACTGGATCAGCGAACCTTCGGATTTGACCGCCCGCCTGGCCCTGGCGCCGCCCCGGGTGGGCCTGGACACCGAATTCATCCGTGAGCGCACCTGGTGGCCCAAGCTGGCACTGGTCCAGGTCGTCCTCGGCGACGGCAGCATCCTGCTGGTCGACACCCTGGTCCCCGGGATGACGGAGGCACTGGCACCGATGCTGGCCGATCCATCGGTGCTCAAGGTGATGCACAGCGCCAGCGAGGACCTGGTGGCGCTGAAGCACGCCTGCGGCGTGGTGCCGGCGCCGCTGTTCGATACCCAGATGGCGGCTGCGCTGGCCGGTGTCGCGGCCGGCGCCGGTTACCAGCGCCTGGTCCAGGACACGCTCGGGGTATCGCTGCCCAAGGGCGAGACCCGCTCGGACTGGCTGCGGCGGCCGCTGTCGGCGGCGCAGCTGGAATATGCCGCCGATGACGTGCGTCATCTGTTCGCGCTGCACGACGGCCTCGCCGCGCGGCTGGGTACGCTCGGACGCGAGGCCTGGCTGGCCGAGGACTGCGCTCGCATGGTCGCCAACGCACGTAGCGACGAGCTCGAACGCTGGCCGCACCTGTCGCTGCGCAGCGCGCAATTCCTGGATCGCGCCGGCCAGCACCGGTTGCTGCGGTTGCTGCGCTGGCGCGACGCGCACGCCCTCCAGACCGACAAGCCACGCAGCTGGATCCTCGACAACGAACTCGCGACCGCGCTCGCACGCAACCCGCCGGCCGACCGCGCGGCCATGCAGCGCCAGCTGGAGGCGACCCCCAAGGCGCCGCGCAGCCTGGGCGACGCGCTATGGCAGGCGTTGCAGTCGCCGCTCGACGACGAAGCCGGGGCGCCACTCGCGCGCGGCGACGAGCGCGACAAGGCGCTGATGCGCAAGCTGCAGGATGCCGTGATCGGGCTCAGCGCCGAGTTCGGCCTGCCGGACGGTGTGCTCGCCTCGCGCCGCTGGCTGCAGTCGCTGCTCGACGCCCGCGCTTCCGGCGATGCCGCAAGCTGGCCCGGCCCGCTCGCCGGTTGGCGCCGCGCCCTGCTGGAGCCGCGGCTGGCGCCGTTGCTCGCGGCACCTGCTGGCGGCACCCCGGCGGCATCCGTATAATCCCGGGCTTCCGGCGTCGAGCCGGCGTGGGGCGGTAGCTCAGCTGGGAGAGCGTCGCGTTCGCAATGCGAAGGTCGAGGGTTCGATCCCCTTCCGCTCCACCACGAACAAAGAGAAAGGCCCGGCATTGCCGGGCCTTTCTCTTGTGCGCCTGCATCGCCCCTACATGGTGCTGGTGGGCTTCTCGGCATTCATGCCGGCGATCAGGGTCTCGATCTTCGAGCGCACCGCCTCGCCGTCGCCGCCGTCGGTGAACTGCACGCCGATCCCGGCGGTGCGGTTGCCCTGCGCGCCGGTCGGGGTCACCCAGATCACCTTGCCGGCGACCGGCAGGCGTTCGTTGGATTCGGGCAGGGTCAGCAACACGAATACTTCGTCACCGAGCGCATAGCGCTTGTTGGTCGGCACGAAGATGCCGCCGGACTTCACGTACGGCATGTACGCTGCGTACAAGTGCGCCTTGTCCTTCACCGCCAGCGACAGGATGCCCTGGCGACCACCACCGCCTGCGTTCGCGGTCATCTCTTTCCTCCTGCGGCCTGCGGCCACCCCAGCAGCAGTTCCGCCATGGCGAGGTCCGCGCGCACCGTGGTGCGCAACAGCGCCCCGGTGCGGTTGGCCGCGTCGAACCACGTCGCCAGCCTGCGGGTTCGGCCCGCCTCGGTCAAGCCGCTGGCTTGCCCTTGCGCGGCCTGCTCCAGCGCCAGGTCGGCGGCGAAACGCAGCCGCAGTCCGGCCTGGTCGTCGCCGGCCCAACGCTGCGCGGTGGCAGCCGCGGACGCATCACCGCGCGCGACCGACGCGAGGTCGGCGGCCACCTCCCTGCGCAGCGCGAGGCCACCGTCGGACAACCATGCCGCCGCCAGGCCCGGATGGCCGCGCGCGGCATCGAGCGCTTCGGCGGCCGTGCGTGCGTCGTGTCCCTGCGCCCGGAGCCAGGCCAACGCCTCGTCCGCAGGCGGCAGCCGGAATTCCAGCTTCTGGCAGCGGCTGCGGATGGTCGCCGGCAAGCGTGCCGGCTCGGCCGCGACCAGCCACAGGTAGCGTCCCGGCTGTGGTTCCTCGAGCGTCTTCAGCAGTGCGTTGCAGGCGGCGTTGTTGACTGCATCGGCGGGATCCACGATCGCCACCTGCGCGCCGCCGTATTGCGGCGTCAGCGACAACCTGCCGGAGAGCTCGCGCACCTGCTCGATCACCACCTCGGTGCGCAGGCGGGTGCCTTCGCGATTGAGGACGAACGAGATGTCGTGGAAGTCGGGATGGGTGCCGGCGGCGAACAGACGGCAGCCGCGGCACTGGCCGCAGGGTTCGCCATCGGTGCCGCGTGCCTCGCACAGCAGGCGCCGCGCGAGCCGGCGCGCGACCGCGCCCTTGCCCAGTCGTGCCGGCCCGCAGAACAGCAGTGCATGACCCATGCGGCCACTGTCGATCGCGGTGGCCGCCTGCGTGTAGGCGCGCTGCTGCCAGGGGGCGAAGCCGGACGGCGGCGTAGCGGTCATTGCGCTGCCCGCCACGCACGCAACAGCGCCACCGCTGCGGCAGCGACTTCGGCCGCGGGACGGGTGGCATCGAGCACGCGGATGCGCTGCGGTTGCGCCGCCGCGCGCGCGAGGAAGGCATCGCGCACGCGTTCGAAGAAGGCGTCGTGTTCGCGCTCGATGCGGTCGGGGCCATGGCTTCCCTGCGCCGAGTCGCGCCCGTGGATACGCGCACGGCCCTCGCCGATACCCAGGTCGAGCAACAGGGTCAACCCGGGCTGCAAGCCGACCACCTGTTGCTCGAGCATGGCGATGAAGCCGGCGTCCAGGCCGCGTCCGCCGCCCTGGTAGGCGTAGCTGGAATCGGTGAAGCGGTCGCTGACCACCCAGGCGCCGCGGGCCAGGGCAGGCCGGATCGTTTCGCGCACGTGCTGCGCGCGCGCGGCGAACATCAGCAGCAATTCGGTCTCCGGCGCCGGTGCTTCATGCGACGGATCCAGCAACAGGCCGCGGATCTGCTCGGCCAGCGGGGTGCCGCCGGGTTCGCGGGTGCACACCACCTCGTCGCCACCGGACTGCAGCTCCGCGCGCAAGGCTTCCAGCACGGTGGTCTTGCCGGCGCCCTCCCCGCCTTCCAGCGAGACGAAACGCGGATGCATCGGCAGCACGCTCATTGCAGCATGCTCATCGCGGCGCCTTGCGCTGCTGGCGATAACGCTGCAGGTAGGCGCGCACCGCGGCCTGGTGGTCGACCAGGGAACGGGTGAACACGTGGCGGCCGCTGCCGTCGCCGAGGGCGACGAAGTACAGCGCGTCGCCCGGCGCCGGATGGGTCGCCGCCTGCAGGGCGGCGGCGCCGGGCATCGCGATCGGCGTCGGCGGCAGGCCCGCGCGGGTGTAGGTGTTGTACGGCGTGTCGGCGAGCAGGTCGGCCTTGCGGATATTGCCGGCATAGCGTTCGCCCATGCCGTAGATCACGGTGGGATCGGTCTGCAGCCGCATCCCCAGCCGCAGGCGGCGCACGAACACGCCGGCGATCTCCGGCCGCTCCTCGGCGACGCCGGTTTCCTTCTCGACGATCGAGGCCAGCACCAGCGCTTCCTGCTTCGAGCGCAGCGGCAGATCGGGGGCACGCGACTCCCAGGCGGCGTCCAGCGCTTTGTCCATCGCCGTCCAGGCACGCGCGAGCACGTCGAGATCGCTGTCGCCGCGGGTGTACACGTAGGTCTCGGGCAGGAAGCGGCCTTCCGGATGCGCACCGGCATGGCCGAGCTTCGCCACCAGCGCCGCATCGTCGAGCTTCGCGGCCGCCTGTTCCAGCGGTTCGGCCTTCGCCAGCGCAGCGCGCAGTTCGCGCAGGTTCCAGCCCTCCACGATCGTGAAGCGATGGCTGATCACCTTGCCGTCGCGCATGCGCTGCAGCAGCTGCCGCGGGGTGGTGCCCGGCGGCAACGCGTACTCGCCCACCTGCAGGCGACCGGCCGCGCCCATCTGTCGCGCCAGCAGCCGCCATTCCGCATCGCGGCCACCGGCGGCACCGGCGTCCTGCAGCTTGTCGAGCATGATGGCGAAGGAATCGCCGCGCTCGAGCACCAGGCTGTCGCCGGCCTCGAGTCCCGCGATCGGCGCATCGGCGAAGCCGCTGTAGCGGTCGAACGCCCACCACGCCACCGCACCGGCCACCAGCGCGGTGAGCACGAACAGGATGCGGAGCGCACGCCCCGTGCTCTTGCGCCTGCCGATGCCGCGCCTGTCTTTCCTGCCAACCACGCCTACTCCGTTTCCGGTGCAAGACCGGGATGCAATTGCGCCAGTGCGCGCCGCGCCGATGCCACCGCCGGGTGCGGCGCCCAGGCGCGCGCGCCAAGACTGGCGACCGGCAGGATACCGCGCACCGCGTTGCACAGGAAAACCGCATCGGCGGCTTCGACATCGGCCGGGCCGATGCGCGCCTCGTGCGCAGCGAGCGGCGCGAGCAGGTACCCGCGGCAGGTGCCGGCGACACCGCAACGATCCAGTGACGGAGTTGCCCAGCGGCCCTCGCGCAATACGAACAGGTTGGCGCTGGTGGCGGACACCACTTCGCCAGCGGCATCGCACACCAGGCCTTCATCGGCACCGGCCGCGGCACACTCGGCACGCGCCAACACCTGTTCCAGGCGATTGCAGTGCTTGATTCCGGCAAGCAACGGTTGCGATGCCAGGCGGGTCGTGCACCAGTGCAGGCACAAGCCACCTTCGGGCGCCGCGGCCGGCAGCGGATGGCGCGCCAGCAGCCAGTGCGGTTGCGCTTCCACGGGCGGCGCATAGCCACGCGCACCGCCGCCGCGGGTGACGATCAGCTTGAGCACGCCGTCGCCGCCGTCGGCGAACAGCGCGGCCGCTTCCGCACGCACCCGGGCCTGGTCCGGCAACGCCAGGCCCAGGCGCTGGCCGCCACGCGACAGCCGCGCCCAGTGCGCGTCCCACCACGGCAAGTCGCCGCGATGCGCGCGCAGGGTTTCGAACAAGCCATCACCATAGGCCAGGCCACGGTCGTCCGGCGCGATCGCGTCGACCCTCCGGGTGCCGTGGAAGATGCGGACGTTCATCCGTTCATCCCCAGCGCGCGCAGCATGCCGCGCGCCTTGGCGCGGGTTTCGTCGAGTTCGCGCTGCGGATCGGAGTCGGCGACGATGCCGGCGCCGGTGCGGAAGCGCAGCCGGCTCCCACCGGACGCGCAGCCTTCCAGCTCGGCACTGCGGATCAGGATGTTGAGGTCGAGGTCGCCGTCGCGATTGAGCCAGCCGAAGGCGCCGGTGTAGGCGCCGCGGCCCTGCCCTTCGAGTTCGGCGATGACCTGCATGCAGCGCACCTTGGGACAACCGGTGATGGTGCCACCCGGAAATACTGCGCGCACCACCTCGCCGGGGCCGGCGTCGGCATGCAGCCGTCCACGCACGTTGCTGACGATGTGGTGCACGTGGGCGTAGCTCTCCACCGTCATCAGTTCGTCGACCTCGACGCTGCCGGGGACACAGACGCGGCCGAGGTCGTTGCGCTCCAGGTCGATCAGCATCACGTGCTCGGCGCGCTCCTTCGGGTTGCCGACCAGGTCGCGGATGCGCGCCGCGTCGTCGTCGCCCGGGAAGCGCGGCCGGGTGCCCGCGATCGGCCGGGTCTCGACCAGGTCGCCGCGCACTGAAACCAGACGCTCCGGCGATGCGCTCACCACCGCCCAGCCATCGCCCGCGAACACTCCTGCGAACGGGGCCGGATTGTGCTCGCGCAGGCGCGCGAACAACGCAGCCGGTTCCGGTGCGGCGTCAAAGCGCGCCTGCCAGCCGCGCGACAGGTTGGCCTGGAACACATCGCCCGCAGCAAGGTAGTCGAGAATGCGCTCGACGCCGTCGGTGAACCGTTGCGGAGCGTCTTCCTCCACGTCCGGCGGCGGCGTCCATGCGGGCAGCGGCGGCAGGCCGCGCGCGGCCTCGAAGTCCGTCGCGATGGCTTCCAGCAGGCCGGCGTGGCCGTCCTCGGCGATCGCCATGCAGGCGCCGCCGGCGCGATCGCGCAGCACGGCGGCGGGGCACCGCAGCGCAAGCGCGACCGGCAGCCCGCCGGGGGCCGGCGGCAAGCGCAGCACCGGCTCGACCTGCGCGGCCAGTTCATATCCCATGAACAACGCCCAGCCGCCGCGGAACGGCCAGCGCGGCTCGTCGCGCGGCAGCCGCAGCGACCGCCATTGTGCGTCGAGCGCGTCCAGGAAATCGCCGCGCTGGCGGCTGCCGTCCTCGCGCACGAGCACGCCGTCGCGATCCAGCGCCAGCGATTCGCCGCTGGCCGCGAGCAGGATGTCCCAGCGGCCCTGGGCGGTGCCGGCCGCCGAAGACTCCAGCAGCAACGGATAGCGCGCGGGCGCAAGCCGCTGCAGCGCCAGCAGGTCGATGCCGGCGTCGAGGTTGCGGGTGACGAGCATGCGCTCCGCCGCGCTCAGGCGCGGCGGAACACCAGGGTGCCGTTGGTGCCGCCGAAGCCGAAGGAGTTCGACATCGCGATCTCCACCTGCTTCTCGCGCGCGACGTGCGGCACGTAGTCGAGGTCGCAGCCCTCGGACGGATCGTCGAGGTTGATGGTCGGCGGGATCAGCCCGGTGTGCAGCGCCATCGCCGAGAACACCGCCTCGATGCCGCCGGCGGCGCCGAGCAGGTGGCCGGTCATCGACTTGGTGGAACTGACCATCGTCCTGTAGGCGTGCTCGCCAAGCGCGGCCTTCACCGCCAGCGTCTCGGCGAGGTCGCCGGCCGGGGTCGAGGTGCCGTGCGCATTGATGTAGCCCACCTTCGATGCGTCGATCCCGGCGTCGCGGATCGCGTTGCGCATGCAGCGCGCCGCGCCCTCGCCGCTTTCGCTCGGCGCGGTCATGTGGAAGGCGTCGCCGCTCATGCCGAAGCCGATCAGCTCGCAGTAGATGCGCGCGCCGCGCGCCTGCGCCTGCTCGTACTCTTCCAGCACCAGGATGCCGGCACCGTCGCCCATCACGAAGCCGTCGCGGTCCTTGTCCCACGGGCGCGACGCCTTTTCCGGCTCGTCGTTGCGGGTGGACAGCGCCTTCATCGCGCAAAAGCCGCCGAGCGAGGTCGGGGTGGTCGCGTACTCGGCGCCGCCGGCGATCATCGCGTCCGCCTCGCCGTACTGGATCATGCGCATCGCCAGGCCGATGTTGTGCGTCGCCGTGGTGCAGGCGGTGACCGCGGCGATGTTGGGACCCTTGGCGCCGGTCATGATCGAGACCTGGCCGGCGACCATGTTGATGATGGTGCTGGGCACGTAGAACGGCGAGACCTTGCGCGCGCCGCCCTCGGCGTACTTCAGGGTGGTCTCCTCGATCCCCTTGAGTCCGCCGATGCCGGCGCCGATGGCCACGCCGATGCGCTCGGCGGCCTCGCCCTCGATCACGAGGCCGGAGTCGGCGAGCGCCATCATCGAGGCGGCCACGCCGTAGAGCACGAAGGGATCCATCTTCTTGATGTCCTTCGGCGCGACCCACTGTGCGGCATCGAAGCCCTTCACCTCGCCAGCGATCCGGGTCGGGAACCCGGATACGTCGAAGTGGGTGATCGGGCCGATCCCCGAGCGGCCGTGGACGATCCCGTCCCAGCTGCTGCGCAGGTCGTTGCCGAGCGGCGACAGGATGCCGAGGCCGGTGACGGCGACGCGTCGTTTGGACATTTCCAACTCCTGGATTGCAAATGCACAGGGCCGCTAATGCGGCCCCGTGCAATGTTCAGGGACGGCCCGGGCCTACCCCTTGACGTGCGCCTTGACGTAGTCGATCGCCTGCTGCACGGAGGTGATCTTCTCGGCTTCCTCGTCCGGAATCTCGCACTCGAATTCTTCCTCGAGGGCCATGACCAGTTCGACCGTGTCGAGCGAGTCTGCGCCGAGATCGTCGACGAACGAAGCGCTGTTGGTGACTTCCTCTTCCTTGACGCCCAGTTGTTCGATGACGATCTTCTTGACGCGCTCTTCGATGCTGCTCATGGGTGCTGCTCCTCCAGGGAGTCTGTTCAGGCGGATAGTGTAAGGGAAAGCCGGGGCACTCGGTAACGTCCCGGCAAGCCCTTTTGGTTCAGTAACTTGGACGCTCTTTCGACTGCCCGGTCACGGCATGTACATGCCGCCGTTGACGTGCAGGGTTTCTCCGGTGATGTAGGCCGCGGACGGACCTGCGAGGAACGCCACCGCACGCGCGATGTCGGCCGGCGCGCCGAGGCGGCCGAGCGCGATCTGGCCGATCAGGCCCTCGCGCGCGGACTCCGGCAACGCACGGGTCATGTCGGTGTCGATGAAGCCCGGCGCGACCACGTTGACGGTGACGCCGCGGCTGCCGATCTCCTTCGCCAGCGACTTGCTGAAGGCGATGATGCCGGCCTTCGCGGCGGCGTAATTGGATTGCCCCGCGTTGCCGGTGACGCCGACCACCGAGGCGATGTTGACGATGCGGCCCTTGCGCGCCTTCATCATCCCGCGCACCACCGCCTTGCTGGTGCGATAGACGCTGCTCAGGTTGGTGTCGAGGATGTCGTTCCACTCCTCGTCCTTCATCCGCAGCAGCAGGTTGTCGCGGGTGATGCCGGCGTTGTTGACCAGGATGGTGATCGCGCCGGACTCCTTCGCGATCGCGTCCACCAGTGCATCGATCGCGGCGGCATCGGTGACGTCCAGCTTGCGGCCCTGGCCGCCGGCGGGCGCGAGGCGCTCGCCGATGGCGGCGGCACCGGAATCCGAGGTCGCCGTCCCGATCACGGTCGCGCCCAGCGCCGCCAGTTCGTCCGCGATCGCCGCCCCGATCCCCCGGCTCGCGCCCGTGACCAGTGCAACCTCACCCTGCAACACCTTCGTCATCACCAACTCCTCAAAAGCATTTTCGACACGGATCAACGCGGATCAGGAACAGCAATCAACGCGGATAAGGCTTTGTATATAAAAAGCTTGATCTGCGTTGATCGCTTTTTTCATCCGCGTTGATCCGCGTCAAATTGAATCCTTCCAGTCTGCCAGCGCCGACTCGAAATCCGACGGGGTGCCGAGGGGGCGGGCGTCGAGCGACTTGTCGATGCGCTTGGCCAGGCCGGCGAGGACCTTGCCGGGGCCGCACTCGCCGATGCGGGTGGCGCCACGCGCGGCCAGCGCCTGCACGCAGCCGGTCCACTGCACCGGCAGGTACAACTGGCGCACCAGCGCGTCGCGGATCGACTGCGTGCCTTCGTGCACCTCGGCGTCGACGTTCTGCACCACCGGGATTGCCGGCTCGTGCCAGCGCATCCCCGCCATCGTCTCCGACAACCGGTTGGCGGCTTCGCGCATCAGCGGAGTGTGCGACGGCACGCTGACGGCGAGCTTCACCGTCTTGCGCACGCCACGTTCGCCCAGCAACGCGAGCGCGCGATCGACCGCGGCCGCATGGCCGCCGATCACCACCTGTCCGGGCGAGTTGTAATTGGCCGGCACCACCACTTCGTCGCCGGAGGCCTCGCGGCAGGCGTCGGCAACCAGCGCATCCTCGGCCCCGAGCACTGCGGCCATCGCACCGGTGCCCGCTGGCGCGGCGTCCTGCATCAGTTGGCCGCGCAGGCGCACCAGGTGCGCAGCATCGTGCAGCGACAACGCGCCGGCCGCGACCAGCGCGCTGTATTCGCCGAGGCTGTGCCCGGCGAGCACCGCCGGCCGTGCGCCGCCGCGCTGCAGCCACAACCGCCATGCCGCGACGCCCGCCGCAAGCAGGGCCGGCTGGGTGTACTCGGTGCGGTTGAGCATTTCCTCGGGGCCGCCCTGCGACAACGCCCACAGGTCGACCCCGGCGCCCTCGGCGGCTTCGCGGAACGTGTCCTTTACCTGCGGATGCAGTTCCGACAGCTCGGCAAGCATGCCGACGGACTGCGACCCCTGGCCGGGGAAGACGAAGGCGAGCGGGTTGGTCATGAAAGCAGGCTTGCGAAGGGGACGCGAATGATAAGGGCCCTCCTCCGCAGTTGTCTGTACCGGTGCGTATGCGCAGCTAGTAACGCAACAGCACGGAGCCCCAGGTGAAGCCGCCGCCGAAGGCTTCGAGCAGCACCATCTGGCCGCGCTGGACCTTGCCCGAGCGCACCGCCTCGTCGAGCGCCAGCGGCACCGAACCGGAAGAAGTGTTGCCGTGCCTGTCCACGGTCACGATGACGCGTTCCATCGGCATGTCCAGGCGCTTGGCCGTGGCCTCGATGATGCGCAGGTTGGCCTGGTGCGGGATCAGCCAGTCGATTTCGCTGCGGTCCAGGCCGTTGGCCTCGAGCGTCTCCTCGACCACCGCGTCGAGCGCCTTGACCGCATGCTTGAAGACTTCGTTGCCGGTCATCAGTACCTTGACCCCGGCGTTGGGCTCGTCCGGCTTGAAGCCGACCGAGACGCCGACCGGGTTCCACAGTAATTCCTTCTTGCCGCCATCGGCGTGCAGATGGGTGCCGAGGATGCCGGTCTCGCTGTCGGCCTTCAGCACCACCGCGCCGGCGCCGTCGCCGAACAGCACGCAGGTGCTGCGGTCGTTCCAGTCGAGCATCCGGGTGAGGGTTTCCGCGCCGACCACCAGCGCGGTCTTCGCCGCGCCGCTACGGATGAACTTGTCGGCCACCGTCAGCGCGTAGACGAAGCCCGAACAGGCGGCATTGACGTCGAACGCCGGACAGCCGTTGGCGCCCAGCCGGTGCTGCAGCAGGCAGGCGGTGGACGGGAAGATCAGGTCGGGCGTGGTGGTGCCGAGCACGATCAGGTCGAGCTCGGACGCGGTCACCCCGGCCGCTTCCATGGCACGCAGCGCGGCCTGGTAGGCCAGGTCGCCGGTGGTCTCGCCTTCCGCGGCGACATGCCGCTCGCGGATGCCGGTACGGCTGGCGATCCATTCGTCGCTGGTGTCGACGAACTGCGCGAGGTCGGCGTTGGTCAGCACCTTTTCCGGCAGGTAGCTGCCGGTGCCCGCGATGCGGGCGTAGGTCGTGCTGCTCACTCTTCGTCGACGATCTTCGTCTTCGGCACGACCACCTGCTTGCCGCGGTAGTAGCCGTCGGCGGTGACGTGGTGGCGCAGGTGGGTCTCGCCCGAGGTCGGGTCGGTGGCCAATTGCTTCGCGTCCAGGGCGTCGTGGGCGCGGCGCATGCCGCGACGGGACGGGGAAACGCGGGACTTCTGTACAGCCATGGGATTGCTCCAGCCTTCGATTCGTTGCCGGCCACCGGAACCATTCCGGCGACACTCCTGCTCAGTCGCGCTTCTTCAGCGCCGCCAGCGCCGCGAACGGGCTGGCCTCATCCATCTCTTCCTCTTCCGCCGTCGCCGGCCATTCCCGCTCCAGCGCCTCGCCGCCCGGAGAGATCGCGACCACCGGGACCGCGAGGATCAACTCGTCCTCGACCAGCTCCGCCGGCCGCAACGCGCCATCGGCGGGCACCGGCAGCGCTTCGTAACCTTCCGGCAGCCCGGCCTCGGCTGCCTCCATGTCGGTGTCGGCGGGCACCAGCGCGAGCCGCTGCACCACCTGCACCGGCTGCAGGAACCGCTGCAGGCTACGCTGGCAGACCAGCGGCAGCGCTGCCTGGATCCGCAGCTCCACGTAAGGCACCTGCAGGGCGTCGCGGTCGAAGTCGATCTCGTAGCGCACTTCGCCCTCGTCGTCGCACAGCGAGTCGCGCAGGCGCGCCATGGAGGACAGCGGCAGGGATCCGTGGAATCCCCTTCGCGCGGCCACCATGCGCCAAGCGTCCAGCACCTCGGGCAATTCCGCGGACATAAGCCGGAAAATGTTAGAGGCCGGGGGCCCTGCTGTCAAACCCAAGTGCTTGCCTGGGCGAGGGATTTGCCCGTCGCCGGGCGGCGCGTCAGACTGGGGGGCCACCCGGCCGGACCCGCCCGTGACCGTTGCCATCGTGCTGCTCGCAGCGGCAGCCACCATTATCGCCCTGTTCCTGTGGCGGCGCCGCTCCGGACGCCGCCAGCGGGCCTTGTCCCAGGTGCTGGACGCCGCCGATGCGCTGGAAGAGCGGCTGCGGACCGCCCGGGCCGAGATCGAGGCGATCGCCGGCAGCAACGACAATCCGGTGCGCGACGCCCTGCAGGAGATGCTGCGCCAACGCCTGTGGCTGCAGCAGCACGGGCTGGAGGCATCGCTGGAGCAACTGGCCCAGGTGCGGGACTCGATCGACGCCGGGCGCCAGCGGATCGACCAGCAACTGCTGCAGATCGAGCGCGCCCGCGCGCCTTCCGTGCATTGAGACGGTGATGGCAAGGCTGGTGCTCGCCTCGACCTCGCCCTACCGCCGCGAGTTGCTGGCACGGCTGCGGCTGCCGTTCGAGGTGGCGCGTCCGGACACCGACGAGGCGCCCCACCCCGGGGAAGCCCCGGCAGACCTGGCGCAACGGCTGGCGGCGGCCAAGGCCGCGGCGGTCGCGAAACAGTTCCCGGGCGCCTGGGTGCTGGGGTCCGACCAGGTCGCCGAGCTGGACGGCGCTCCGCTCGGCAAGCCCGGCGGGCGCGAACGGGCCATCGCCCAGCTGTCGGCGATGTCCGGCCGCGAGGTCGCGTTCCGCACCGCGGTCTGCCTCGCAGGTGAAGGCAGCCGCCATTCGGCGCTGGACACGACCCGAGTGCGCTTCCGGGTGCTGGAAGCGGGCGAAATCGCGCGTTACGTGGACGCGGAGCTGCCCTTCGATTGCGCGGGCAGTTTCAAGTCCGAGGGCTTGGGGATCGCGCTGTTCGAGTCGATCGAGTCGCGGGATCCGACGGGGCTCGTCGGGCTTCCGCTCATCGCTACCGCGCGCCTGCTCCGCCAGGCCGGCTTCGCCCTGCCCTGACAACGCTGTGACCGGGCCGGGTGAGAACGCTTGAGTCGTGGCCAGGCACCGCCCCCGCAGGGGGAAAAGGGTCCCGCCTGCTCAACAGCTTCGGCGCCAGTGCGTGACTTGCGTTGCGGGTGGACGAGCCGATCGGAATGAAGGACTCCGGTATTGGCGTCGCGAAACCTTCTACGGGTCGCTGCCCTTCCTGCCAAGGGAGATTTTTCCCCCTGCGGGGGCGATGCCTGGCCCCTGACCCCGGCGCCGGCGGTTCCCTCCCGAAGCGTCGGGTGGAACCAGCTCACGACCTCAACGGATCACGGCGATCGTCGATCAACGCTCGAACACGGCATGGCGAACACCATGTTGCGTTGGAGTGCGTGCGGGCAGCGCTTACTCAACCGGGAGGTCGGGAGCTGGTGGTGGCGGGGCCGGCGTGAGGTCGCTTTCCCCAAGGCGGAGCCTTCTGCGGCATGGATGTCGCAGCAGAGCCTACAGGGATGTATTCACGGCGTGCCCCGACTTGGGGAAGGCGACCTCGCGGCGGACCCTACGATCGCGATGGGTTGCTCGCGCCAAGTTTCCAGGCTGCCATCGCGGCCGCGGATGCGCAGGCCGAGCCAGTGGCGGCCGGGTGCGAATGCGCCGGCGTCGACGCTGGCACTGAAACCGACGCGCGGCTGCTGCGGATCGTTCGAGATGTTCCAGAACGCCGCAACCAGCGGCATCTCGCTGCCGTAGCGCGCACGCGCCACCACCTGCCCGTCGAGCGTGACCTCCACCGCGTCCACGCCGACCCCGTCCTTGAATGCCCAGCCGCTGACTTCGAAGCGCCGCGACACCGTCGCGTTCGCCGCCGGTGCATCGATCCACGCCATCGCCGGCGTGGTGCAAGCGCCATCGGACGCCTGCTCCTGCGCCGGCAGCGCGAACAGCAGGAAACGCTGCGCGCCGTGGTCGACGTTCACCACCCGTGGCGGGGGCAACGGCCCCAGCCGTGCGCACAATCCGTGGTAATGCGCGAGCAGGTCCTTGTATTCGACTTCCGAGGCACCCACCGCCAACAGCAGCGGATGCGCGCCGAGCGCGGCGCGATCCTGCGCGAGCAGTCCCCACAGCGCCAGTTGCGGCTCGCGCCCGTGCTTGCGGTTGAGCGGATGCGGCAGCACCGCAATCTCCGGATCGCCCAGCGCGAAGCCGAGTTCAGCGCCGAGCTTGAAACTGTCGGCGACGATCCTGGTGTCGCCGGGCATGCCGGCCCGCAGTCCACTCACCGCATCCGCCAACGGCAACCAGCCTGCGAAGTTCAACGGATAGGCCTTGCCGCCGGCGAGCTGCGCGCGCAGCGACGGCACCGAGGCAACCGTGTAGTAACCGAATGTCGCCACGAGCCCGCACGCGGCCAGCGCATGCATCGCGCGCCGCCACGGCAGCGACCAGCGCCGCAGCACGCCCGGCACCAACGGCAACAGCGCGAGGTAACCCGGCAGTGGCCAGTGGAAACTCACCCGCTCGTTGTCGGCGAAGAAGCCGAGCACGAAGAAGCCGAGTACCAGCCACCCGCCGCTCCAGGCGAGATAGCGCACGACCGGGTCGCCGTCGCGCCGGTTCCGCCATGCCACATGCACGAAGGCCGCGAACAACAGCGGTGTCACCAGCAGCGCCTGCACCAGCACGAACACGATGCCGTCGGCGTGGAATGTCCAGGGATGGCGATCCACCAGCTGGAAACGCAAGCCGGCTTCGGCGTTGTCCAGGTTCCAGGCCAGCAGCGGCACCCATGCCAGCGCACCGATCGCGACCGCGAGCCACGGCCGCCAGTCGCGCAATGCCATGCGCCCCTGCGGCAGCGCCAGCAACGCCAGCATGCCGACCCCGATCACCGCGGCAAAGCGATAGTGGCTCAGGCCACCGATCACCAGTCCCAATCCCAGCTCGAGCGCCGCCGCGGTATCCACGCCACGCAGCAGGCGGCAGCCCGCATCCAGGCACAACAGCCCCGCCAGCGCCATCGCCACGTCGGGCAGCGCGAGCAGGCCGAGGGTGCCGGCCAGCGGCAGCAGCAGGGCGAGGATGCCGGCCTGCCAGCCCTGCGCCGCGCCGAACTCGCGCGCGCCGATGCGCACCACCAGCCACGGCACGCACGCCGCCAGCAGCAGCGCCGGCAGCCGCAGCGCGAGCAGGTGCTGGCCACCGATCGAAACACCGACCCGCGCCAGCCACGCGGTCAGCGCCGGCAGGTCGGAATAGGCCCAGCCGGGATGCATGCCTTCCTGCCAGTAGAAGGCTTCGTCGACGAACAGCGGCAGGCGCGCGCCCAGCACCAGCTTGAGCGCCAGCAGCAGCACCCACAGCCCCAGGAACCATCGTCGTGCGCGTCGTGCTTCCGCTGTCGCTTCCCGCATCGTTGCCTGCCTCGTACACTCGGCGCATGACCACGACACCGGCCGGCGCCATGCTAACCGACGTGCTGCGCGATGCGTTGACCCGGGCGCTGGCGCAGGTCAACACCCTGGTGCTGGGCAAACCGCAGGAAGTGCGGCTGGCGTTCGTGGCGCTGCTCTCCGATGGCCACCTGCTGATCGAGGACCTGCCGGGCCTGGGCAAGACCACGCTGGCGCATGCGCTGGCGGCGACCCTCGGCCTCGGCTTCCAGCGCGTGCAGTTCACCTCCGACCTGCTGCCCTCGGACATCATCGGCGTGTCGGTGTTCGACGCGCAGGCGCGGCGCTTCGAGTTCCATCCCGGCCCGGTGTTCGCGCACGTGCTGCTCGCCGACGAGATCAACCGCGCGCCGCCGCGCACCCAGAGCGCGCTGCTGGAAGCGATGGCCGAACACCAGGTCACGGTCGACGGCGTCACCCATGCATTGCCCGACCCCTTCTTCGTGATCGCCACCCAGAACCCGGTCGACCTGGCGGGCACCTACCCGCTGCCGGATTCGCAGCTCGACCGCTTCCTGCTGCGGCTCACCCTCGGCTACCCCGGCGAGGAAGCCGAACGCGCGCTGCTCGCCGGGGCCGACCGCCGCGAACTGATCGCCCGTGCGCCACCGTTGCTCGGCGCACAGGACGTGCTGGCATTGCGCGACGCGGTCGCGGCAGTCCACGCCAGCGACACCCTGCTCGACTACGTGCAGACGCTGCTTACCCGCAGCCGCCAGCATCCGGGCGTGCGCGTCGGGCTGTCGCCACGCGCCGGCATCGCGCTGCTGCGCGCGGCGCGCGCCTACGCCCTGCTGCTCGGCCGCAGCCATGTGCTGCCGGAGGACGTGCAGGCGCTGTTCGGTGCGGTCGCCGCGCATCGCCTGCTGGCCGATGCCGACGCCGGCAACCCCGCGGCGCTGGCGAAGGCGATCCTGCACGCGGTGCCGGTGGACTGAATGCCGTCGCGGCTGCGCTTGCGCTTCCGCGCCTGGGCCCGGCCGCGACAACCGGAGTCGCTGCCGGTCACGCTCGGGCGCAACCGGGTGTACGTGCTGCCGACCCGCTTCGGCCTGTTCTTCGCGCTGTTGCTGCTGGCGATGGGCCTGGGCGCGCTCAACTACAACAACAACCCGGCGTTGCTGCTGGCGCTGCTGCTCGCCGGCGCGGCCAACGCGAGCCTGGTCGCGGCGCACCTGCAACTGGCGGGACTGCAGGTCTCCGCGATCGGCGCCGAGCCGGTCGCGGCCGGCGCGCCGCTGGAATTGCGGGTGCATGCACGCGCGCCGCGCGGGCGCGAACGGCGCGGCCTGCAGGTGGAAACCGACGTTGCCGGGGCACGCCTGTCGCTGGTCGACGGCGAAGGCCAGGCGTCGCTGCTGCTGCCGACCACGCACCGCGGCTGGCTCGATCCGGGCCGCCTGCGGCTCTCGACGACCCGGCCATTGGGGCTGGCGCGCGCCTGGGCGTACGCCTGGCCGGATGCGCCGTTGCTGGTGTATCCGGCGCCGGAAGCGCACGGGCCGCCGTTGCCGCAGGGCACCGGCGCGACCGCCGCCGCGCGCCTGAATCCGGCCGGCGACGACGTCCACCATCTGCGGGCCTACCGGCGTGGCGATCCGCGCCGCGCCATCGCCTGGAAACCCTCGGCGCGGCACGACACCCTGCTGGTGCGCGAGTACGAGCAACCACTGGGCAGCGACCTCGTACTCGATTGGCGTGGACTGCCGGCGCTGGACGTCGAGGCGCGGATCCGGCGCCTGGCGCGCTGGGTCGATGAAGCCGAACGCGACGGCCGGCGCTATCGATTGCTGCTGCCGGGACAACCCGCGCTCGGCCCGGCGCGCGGCAGCCAGCATCGCCATGCCTGCCTGCGCGCGCTCGCGCTGCTGCCGGCATGACGCAGTCGCTGGATCCGCAGAGCCGCGCCTGGACGCTGGTCGCCACCGGCGCGTGCCTGCTGCCGCTGCTGCTGCAGTTGCCGGGCTCGCTGGCACTCGGCATCGGCGCGGCCGCGGTGCTGGTCGCCCCACTGTCGTGGCGGCGGCCGATGCCCGGCTGGCTGCGCCTGCTGCTTGCGCTGGTACTGGTGGGCGCGGTGTTGTCCACTTCGCGTTTCGCGTTCGGGCGCGACACCGCCTGCGCCATGCTCGCGGCGATGCTGGCGATCAAGCCGGCGGAAACTTCCGGTGTGCGCGATGCGCGCAGCCTGCTCGGGTTCGCGCTGTTCGCGCCGTTCGCCACCTTCCTGCTCGACCAGGGTCCGCTGCCGCTCGCGCTCGGACTGCTGGGCGCGACCCTGGCGCTGGCGGCGCTGTTGCGGCTGGCGGAACTCGAGTCCGGGATCGGCGACCCTCTGCCGCCACGGCGGCGCTTCGCCACGGTCTGGCGGCTGGTGGCGATCGGCCTGCCATTGGCGCTGGCGGCGTTCTGGCTGTTCCCGCGGATTTCCTCGCCGTTGTGGGGCGTGCCGCAGCGCGCGATGGCCCGGCCGGGCTTGTCCGACCACATGGCACCGGGCGAATGGGTCGACTTGATGAACGACGACCGCACCGCGCTGCGGGTGCAGTTCTTCGGGCCCGCGCCGCCGCAATCGCAGATGTACTGGCGTGGGCCCACGCTGTGGGATTTCGACGGGCGCCGCTGGACCCAGGCGCGCTGGCTGCGCAACATCCCGGCCGCGCCGGTGCGGCACGGCCCGGCGCGCTGGGATTACCGGCTGGAGCTGGAACCGACCGACGGCCACCAGCTGGTGGCGCTGGAACTGCCGCTGGCCGCGCCCGAAGGCACCCGGTTGGCGCTGGACTACAGCCTCTACAGCGACCGCCCGCTGACCTCGCTGACGCACTGGCGGATGCAGTCGTCGCCACCGGCGAGCTTCGAGCCGCAGCTCAGGCGCACCTTGCGGCGCGTGGCGCTGGCATTGCCGCCGGGATACAACCCGCGCACGCTCGAACTCGCGCGGCAATGGCGCGACGACGCCGGGCCTTCGAGCGCCGCCAGCGACACCGCGATCGTGCAGCGCGCGATGCGGATGATCCGCGACGGCTTCGGCTACACCCTGGCCACGCCGCTGCCGGGGCGCAACTCGGTCGACGAGTTCCTGTTCGATACCCGGGCCGGTTTCTGCGAGCACTTCAGCTCTGCGTTCGTGGTGCTGATGCGCGCGGCGGGGATCCCGGCGCGGGTGGTCACCGGTTACGTCGGCGGCTACCGCAACCCCATCGGCGGTTACTGGCTGGTGCGCAACTCCGACGCGCACGCCTGGGCGGAGGTGTGGCTGGAAGGCCGCGGCTGGGTGCGCGTCGACCCGACCGCGGCGGTCGCGCCCGAACGCATCTACGACACGCTCGCCGACCGCGCGCCGGGGGCCGGGGGCGTCCTCGGCGGTTTCGGTGCGCTGACCCCGGTGCTCGACCTCGGCGACTGGATGCGGCGCGGCTGGAACGACTTCGTGCTCGGCTTCGATGCCGATCGCCAGCGCGGGATGTTGCGTCCGCTCGGCCTGGACGAACTGGTGCCGGCACGGTTGCTGGTGCTGTTCAGCGCCACCGCGGCATTGGCCCTGTTGTGGATGGGCTGGCTGACGGCGCGGGCCGGGCGCGAACGCGACCCGGTGTTGCGCGCCTGGCGCCGGCTGGGTGCACGCTATGCCCGGCTCGGCCTGGCCCGCGCACCGCACGAGCCCGCGGGCCTCTGGGCAGCGCGGGTCGCGGACGCGCGCCCGGAATCGGGGGCCGAACTGCAGCGACTCATCCTGCGTTTCAACAATTGGCGCTACGCTGCGCCACAACAGGGAAGTCCCGCCGCGGCCGCGCTGGCACGCGAGTTGCGGCGGCACTACCCCGCCACGGCACCCCGGAGACCTGCATGAACATCGCCCGCCTCGTCCTGCCCGCCCTCGCCGCGGCATTGCTCGCCGCATGCGCCACCCAGCCGGTGCCGCTGCGCGGCCAGTACGGCCAGGTCACGCCGGCCCAGGCCGCCGACCACGACAGCACCGGCGCGGTGGTGCGCTGGGGCGGTCGCGTCGTGCAGGTCGAACCCAAGCAGAATCGCACCTGCTTCGAGATGATCTCCACTCGCCTCGACAGTTCCGGGCGGCCGTACTGGGCCAGCGACGAAGTCGGCGGCCGCTTCATCGCCTGCCGCAATGGCTTCTACGATCCGGCGTTGTTCGAGAAGAACCGCGAAGTCACCTTCACCGGGCGCATCGAGGGCTACGAGAGCCGCAAGATCGGCGGCTACGACTACCGCTTCCCGCTGCTCGCGGCCGACGTGGTCTACCTGTGGCCGGTGCGGGACCGGGTGGATGTCGTCTCCCGGCCGATCCCCTATTACTCACCGTGGTGGGGTCCGCGCCGGGGCTGGTGGTGATCCCTGGTGAAAATCAGGTGCCGAAACGGCCGAGCGGCGCGCCTGCAAGCAGGTGCAGGTGCAGCTGGAACACGGTCTGGCCGCCGTCGCCGTTGCAGTTGACGACCACGCGGTAGCCGTCCTCGGCGAATCCCTCGCGCTTCGCGTAACCGGCGGCGGCCACCGCCAGCCGGCCGACGACCTCCGCCTGCTTGGGCAGCACGTCGTTGAGGGTGGCGATGTCGACCTTGGGCACGAACAGCACGTGCACCGGCGCCTGCGGCGCGATGTCGCGGAACGCGATGACCTCGTCGTCTTCGTAAACGATGTCCGCGGGAATTTCCCGCCGCATGATCCTGTGGAAAATCGTGTCCATCGTTTCCTCCATTCCCTGTTCCCTGTTCCCTGTTCCCTGTTCCCCGTTCCCGCTCTTCGCCTCACGGCATCTCGCTGCGGCTGCCGAAGGCGTGCGACAAGGTGCCGCGGTCGACGTATTCGAGCTCGCCGCCCAGCGGCACGCCGTGCGCGAGCCGGCTCGGGCGCACGCCGTGCTGGCGCGCGAGCTGCGCCAGGTAGTGCGCGGTCGCCTCGCCTTCGACGGTGGGATTGGTGGCGATGATCAATTCGCGCACCTCGCCCTGGGCCAGGCGCTCGGCGAGCTGGTCCAGGCCGAGTTCGCGCGGGCCGATGCCGTCGAGCGGGCTCAGCCGCCCCTGCAGCACGAAATACAGCCCGCGGTAACCGGTGGCCTGCTCGATCGCGAGCCGGTCGGCCGGCGACTCCACCGTGCACAGCGCCTGCGCGTCGCGCGAGGCGCTGGCGCAGGTGGCGCAGACCTCGGTCTCGCTGAAGTCGCGGCAGCGCGCGCAGTGGCCGATGCGCTCGACCGCCGCCGCCAGCGCCGCGGACAACCGTGCGCCGCCGTCGCGCTCGCGTTCAAGCACGTGGTAGGCCATGCGTTGCGCGGATTTCTGGCCGACGCCGGGCAGGATCCGCAACGCCTCGATCAGTTGTTCCAGCAGCGAAGCCGTCATCGTCCGCTCAGAACGGCAACGTCATCCCGGGCGGCAGCGGCAGGCCCGCGGTCGCCGCGCCCAGCTTTTCCTGCGATGCCGCGTTGGCCTTGTTGACCGCGTCGTTGAAGGCGGCGGCGACCAGGTCCTCGGCCATCTCGGGATCGGACAGCACACCGGGATCGATGCGCACCTTGCGGCACTCCATGCGCCCGGTGAGGGTGACGCTGACCATGCCGCCGCCGGCGTTTCCGGTGACTTCCAGGCGCGCGAGTTCCTCCTGCGCGCGCTGCATGTCCGCCTGCATCTTCTGCGCCTGCTGCATGAGCTGGGCGATGTTTCCGCGCATGTCGTTGCCTGCTATTCGTCGTGGGGTCGAATGGAGTCCGGCACGAGTTTCGCCCCGTGCCGCTGGATCAGTTGCTGCACGCCGGGATCGGCGAGGAACGCGGACTCGGCGGCTTCCTGGCGCGCATCGCGCTGGCGCGTGCTGCGCTGGTGCAGGGTTTCGCCGGTCGCCCCTGCGGCGGCCTCGAAGCGCAGCTGCGGCGCGCCACCGAGTGCCGGAGCCAGGGCCTGCGCCAGCGCCCTGGTGGAAACCGGCGACTTCAGCAACTCGTCTTCCGGCGACAACGCCAGCCGCAGCACGCCCGCATCGAAACCCAGGAAAGCGGCGTGCGCCGCGAGCTGTTTCGCCGGCCCGTTGAGATTGGCGGACGCGACCAGTTCCAGCCAGCCGTCGGCGTCGAGCGCGATGGTTGCGGGCGCAGGGGCCGGCGCGGATGCGGCAGGCACCGGGACTGGCGCCGGAGTCGCCGGGCGGGCCGCACCGGCCAGCGCGGCGCGCGCAGCTGCGGCCGCGGATGCCCCCCCGCGCGACGGAGGAGTGGCCGCGCCGGACGCCGCGGTTGGCGTTGCGGGGGCTGCGGCTTCCACCCGTCCCGGCCGGAACGCGAGCATCCGCAGCACCGCCATCTCGAACCCGGCACGCGCGCTGGGCGCCAGCGGCAGGTCGCGACGGGCGTTCAGCGCCATCTGGTACCACAGCTGCACCAGCTCGGGCCGGGCCTGCGCGGCCAGCGCGTCGAGGTCGATGCCTTCGCCCTCCACTTCCGCACCGGGCACCAGCTGGCGCACCTGCAGCCGGTGCAGCGCTTCGGCGAGCGCATCGAGCACGCCGTTCCAGTCGGGCGAGAATCCGGCGAGCGTCGCCACTTCCTGCATCAATGCGTCGCCGTCGCCTTCGGCCAGCGCCGACAGCAGCGCGCCGACCCGGGTGCGGTCGACGCTGCCGAGCATCGCCGCGACGCTGGCATCGTCGAGCGTGCCGCCTTCGCCGCCGGCGCCGCCGCTCTGGACCCCGGTGTACGCGATCGCCTGGTCGAGCAGCGACAGGCCGTCGCGCAGGCTGCCGTCGGCGGCCCTGGCCAGCTGGCGGATCGCACCGTGGTCGCTGGCGATGCCCTCGGCCTGCAGGATCATCCCGATCTGGCCGGCGATCTGGTCCTCGTCCAGGCGCTTGAGGTTGAACTGCAGGCAGCGCGACAGCACCGTCACCGGCAGCTTCTGCGGGTCGGTGGTGGCGAGCAGGAACTTGACGTGCCCCGGCGGCTCCTCGAGGGTCTTCAGCAGCGCGTTGAACGCCGCCTTCGACAGCATGTGAACCTCGTCCACCAGGTAGACCTTCACCCGGCCGCGCGCCGGCATGTACTGGGCGTTCTCGATCACCTCGCGGACGTCGTCCACGCCGGTGTTGGAGGCCGCGTCGATCTCCAGCAGGTCGATGAAGCGGCCGGCGTCGATGTCGCGGCAGGAGTTGCACTCGCCGCAGGGCTCGGCCGAAGTGCCGCGCTCGCAGTTCAGCGACTTGGCGAAGATCCGGGCGATGGTGGTCTTGCCGACGCCGCGGGTGCCGGTGAACAGGTAGGCGTGGTGGACGCGGCCCGAATCCAGGGCGTTGGTCAGGGCGCGGACCACGTGTTCCTGCCCGACCAGCTCGGAGAACCGCTTCGGGCGCCACTTGCGGGCGAGGACGAGGTAGGACATGGCCCATTCTGACATGACCGGGTAGAATTGCCGGCCCTGAACGTGGCCTCCGGGTCGCGTTCGCGGATCCAGCGGAGAGGTGTCCGAGCGGTTGAAGGAGCACGCCTGGAAAGTGTGTAAGCGTCTAAACCGCGCTTCGGGGGTTCGAATCCCCCTCTCTCCGCCATTAGTTCAAGCAAGTTCCCATGGTGGCCCCGCCGGCCCCTCGCGACGCTAGGTCGAAAACCCCGCCAGGGCCGGAAGGCAGCAACGGTATCGATCGACGCGGGCGCCGAGGTCAGTTGGCGGGGCCATCGCCTAACTCGCTGCCGGAATCGCCTGCTGCACTTCCAGCGTGCGCGGGTCGTCGGCACGCCCGACCACGGCGAAACCGTAACCGTTGCGGTACCAGTAGCGCAGTGCCAGTCCGTCGTCCCTGCGGCTGCCGCGCGCATCGTCGAAGCGCGTGCTCGGGCGCACATAGAAACCGATCCGTCGTCCTTCGGCGTCCTGATACATCAGCATGGCCGCGGCTCCATCCGGAGTGGCGAGCATGCGGCCGCCGAGCAGTGCGAAGCCATAAGGCTGCAGGTCGGGCAACGCCATCGGGCGGCCCAGGCGCGCCGACAGCCACGCCTGCAGTTCCGGACCGCGACTGGCGTCCATCTCCACCGGACGCGTGCGGTCCGTCGCGAAGATGCGGTACGCGGCGACGGCATCGTCCATCGGCGGCGCGGCCGCCGCCACGCGCGCGGACTTCGCCTGCCAGCCGCCCACGCCGCCCAGGCCGAGCGCCAGTACCAGCGACGCGCACAGCGCGAGGCGGCGCTGCATCCGCTTGCGCCGGTTGCGCCGGATCGATACCGGATCCAGTCGTGGATTCGGGGGCAACGCCAGGTCGCCGGCAAGCGCTGCGCGCAGCCGGTCGTCGACACGGGCCTGCAGGACAGCGTCGTCCGGAATCTCCCGGTTCATCCAATCCTCCGTAGCCGGGCGCCGCCGGATTCATCGCCGGTGAGCTTGCGATACGCGGCACGCGCGCGATGCAGCCGCGACATCACCGTACCAACAGGGACACCCAGCGCCTGCGCTGCCTCCTCGTAACCGAGCCCCTCCACCACCACCAGCAACAACACCGCGCGATGGTCGACGGCCAAGGCATTGAAGGCCTGCAGCGACGACCGCGCCACGAAGGTCTCTTCCGCCGACGGCGCAATACCGGGTTCGGCGCCGAATATCCCGAGCACGCGCTGCCAGCGGCCCGCTCGCCGGCGCTGGTCGAGGAAGCGACGGTGCAGGATCGAGAACAACCAGGCTTTCAGGCCGGCGTCGCCGCGGTAGGTGGACCAGCGCGACAGCGCCCGCTCCAGGCTGGCCTGCACCAGGTCGTCGGCATCGCTGGGGTCGCGCGCCAGCGACAGTGCGAAACGGCGCAGCGACGGCAGCAATGCGCGCAGCTCATCGTCGTCGATCGCGTTCATGGGGGATGGGTCCTTGTCGTGTCCTGGGTGCGACGCGCGACGGCGGCGATTATTCCAGCGGAATAAACCGGTGCCTGGAACGTCCCACTGCCATCGAACGCCACCCAGGAGCCACGATGCCGCCATCCGCCCCGCCACCGCAACTGTCCCGTACGATCGCCAGCCTGAGCCTGATCGCATTCATGGTTGGCGCCGTCGGCTTCGCCTTCGCCTGGGCCGCCGGCTGGCTGACCCCCGCGCGCCTGTCCGGCGCCGACGTGGCCGACGTGCTGGAACAGCATAACGGCGAGCATCCGGGGTACCGCCGCGCCCACGCGAAGGGCACGTGCGTCGTCGGCCATTTCGACAGCAATGGCCGCGGCCGGGCACTGTCGAAAGCAACGGTATTCGCGCCTGGCCGCACGCCGGTGTTCGGTCGCTTCGCCCTCGCCGTGGGCTCGCCGCATGCGCCCGACGGCGTGCCGGCGCCGCGCAGCCTGGCCCTGGACCTGACCGCTGCCGACGGCAGCACCTGGCGCACCGCGATGAACAGCGTGCCGCTGTTCCCGGTCGGCAACGTGCGCGACTTCGTGGCCCTGCAGCGCGCGACAACGCCGGACCCGGCGACCGGCAAGCCCGATCCCGGGAAAGTCGCGGCGTTCATGGCCGCGCACCCGGAAACCCGTGCGTTCAATGCGCTGATGGCATCGCGGCCGATCGCGTCCAGCTTCGCCAACGCCGGCTACCACTCGATAAACGCCTTCCGCTTCATCGCCGACAACGGCGATGTGCGCGTGGTGCGCTGGTCGATGGTTCCCGAAGCCGCCTTCACCGCGCTCGACCGCGGCCGTTTCGACGCGCTCAACGCGCGCGACCGCGACTTCCTGTTCAACGACCTGTCCGCGCGCCTGCAACAAGGACCGCAGCGCTGGCGCCTGGTGGTCACCCTCGCCAACGCCGGCGACCGCAGCGACAACGCCACCATCCAGTGGCCGGAAACGCGCCAACGCGTCGACGTCGGCACCCTGGTGATCGAGCAGGCATTGTCCGAGTCGGCCGGCCCGTGCCGCGATGTCACCTTCGACCCGCTGCTGCTGCCGCCGGGCATCGCCGCGTCCGACGACCCGCTGTTGGCTGCCCGCTCGGCCGTCTACGCCGCCTCGCTGCGGCGACGCTCCGGCGAAGGAGCGCCACGATGAGCGCGCCGGGCAACCGCTTCGACCCGAAGGCGCGCCTGTTGCACTGGCTGATGGCGCCGCTGGTGCTGGCGATGCTGTTCATCGGCATCGGCATGGTGTCCACGACATCGACGGCATACGCACTGCTGCTGGCGATCCACAAACCGCTGGGCGCAATGCTGCTGGTGTTGCTGCTGCTGCGCATCGCGGTGCGCCTGCGCCACCGGCCGCCGCCCTTGCCGGCCGGCATGCCGCGCTGGCAACGACGCGCGGCCCTGCTGTCGCACTGGCTGCTGTATGCGCTGCTGCTGGCGATGCCCCTCGTGGGTTGGGCCATGCTGTCGGCGGCAGGCTATCCGCTGGCCCTGTTCGCCGGCTTCGAGCTCCCGCCGATCGCGCCACGCAACCCGGCGCTGTTCGCATGGCTGCGCGGCGCGCATCACTGGCTGGCGCTGTTGCTGTTCGCCACGATCCTGCTGCACCTGGCCGCCGCGTTGTTCCATGGCCTGGTCAGGCGCGACGGAGTGCTGGCGAGCATGGCGATCCCGCTGAAGCGGGCCGAGAACGCGACGCCATCCACGCAGCTGCGCAAATGAACCGGCTTCAGCCCTCGGGATGCAGCCAGCCGGTGTCGCCGTCTGCGTAGCGCTCGTGCTTCCAGATCGGGACGCGCGACTTCACCTCGTCGATCACGTGGCGGCAGGCGGCGAAAGCCGCGTCGCGATGCGCGGCAGTGACGCCGACCCAGACCGCAAGCTCGCCGATGGCGAGGTCGCCGGTGCGATGCACGCAGGCGACGTCGAGGATGTCGAACTTCGCCAGCGCCTCGTCCAGGATCGCTTCACCCTCGCGCTGCGCCAGCGCGGCGTAGGCTTCGTAGCGCAGGCCGTGCACGGCGCGACCGTCGTTGTGGTCGCGCACCCAGCCCTCGAAGCTGGCGTAGCCGCCGACCCGCGCGTCGAGCAATTGCGCGCGCAGGGTGGCGGTGTCGAACGGGGTTTCCGAGAGCCGGAAGCGCGTCACTTCAGCCTCCGGAGACCGGCGGGATGAAGGCGACTTCGCTGCCGTCGCGCAATGCGTCGTCCCAGCGTGCGAACGCGCCGTCGACCGCGACCCGCAAGCGCTCGCGTTGCAGCGCGAAACCGTGGCGCACCTGCAGCTCCGCATACAGCGCGGCGGCGTCCGCCGCCATGGTTTCCACCTGCTCTTCCGCCATCCCCGCGGCATCGCGCAGGCTGGCGAAATAGAGCACCTTGAGCCGCTTCATGCGATCGCCCCGAAGTCGCGCTTGCCGCCGTGCTTGCCCAGCAGCTTCGCCGGCCCCAGCACGATCGCATGCGACAGCGCCTTGCACATGTCGTAGACCGTGAGCGCGGCGACGGTGGCGCCGGTCAGCGCCTCCATCTCCACGCCGGTGCGATGGGTGGTCTTCACCGCGCACTCGATCCGCAGTTCGCGCTCGCCGTGCCAGTCGATGGCGATGCGGCAGCCGTCGATCGGCAGCGGGTGGCAGAACGGGATCAGTTCGTGGGTGCGCTTGACGGCCATGGTGCCGGCGACGATCGCGGTCTCGACGATCCCGCCCTTCGCGCTCTTCAGGCCGCTGGCGCGCAGCTGTGCCGCGACCGCGGGCGGGAAGCGCACGCGGCACTCGGCGACCGCCTCGCGCGCGGTCGCGGCCTTGGCGGAAACGTCGACCATCGCCGGCATGCCCTGCTTGTCCAGGTGGGTCAGCATCAGCCGCCCACCAGGTACATTTCGACCCGCCGCCGCGGCGGCGCCGCCGCCGCCGTGCTGCGCAGCTCGCTGTAGCGGTCGCTGCGGCCATGCCAGATCGCCGCCACGCGTTCGACCAGCGCGCCCTCGCCCGCGCGCAGCGCGACGCGCAGATCGCTCCCCGCGCCCGCGAACAGGCAGGTGTAAAGACGGCCGTCGGCGGAGACGCGGGCGCGATGGCAGTCTCCGCAGAACGGTGCGCTGACCGAGCTGACGAAGCCGACCTCGCCGCCACCGTCGGCGAACGCGTGGCGCGCGGCGACCTCGCCGCGATAGTGCGGATCCAGCATCCGCAGCGGCCAGCGCGCGTGGATGCGGTCGCGCAACTCGGCCGAAGGCACCACCCGGGCCGGATCCCAGCCGTTGCAGGTGCCGACGTCCATGTACTCGATGAAGCGCATGACGTGCCCGCGTTCGCGCGCGAACGCCACCAGCGGCAGCACTTCGGTTTCGTTGACGCCGCGCTGGACGACGCAGTTGAGCTTGAGCGGGCCGAAGCCGGCGGCTTCCGCCGCCGCGATGCCGGCAAGCACGCCGGCGACCTCGCCGCGGCCGCCGGAGAGCGCGCTGAACAGCGCGGGATCCAGCGCATCCAGGCTGACGGTGAGCCGGCCCAGCCCGGCGTCGCGCAGCGCGCGCGCCTGCGCCGCGAGCAACGAGCCGTTGGTAGTGAGCGCCAGGTCCTCGATGCCGGGGATCGCCGCCAGCCGCGCCACCAGGTCCGGCAGCCGCTTGCGCAGCAGCGGTTCGCCGCCGGTGAGCCGCAGCTTGCGCACGCCCAGGCGGGCGAAGCCGCGCACCAGCACCTCGATCTCGTCGAACGACAACCGCGAGGCGCTGTCCGTGCCGTGGTCCTCGGCGACGCGATCTGCCGGCATGCAATAGGGGCAACGGAAGTTGCAGGCGTCGATCACCGACAGCCGCAGGTCGCGCAGCGGCCGCCCGAGCAGGTCGCGGGGCGCCTCGGCGGCGACGGGTGGAGCAGGATGCAATTGCGCGTTCATGGCCTCGATGCGACTTCCTCGGCGGATGGCTGCGGCGCGCGCAGCGCCACCACCTCGCCCGGTCGCGCCACCCGCCGGCCGCGTGCCGCCATGGCCGCGGCATCCGCATCGCCGGCGTAATGGTAGAGCACGCAGCGCGACAGCAGCTCCGCCGGGTACTCGCGCTCCAGGTCGTCGAGTCCGCTGTGGGAGGGATTGCCGTGCAACGCGCAGTCGTGCGCGATCACCTCGCCGGCGCCGGCATAACGCGCGAGCATCTCCGGGATCGGGCGGGTGTCGCCGGTCCACACCAGGCTGCCGTGCAGGCGCAGCGCGAACGCGCTCTGCGGCCAATGGTGGCGCACCGGGAAGACTTCCAGGCGCACGCCGTCGTGCCAGAAATGGTCGCCCACCGGCACCAGCCGGAATGCGTCCCAGAAGTTCGCGCCGCCCTCGGCGACGACGTTGGGATAGCTGGCGACGCGCTGCTGCAGCAGCGGCACCAGCGGCGCCGGCACGTACAGCCGGGTGTCGCGCGGGCCGGCCGGGTCGAAGTAGCCGGCGCCGAACAGGCGCTCGAGGCCGCCGACGTGGTCCATGTGCGCATGGGTGACGAACAGCGCGCGCGGCATCGCGCCGTAATGCGCGAGGCAGGCGGTCAGGCCTTCGTTGCCGCAGTCGATCGTGAGCCAGGGTGCGCCGTCGCGCTCGATCGTCGCCATCGCCGATCCGAGTTCGACCGCGCCGGAATTGCCGACGCCGTGGAAACGCAGCGCCCAGGCACCGCGGCTTGTCCGGCTCATGTCCATGTGGTCCGTGCCCATGGGATCCGCGTCCATGTCAGATGTCCCGCCGCCAGGTGGTGTCGTAGGCATGGCGCAGTCGCGCGAAGTCCTGCAACACGTCGGGCTGGGTGCGGTCGCCGCGCAGCTTCAGCAACGAGCGCCGCAGCCGCACCAGGTTGCGCTCGCGCCAGCCGGTCTCCGGGATCCGCAGGCTGGCCTTGTCGAAATCGATCAGCCAGCCGCGGTGGGCGCCGGCGGGCGGACCGCCGTTGAAGAGAATGTTGTGCGCGTTGAGGTCGGCATGGTCGAGCCCGGCGCGATGGAAGCGTGCGAGCAGCTGGCCGGTCTCTTCCCACGGCGCCGTGGCCGGGTCGACCGCGGCGAGATCGCCGAACGAACGCACGCCAGGCACGCGTTCGACCAGGATGGCAGCGCGATAGCCGGCACCACGACGCCAGTAACAGGCGGCGATCGGACGCGGAACCGGCAGGCCCAGCGTGTGCAACGCCCGGGTCATGCGGAATTCGGCGAAGCTGCGGGTGCGGTCGGCGTCGCGCCAGACGTAGCCATCGCGACTCAGCCGCGCCGCCAGCCCGCCGCGCAGGTAGTGCCGCAGCACCGACGCCCCGAACGGTGCATCGACGAACCAGGCACCCCCGCGGCCGCCCGAGGTGACCGGCCGGGCACGGTCGCCCCACCACGCCGGGTCGAACCAGCCGGCTTCGACTTGCTGCACGCGCCGCGCGTCGAACAGAATCGAGCCATAGCCGACGACCCGCCCGTCGCGCCGATACTCGAAAGGCGTCAAGCTCTCGCTGGCGTCGAAGGCGACCATCCAGCGAGTCTAGCAAGCGCATGACACCCGAAACCTCCGTACCGCGCCGCACGCCGGCCCCGCCGGCGTCGGCCTGCCTGTTGCGGCTGTCGGCACTCGGCGACGTCACCCACGTGCTGCCGCTGGTGCGCACCCTGCAGCGCGCCTGGCCCGGGCTGGCGCTGGCCTGGGTGATCGGCCGCGGCGAGCACCGGCTGCTGCAGGGCCTGCCGGGCGTGGAGTTCATCGAATACGACAAGCGCTCGGGGCTGGGCGGGATGCGCGCGCTGCGCCGGCAACTGGCCGGACGGCGTTTCGACGCACTGTTGCAGATGCAGGTCGCCGCCCGCGCCAACCTGCTGTCGGCGTTCATTCCCGCGCGCCGCCGGATCGGCTACGACCGCACGCGCTCGAAGGATCTGCACGACCTGTTCGTCAACGAGCGCATCCCCGACCGTCCGGGGATCCACGTGCTCGATGCGATCGGCAGTTTCTGCGAGCCGCTGGGGCTGGTGCAGGATCGGGTCGAATGGAACCTGCCGGTCCCGGACGAGGCGCACGCCTGGGCCCGCGCGCAATGGACCGATGACGGCATGCCGGTGCTGATGATCTCGCCCTGCTCCAGCCACCTCCTGCGCAACTGGCGTCCCGAGCGCCACGCCGCGGTCGCCGACCACGCGATCGCGCGCGGCTGGCGGGTGGTGCTGTGCGGCGGCCGCAGCCGGCTCGAGCGCGACACCGCCGACGCGATCCTGGCGGCCATGTCGGGAACGGCGCTCGACCTGGTCGGCAAGGACACGCTGAAGCAGCTGCCGGCCCTGCTGGCGCGCGCCAGCCTGGTGATGACCCCCGATTCCGGGCCGATGCACATCGCCAACGCGATGGGAACGAAGGTGCTGGGCCTGCACGCAGCCAGCAATCCGGCGCGCAGCGGGCCGTATTCCGATCGCCGCTACTGCGTGGACCGCTACGACGACGCAGCGCGCAGATACCTCGGCAAGCCCGCGTCGGCCCTGCGCTGGGGCACCAAGATCGAAGTCGACGGGGCGATGGACCTGGTCACCGTCGACGACGCGATCGCCGCGTTCGAGCGTTACGCCGCCGGGCCGCGCCCGTAGTCCTGGTAGGACTTTTCCTCGACGTAGGCCGAGCCCAGCGCGAGGTTGATGTCCTTCTTGATCCGCGCGCGCTCGTCGTTCTCGACATAGACGCTGCGCGCCAGGCGGATGAACCCGGCGTCGAATTCCTGCGCCTTTTCCTTGATGCGGATGTCGTCCTCGATCACCCACAGGCGCTCGTTGACCGCCTTCAGCCGCGCGCGCAACCCGGCGATGTCCTCGACCGCGGCCGGGTGCGCCATCCAGGTCTGCTCCAGCGCGGACAGTTCGTTGCGGACGTTGGCGAGCTTGGCGGGGTCGGTCATGCGCTCGGACTTGATCTGCAGGATCGCGATCTTGTCGAGCAGTTCGCCGTAGGAGACGGGAGCGAGGAGTTCGGACATGGATTCACAATATGGCGGAGAGGGTGGGATTCGAACCCACGGTCGGCTTACACCGACGCCTGATTTCGAGTCAGGTACATTCGACCACTCTGCCACCTCTCCGGTGGGCCGCAAATGATACGGGCCGGGGCCACCAGCGACAAGCGCTCGGCCCTGACGCGCGGTCACCCTGGTTGTACCGCGGCCGCCCGCGCCCGATGATTGCGTTCCTGCCTACACCCCCAGCGCCATAGCCGGTTGCATGATCGAGTTCGGACACCTCACCCACGTCGGCCTGCGTCGCGAGCTGAACGAGGACACCTACTACGGCGACAGCGAACTCGGGCTGTGGCTGGTGGCCGACGGCATGGGCGGGCACGAGTACGGCGAGGTCGCCAGCGCGCTGGCGCGCGAGACGATCGTGCGGGAAGTGCGCCAGGGCGCCCCGCTGGCGCAGGCGATCCGCACCGCCGACGAGGAGATCATCCATGCCTCGGGCCAGCGCGGCGACGCCCTGCCGATGGGCACCACGGTGGTCGCGGCGCGGATCGCCGGGCGCCGCTTCGAAGTGGCCTGGGTCGGCGACAGCCGGGTCTACCTGTGGCGCGACGGCAAGCTGACGCAGCTGTCGCAGGATCACAGCTACGTGCAGGAGCTGATCGGGCGCGGCGCGATCAGCATCGAGCAGGCACGCAGCCATCCGCACCGCAACGTGGTGACCCAGGCACTGGGCGTGACCGCTCCCCAGCAGCTGAACGTGGAGACCATGTCCGGCGAGCTCGACGCCGGGATGCAGTTGCTGCTGTGCAGCGACGGCCTCACCGAGGAGGTCGACGACGCCAGCATCTCCAGGGCCATCTCGCACCTGGACTGCAGCGCCCAGGAATGCGTCGACGAACTGGTCGCCGCGGCGCTGGACGGCGGCGGCTCCGACAACGTCACGGTGGTGCTGGTGCGGCGAACCTGACCTCGCCTAGGCGACCGCGGCCTCGGGTTCCTCGGCCGGGTCGGCGAGCTGGTCCCAGATCGCACGCCCCGCCTTCTTGCGCAGCTGCGCCAGCCGTGCCGCATGCGCCTCGAGCTCCCCCGCCGTCACCACCACGCTCGGGCGCGGCGCGTTGCCGGCGGCGACCAGCGCCACTGCCATGGCGGCTTCCTGCGCCTCGCCCGCGGCCAGCGCGTCGAAGCCGATCTCGCCCTGGCCCGAGGTCAAGGCCAGGTAAGCCTCGGCCAGCAGTTGCGCGTCGAGCAGCGCGCCGTGCAGCTGGCGATGCGAATTGTCCACGCCCAGGCGCCGGCACAGTGCGTCGAGCGAGTTGCGCTGGCCGGGGAAGCGTTGCCGCGCCAGTTCCAGCGAATCCTCGATGGTGCAGCGCAGATGCATGCTCGGATACTGCGGGCCCAGTCGCGCCAGCTCCGCATCGAGGAAGCCGAGGTCGAACGCAGCGTTGTGGATCACCAGTTCGGCGCCCTCCACGAATGCCAGGAACTCGTCCACGACCTCCGCGAACTTCGGCTTGCCGGCGAGGAACTCGCGGGTCAGGCCGGTGACTTCCTGCGCGCCCGGTTCGAAATCGCATTCCGGGTCGAGGTAGCGCTGGAAGGTGCGTCCGGTCGGGCGCCGTTCCACCAGTTCCACGCAGCCGATCTCGACGACGCGGTTGCCCTTTTCCCAGGACAGGCCGGTGGTTTCGGTGTCGAGCACGATCTGGCGCATGCGTGCAGTCTACTTCCTGAAACGTTCCGCTTCAGCACGCGCGAGCCGGTCGACGCGCTCGTTGTCGGGATCGCCGCTGTGGCCCTTGACCCAGCGCCAGTCGATGCGATGGCGCGCGCAGGCGGCATGCAGCCGTTCCCACAGGTCGCGGTTCTTCACCGCGGCACCGCCGGCGGTGCGCCAGTTGCGACGCAGCCAGTTCGGCATCCACTCGGTGATGCCCTGGCGCACGTATTGCGAATCGGTCTGCAGCATGACGTCGCAGGGACCGGCCAGGGTCTCGAGCCCCATGATCGCGGCCATCAGCTCCATCCGGTTGTTGGTGGTGAGCGGTTCGCCGCCCGTGAGCTCGCGCTCGCGGTCGCGATAGCGCAACAACGCGGCCCAGCCGCCGGGGCCGGGATTGCCGAGGCAGGCGCCATCGGTATGGATTTCGACCTGCCTGGCCGGCTCGCGCGCCGCCGTCATGCCGCGGGCACCCCGCCGCCGATGCGCAGCGGCACCCGGCTGCGTATCGGCGTCAACGGCAGCACCCGCTTCTCGGCGCGCAGCAACCAGGCCGCGCGCAGGCCCGGCCCGTGCTGGAGCACGGTCTCCGGAACGACGCCCCAGCGCGGGCCAAGCCCCTGCGACACCGGCTCGGGCACCAGCCCGGCCGCACGCAGGCGCCGTCGCCAGGGCATGGGTTCGGAGGCCCCGGGGCCGTCGCCTGCCCAGCGCCAGCGCCAGGGCGACAGCGGATTCAGGCAGAACAACGACAACCGCCCCCCCGGCACCAGCACCCGGGTGCACTCGGCCAACAACGCGTCGGCCTGCTTGCCCGCAATGGCGACGTGCTGGATCACCACCGCCGCCACCGACTCGTTGGCCAGCGGCAACGGCAGCGCACAACGCACCGCCCCGGCCCAGCCGCCTGCCGCGGCCTGCAGGCGCAACCCCTGTCCCGGCACCTCGCCATCGTTGCCGATGGCCGGTGACAGCCACAGCCACGGCTGGCCAGGGCGATCGGCCAGCGCCGCGCGGACGCTGTCCTGCTCGCTGGCCAGCAGCGCCAGGGCCGGCGCCGTGGCGAACCAGCCGGGCTGGAGTTCGGGTTGACCACGCATGGAAGGGACAGGCATGGTCGCCATTCTAGGGGCCGCGCCCCGTCGCGAAGCCATCGATGCCGCTGCAGCCGCTGCCCGCATTCGCAGACAACTACATCTGGGCCCTGTCCGGGAAGGACGGCAGCGCGGTGGTGGTGGATCCGGGCGAGGCGGCACCGGTGCTGGCCGCCGCGTCCCGGGGCCTGCGCCCGGCGCTGCTGCTGCTCACCCATCACCACGCCGATCACATCGGTGGCGCCGTGGCCCTGCTGCGGCAGTGGCCCGATCTGCCGGTGTTCGCGCCCGAAGATCCGCGCATCGACCTGCCCTGCACCCGGGTCGGCGAAGGCGACGAGGTCGTGCTCGGCCCCTGGCGCTTCCGCACCATGGAAGTGCCGGGGCACACCACCAGCCACCTCGCCTTCCACGGCAATGGCGTGGTGTTCTGCGGCGATACCCTGTTCAGCCTGGGCTGCGGACGCCTGTTCGAAGGCTCGCCGGCGCAGATGCTGGATTCGCTCGACCGCCTGGCGGCCCTGCCCGGCGACACCCTGGTCTGTTGCGGCCACGAATACACCCTGGCCAACGCCGCGTTCGCCGCGGCGGCCGATCCCGACAACCCGGCCCTGCGCCGTCGTACCGAGGAAGCCACCGCCATGCGCGAACAGCACCTGCCGACCCTGCCTGCCACCCTCGCCGGCGAACGCGCCGCCAACCCGTTCCTGCGGGTGGGCAGCGATGCGATCCGCGCGGCGGTCGCCGCCCGGCTCGGACGCGCGCCGCGCGACCGGGTGGAAACCTTCGCCGAACTGCGGCGCTGGAAGGACGGGTTCCGCGCATGAGGCGCGCCGCCCCGGGCGCACTGCTGCTGGTGCTGGCGCTGTCGCCGGCGTTCCCCGCCGGCGCGACGCCGGCGTCCCTGCCCGACGCCGCTCCCGCTGCCGCGTTCGCGCCGATTGCGTCGATCCCGGCCACCCGCAGCGGGCTGGAGATCTACGCGCGCTTCCGCGAAGGCCTGGCCGATCCGGTGTGCGCCGAAGACAGCAGCAGCCCGCGCTGGCGCAAGCATTTCGCCGCGGCGCCGCAGCGGATGACCCGCGAGGACGATGACGTGCTGGCGCTGTTCGGCTATGTGGTCGATGCCCTGCGCGAAGCCAGCCTGCCCACCGAATACGCGCTGATCCCGTTCGTGGAAAGCGGCTACAAGCCCGGTGCGCGCAGCCGCGGCGGCCCGGCGGGCATGTGGCAGATGATCCGGATCACCGCGCGCAAGCACCACGTGCCGATGCGGACCGGCTACGACGGGCGGCTGTCGCCGGTGGATTCGACCCGGGCCGCGGTGCGCTACCTCAAGACCCTGCACGGCATGTTCGCCGGCGACTGGCGGCTGGCGGTGATGGCCTACAACGCCGGCGAGTACCGCGTGTTCGGCGCGCTGAAGCGCAGCGGCCAGGTCGCGCGCAGCGCCGATCCGGAAAAGCTGTCCAGCCTGTCCGGGATCACCCGCGCCTACGTGCGCAAGCTGCACGCGCTGTCGTGCCTGCTCGATCGCGCCGACGAGCGCGAGCAGTGGATGCAGTCGCTGGAACGCCAGGTACCGGTGCTGGAGGCAGTGGTATTGCCGCCGGATGCGCGCAACCTGGAAGCATGGGCCAGGGCACAGGGGCGCGATGTCGCAGCGGTGCGGAGGCTGAACCCGGCCTTCGCCGACGGCAGGATCCAGCGCGCCGGGCTGGCACAGCGCGTGCTGGCGCCCATGCTGGTGTCGTCGCCTCCGCTGGCGGTGCTGCCGGCTGGCCCGGAAAGCGCGGCACAGGCACACTAGCGGCCACGCTCCATACACCTACACAACGCACGGACGGGACGACACCATGGGATTCCTGCAGGGCAAGCGCGCGCTCATCACCGGCATCGCCAGCCAGCGCTCGATCGCCAACGGCATCGCCGAGGCGATGCACCGGGAGGGCGCCGAACTCGCCCTGACCTACCAGAACGACAAGCTGAAATCGCGGGTCGAAGGCGCCGCCGAGGAATACGGCTCGAAGATCGTGCTGCCGCTCGACGTCGCCGACGACGCCCAGATCGAAGCCTGCTTCGCCGAGCTCGGCAAGCACTGGGACGGTTTCGACATCCTCGTGCACTGCATCGCCTACGCGCCGCGCGAAGCGATCGGCGGCGACTTCCTCGACGGCATCAGCCGCGAGAACTTCGCCATCGCCCAGGACATCTCCGCGTATTCGCTGGCGGCGCTGGCCAAGGCCGCGCGCCCGCAGATGAAGGGCCGCAACGGCGCGATCCTGACCCTGAGCTATCTCGGCGCGGTGCGCGCGCTGCAGAACTACAACGTGATGGGCGTGGCCAAGGCCAGCCTCGAGTCCACGGTGCGCTACCTGGCCCTGAACCTCGGGCCCGAGGGCACCCGCGTCAATGCGATCTCGGCGGGGCCGATCAAGACCCTGGCCGCCTCCGGGGTGGGCAACTTCCGCAAGATGCTGTCGCAGTTCGAGGCCGCCGCGCCGCTGCGCCGCAACGTGACCATCGAGGATGTCGGCAACGCCGCTGCGTTCCTGTGCTCGGACCTGGCCAGCGGCATCACCGGCGAGGTCACCTACGTCGACGCCGGCTTCAGCATCGTCGGCATGACCGGCATCGACTAGCGCAACATCGGTCGCCGGTCGCTAGAGGCGATCCTCGGCGACCGTGACCTTCATGCGCTTGCGCAGCGTCTTGACCAGGGCAGCGACGTCGTCGTTGCCGCCGACCTGCGCGAGCTGCTGCTGCAGCCCGGCGCGCTGGGCCGCGGTGGCTTCCTTGACGTCGCCCGGGACGACCTTGCGCACTTCGTAGACCACGATGCTGCCGTCGGCGGACACGACCTTGCCGACTGTCGGCTTGCCGGCCCTGGGCGCCGGCGCGGCGAACATCGCGCGGTTGGCCTCCATGCTCGGCATCGGGACCCCGCGCGGCAACCCGGGCATGTCGCTGGTTGCGAGCTGGCGTGCGGCGGCGGCTTCGGCAAACGGCTTGCCGCCACGCACTTCGGCGAGCATCGCGTCGGCCGCCGCAACGGCAGTCCTGGCAGCGCGGTCGCGCCGGATCGCGGCAATCACGCGCTGGCTGACCTGCGCCAGCGGCAGCACCCGCTCGGGCTGGTGCTCGACGACCCGGATCAGCACGCTATGGTTCGGGCCGATCTCGATCGGGTCGCTGACGGTGCCGTCCTGGACCAGCGCATCCGAAAACGCCGCGCGCTGCAGTGCGGGGTTGGCGAAGATCCCTTCCGCACCGGAGCCGCGCAGCAGCTTGCCGCTGCGCCGCACCGGCAGGTTGGCCGAACGCGCGGCCGGACCCAGCGAGGTCGGGTTGCGGTAGACCTGGTCCACCAGCTTGCCGGTGAGGTCGTTGAACGCACGCTCGCGATCGGCGTCGGCCTGCTCCTGCGCCAGTTGTCCGCGCACCTGTGCGAACGGCACCTGCTCGCCTTCCTTGATGTCGCGCAACTGGATCACGTGCCAGCCGAAGGCGGACTTCACCGGGCCGACGATGTCTCCCTTCTGCATCGCGAACAACGCGTCCTCGAACGGCTTGTCCATCATCTCCTTGCCGACCCAGCCGAGGTCGCCGCCGGCTTCCTTCGAGCCGGTGTCATCGGAGTCGGCACGCGCAAGCGCGGCGAAATCGGCACCGGGTGCGCGCGCCTGCGCGGCGATGCCGTCCGCCTTCGCCTTGGCCGCGGCCTGTTGCGCCGGGCTCGCATCCTCGTCGACCTTCACCAGGATGTGCGAGGCCAGCCGCTGCTCCGGCTCGGCGAAGCGCGCCTTTTCCTGCTCATAGCGCTGGTGCAGCACGGCGTCGCCGGCAGGCGCCGGCTGCAGCTGGCTGCCATCGATGTCGACGTACTCGAGGACCACGCTTTCCGGCGCCCGGTAGGCAGCGGCATGGGTGTCGTACCAGTGCTGGATGTCGGTGGCCGCAACCGCGCCGGCGTCGGGCGCCGGCGCCGGCATCACCACGAAGGCGAGGTCGCGCTCTTCGCCGAGCAGGCGCAGCAGGCGATCCACTTCGGATGCCGTCGCAAACCCGGATGTCGCGAGTCCGCTGGGGATCAGCGACTGCTGCAGGTCCTCGCGCACCAGCTGCTCGAACTGGCGCGGCGTGCGTTGCGGCACCTGGGAAGCCAGCACCATCTGGTATTGCTGGGCGTTGAACCTGCCGTCGACCTGGAATGCCGGGATGCCCTGGATCGCGCTGCGCACCTGTGCGTCGGAAACCGCGACCCCGGCGTGCGCGGCCAGCATCTGCAGCACCCGCGCATCGATCATCTCCTCGACCACCCTGCGCTTGTTGTCCTTGCTCTCGAACTCGCGCGGATCGAACTGCTCGCCGCGCGCTTCCCGCTCGCGCTGGCGCGCCTGCTCCAATTGGGCGCGGAACTCCTCGGTCGCGATCTCCTCGACCTGCCACAGCATCCGTGCGGGCCACCAGTGCGGCGCCGACTGCCACCACTGCGGCGGCGCCTCGACCTTCGCGACCCAGCCCTCGCTGGTCTGCTGGGCGTACTGCTCCATGCCGAAGAACGCGAACGGGATCGTGAGCAGCCCCAGCACGGTGCCGGCGATCCAGCCTGAGGTCTTGTCGCGGAGTTTCTGCAGCATGGGCGCGGTTCGGGAGTGGGACGTAGCCCCCCAGTCTACCCGCAATGGCCTGCCGCGAAAACGAAAGGCCCGCATCGCTGCGGGCCTTCGTGCATTGCGCTTGTTGTTAGTGGCGGAGTGGACGGGACTCGAACCCGCGACCTCCGGCGTGACAGGCCAGCATTCTAACCAACTGAACTACCACTCCGCGGAGCCGGGCATGATACAGACGCACCCTTGGCCACGCAACATGCTGGTGGGTGCTGAGGGTGTCGAACCCCCGACCCTCTCCGTGTAAAGGAGACGCTCTACCGCTGAGCTAAGCACCCTGACGCTGGTATCAATCCCGCCGGATCAGTTGACGGCGTCCTTGAGCGCCTTGCCGGCCTTGAAGCCCGGGTTCATCGAGGCGGCGATCTTGATCTCCTCGCCGGTGCGCGGGTTGCGACCGGTACGGGCGGCGCGCTTGCGCACGTCGAAGGTGCCGAAGCCGACCAGGGTGACGGTGTCGCCCTTCTTCAATGCATTGGAGATGGTGGCGATCACCGCATCGACCGCACGTCCGGCATCGGCGCGGGACAGATCGGACGCGCCGGCCACGGCTTCGATGAATTCGGCTTTGTTCATTGGTTTTGGCTCCCTTTGCGGCCCGAATGGCCGCTGGATGTGATGACCGGGTTCCCCGCTGCGCTGGACGCAGGCTCCCGGTCGGCGATGCCGCGACGCGGGCGCTCGAGCCCAACGCGGTTGCATTCGTTATACCAGCCGCATTTTCGCGGCGCAACCCGGAAAACGAGGCGTGGCGCGGGTTCCAGCACTTCGAAGGCGCCCTTGCGGGCGCCTCGGGTTCAGTGCTTGAGATCCGCCTGCGCTGCCGGTGCCGGTGGCTCGCGGGTCGCGTCAGGCAGCCCGCCGGCCGGGGGGCGCGGGGTCAGCGGCCGCTCGAGCGCCAGGTCGAGCACCTCGTCGATCCAGCGCACGGGCACGATCTTCATCTGCTCGCTGACCGACTTCGGGATGTCGACGAGGTCCTTGCGGTTCTCCTCGGGGATGATCACGGTGCGGATGCCGCCGCGCATCGCCGCGAGCAGCTTCTCCTTGAGCCCGCCGATCGGCAGCACGCGGCCGCGCAGGGTGATTTCGCCGGTCATCGCGACTTCGGCCCTGACCGGGATCTTGGTCAGGGTGGAGACCAGCGCCGTCGCCATCGCGATGCCGGCGCTGGGGCCGTCCTTCGGCGTCGCGCCCTCGGGCACGTGCAAATGAACGTCCTGCTTGGCGAGGAAGTCGAGGTCGATGCCCAGCGGCTCGGTGCGCGCACGCACCACCGACAGCGCCGCCGACGCCGACTCCTTCATCACCTCGCCAAGTTGGCCGGTGAGGATCAGCTGGCCCTTGCCCGGCACCAGCGTGGACTCGACCTGCAGCAGTTCGCCGCCGACCTCGGTCCAGGCCAGGCCGGTGACCAGGCCGATCTCGTTCTCGGCCTCGGCGCGGCCGAAGTCGAAGCGCTGCACGCCCAGGTACTTGTCCAGGTTCTTCGCGCCGACCTGCATGGCCTTGGGCTTGCGCTTGCCGGCCGGTTGCGGCCCCTTGAGCGCAATTTCCTTGACCACCTTGCGGCAGATCTTGGCGATCTCGCGCTCCAGGTTGCGCACGCCGGATTCGCGCGTGTAGTAGCGCACGATGCCCTGGATCGCGTCCTCGGCGATCTTGAGCTCGCCCGCCTGCAGGCCGTTGGCCTTCAGCTGCTTGGGTACCAGGTAGCGCATCGCGATGTTGATCTTCTCGTCCTCGGTGTAGCCGGGGATGCGGATGACCTCCATGCGGTCCAGCAGCGGCCCGGGGATGTGCAGCGAGTTGGAGGTGGCGACGAACATCACTTCGCTGAGGTCGAGGTCGACCTCCAGGTAATGGTCGTTGAACGAATTGTTCTGTTCCGGATCGAGCACTTCGAGCAGCGCGGAAGACGGGTCGCCGCGGAAGTCCATCGACATCTTGTCGATCTCGTCGAGCATGAACAGGGGGTTCTTCGTCCCCGCCTTGTTGAGGTTCTGCACGATCCGGCCCGGCATCGAGCCGACGTAGGTGCGGCGATGGCCGCGGATCTCGGCCTCGTCGCGCACGCCGCCCAGCGACATGCGCACGAACTTGCGGTTGGTGGCCTTGGCGATCGACTGCCCGAGCGAAGTCTTGCCGACGCCGGGCGGACCGACCAGGCACAGGATCGCGCCCTTCATCTGCTTCACCCGGGTCTGCACCGCCAGGTACTCGAGGATGCGTTCCTTGACCTTCTCGAGGCCGTAGTGGTCGGCGTCGAGCACGTCCTGCGCCGCATTGAGGTCCTTGCGGATCTTGCTGCGCTTCTTCCACGGGACGCCCAGCAGCCAGTCCAGGTAGTTGCGCACCACCGCGGCCTCGGCCGACATCGGCGACATCTGCTTGAGCTTGTTGAACTCGGCCTTGGCCTTGGTCTCCACCGGCTTGGGCATGCCGGCCGCAGCGATCTTCCGCGCGAGTTCGTCCAGGTCGTTCGGCGCTTCGTCGATCTCGCCGAGCTCCTTCTGGATCGCCTTCATCTGCTCGTTGAGGTAGTACTCGCGCTGGCTCTTCTCCATCTGCGACTTGACCCGCCCGCGGATGCGCTTCTCCATCTGCTGCACGTCGATCTCGCCGTCGACGAAGCCGACCAGCAGCTCCAGCCGCTCGCCGGTATCGATGGTCTCCAGCAGCCGCTGCTTGTCGGCCAGGCGCACGCCCAGGTGCGCGGCGATGGTGTCGGCCAGGCGGCTGGGCTCCTCGATCCCGGACAGGGTCTGCAGCAACTCGGGCGGCAGCTTGCGGTTGCTCTTCACGTACTGCTCGAACAGGGTCATCAGCGAGCGCGCCACCGCCTCGACCTCGCGCGGCTCGCGCCCGGCGACCGCTTCCACCGCGCCCGCGCGCCCGGACAGGGTGCCGTCGCGATCGGCGACGCGGTCGACCCGCACCCGCTCCACGCCCTCGACCAGCACCTTGATGGTGCCGTCGGGCAGCTTCAGCAGCTGCAACACGGTGGCCAGGGTGCCGATCGGGTACAGGTCGTCGGCGCCCGGGTCGTCGGTCTCGGCGGACTTCTGCGCGACCAGCGCGATGCGCTTGTCGGACTCCATTGCCAGCTCCAGCGCCCGGATCGACTTGTCGCGTCCGACGAACAGCGGGATCACCATGTGCGGGAAGACCACCACGTCGCGCAGCGGCAGGACCGGCAGGGTGGCGGTGTCAGGACGGTCGGTCATGTGGACTCCAGTTGATGCCATGGTTATGGGGCCACGGTGAAAGGGATGCAAGCGATCCGGGCCCGGCGTCCGCCACGGGATCGAAAAAGCTTGTAAATCAATGGATTGAAATGAAAAGAGCCGAGCATGGCTCGGCTCTACGGGGGACCCCGGGGTCACCCAGCCCTACTCGCCGGCGGCGGCCTTGGGGGCGGCTGCGGGGGTCTGGTAGATCAGGTACGGCTCGGTCTTGTGCTCGATCACCGATTCGTCCACCACCACCTTGCTGACGTTCTCCAGCGACGGCAGGTCGTACATGGTGTCCAGCAGCACCGACTCGACGATGGTGCGCAGGCCGCGGGCGCCGGTCTTGCGCTTGAGCGCCTTGCGCGCGATCGCGGCCAGGGCGTCCGGGCGGAACTCCAGCTCCACGCCTTCCATGTCGAACAGCTTCCTGAACTGCTTGCTGATCGCGTTGCGCGGCTCGGTCAGGATCCTGACCAGCGCGGCCTCGTCCAGTTCCTCGAGGGTGGCGACCACCGGCAGGCGGCCGACGAACTCGGGGATCAGGCCGAACTTGATCAGGTCCTCGGGCTCGACCTCGGCCAGCACCTTGCCGACCTCGATCTTGCGCTCGGAACTCTTGAGCTTGGCGCCGAAGCCGATGCCGCTGGCGTCGGTGCTGCGCTGCTGGATGATCTTGTCCAGGCCGGCGAAGGCGCCGCCGACGATGAACAGGATGTTGCGGGTGTCGACCTGCAGGAATTCCTGCTGCGGGTGCTTGCGCCCGCCCTGCGGCGGCACGCTGGCGACGGTGCCCTCGATCAGCTTCAGCAGCGCCTGCTGCACGCCTTCGCCGGACACGTCGCGGGTGATCGACGGGTTCTCGCTCTTGCGCGAGATCTTGTCGATCTCGTCGATGTAGACGATGCCCTGCTGCGCC
>JAKFCN010000072.1:0-15644 GCA_036676625.1 Lysobacter sp. | reverse complement strand
CGGTACCCGTGCTTCGGCACCGTCTCGATGAAGCGCGGGTTGGCGACGCTGTCGCCGAGCTGCTTGCGCAGCGTGCGGATGCACTGGGTCAGCGCCTCCTCGGTGACCGGCACGCCGCGCCAGACCTCGTCGAGGAAGCGGTCCTTGGACACCAGCCGGCCTTGCTCCCGCACCAGCAGCGCCAGTGCATCGAGGTAGCGGGCATTGAGTTCGACCAGCGCATCGCCGCGCCGCAGCTGGCGCTCGGCGGGATCGAGGGTGAAGTCGTCGAAGCGATAGCGGCCGGGCGGCATGCGTGCAAGCGTTACCGATCGCGCAGCACAGGGCAATGGTGGCAATATCCGCTGGCCCGTTCCGGGGGTCGAATGAAGCAGCGCATCCGCTATGCGGTGGCCGATGACGGCGTCCAGGTCGCCTGGGCCGAACTCGGGCGCGGCCCGCCGCTGGTCAAGGCGGCGACCTGGCTGACCCACCTGCAATACGACCAGGACAGCCCGGTCTGGGCGCACTGGCTGCGTTTCTTCGGCCAGCACTTCCGCTACATCCGCTACGACGAGCGCGGCTGCGGCATGTCGGACTGGAACGCGGGCGACCTGGACTCGCCGCACTGGCTGGACGACCTGGAGGATGTCGTGGACGCGGCGTGCATCGAGCGGCCGTTTGCGTTGCTGGGCATCAGCCAGGGCGCGGCCACCGCCATCCGCTATGCGGTGCGGCACCCCGGGCGCGTCTCGCACCTCATCCTGTACGGCGGCTATGCCGTGGGCGGCAATCGCAGCGAGGATCCCGCGCGGCGCGCGCTGTACAAGGCGGTGATGGACGTGGTCGGGCTGGGATGGGGCAGCGACAATCCGGCGTTCCGCCAGCTGTTCACCACCCGCTTCGTGCCGAAGGCCACGCCGGCGCAGATCGAATGGTTCAACGAGTTGTGCCGGCGCACCACGTCGCAGGCCAACGCCGTCGCCTTGCTGCGGGCACGCGGCGAGGTGGACGTGCGCGACCTGCTGGCGCAGGTGCGGGTGCCGACGCTGGTATTGCATGGCGACCGCGACCAGATCGCACCGTTGTCGCAAGGCAGGCTGCTGGCGAGCCACATTCCGGGGGCGGCGTTCGTGCAGCTCCGGTCCGAGAACCACGTGCTGCTCGAGCAGGAGCCTGCCTGGCGCGATTTCCAGGACGCCGTGATCGAGTTCACCGGCGTGCGCGCCGAAGCATCGCAGGCGGATGCGCTTCCGTCCGCACTGACCGCGCGCGAGCGCATGGCCCTGCGGTTGCTGTGCGAAGGACGCAGCAACGCGCAGATCGCGTGGGAACTGGGCGTCGCCGAGAAGACGGTGCGCAACCACGTCTCCCATCTCTATCGGAAGCTGGGCGTGCGCAGCCGCGCCGAGGCCATCGTGCTGACGCATCGGCAGAGGGAGATGCGGCCGGCCTGAACGGGGCGAGCCGGGACATTCGTCCCGGTCCGACAGGGCCGGTGGCGTGGATCCGGGACAAGGTTCCCATGGCCGGGTGTGCCATCCGCGGCGCAGCCTCCGGGTACTGCCCCGGAGGTCCCGCGATGTCACGCGTCCTTGCCCTTGTCTATGCCGCAGCCTGCTACGCGGTGTTCCTTGCCACCTTCCTTTACGCCATCGCTTTTGTCGCCGGGCTCGGGGTGCCCAAACATATCGACAATGGCCCAGCCACGCCGCTGTTGACCGCGCTCGCGATCGATGTCGCGTTGCTGCTGCTGTTCGCCGTGCAGCACAGCGGCATGGCGCGACCCGGATTCAAGCGCTGGTGGGCCCGCTTCGTCCCGGCGCCGATCGAGCGCAGCACCTTCGTGCTGGCCAGCAGTCTCGTGCTGGCCCTGCTGTTCTGGCAGTGGCGGCCGTTGCCGCAGACCGTGTGGGACGTCGGCGACGGTCCCGCGCGCATGGCCCTGTACGGGGTGTCCGCCGGCGGTTGGCTGTTGCTGCTGTACAGCACCTTCCTCATCAACCACTTCGACCTGTTCGGGCTGCGACAGGCATGGTTCCACGCGCGCGGTCGCCGGCCGGACATGCACACGCCTTTCGTGACCCGTGCGTTCTACCGCATCGTGCGGCACCCGCTCATGCTCGGCTTCCTCATCGCGTTCTGGGTCGCGCCGACGATGAGCCTGGGGCACCTGCTCTTCGCGCTGGCGACCACCGGCTACATCCTGGTCGCGGTCAGGTTCCTGGAGGAGCGCGACCTGGTCGCCCAGTACGGCGATACCTACCGCGACTACCAGCGGCGGGTGCCGATGCTGTTGCCGTGGCCACGGCGGCTGCGCGGCGATCGCTAGCGCTCCAACGGTGGCATCATCGCGGGCGTCCCTGGCCGGAGCCCGCCATGACATCTGCCTTCGCCTCGCTGCTCGTTGCCGCTGTCGCCTGGGTCGCCATGCACATCGGCGTCGCCGGGACCCGCCTGCGCGACGCCATCGTCGCGCGCATCGGGCAGGGCGCATTCCGTGGCCTGTTCGTGGTGGCCTCGCTGGTGCTGCTGGGCTGGTTGATCCACGCTTTCAACCAGGCCGGGCCCGTGCAGCAGTTGTGGGTGGCGCCACGCTGGCTGGTGGTCGTGTTGATGCTGCTGATGCTGCCGGCGCTGCTGCTGTTCGTCTGCTCGCTGAGCATGCCCAACCCGACTTCGGTGCGCGGCAGGCACGCGCTCGAGGCGCCGGATCCGGCCAGCGGCATCCTGCGGATTACCCGCCATCCGATGCTGTGGGCATTCGCGACGTGGGCCGTCCTGCACCTGGTGGCGGTCGGCACCGCGTCGATGGCGGTGCTGGCCGGCGCGATCGTCATCACCGCGTTCGCCGGCATGCCGAGCCTGGATGCCAAGTACGCGAAGCGCGAACCGCAACGCTGGCCCGCCTTCGCCGCGGCCACCTCGATCCTGCCGTTCGCCGCGATCGCCGGCGGCCGCAATCGCCTGGCGCTGCGCGAACTCGGCTGGTGGCGCCCGATCCTGGCCGTGCTGCTGTGGATCGGCCTGATCGCGATGCATCCGATGGCGTTCGGCGTCGATCCGGCGCGGTATTTCCACTAGCTGCTGGAATGACTGATCGTGTGGCGGACGCATTCCGATACTGCGCCCATCAGCTCAGTTGCAATGATTGCCATATGCCGGTCGATTTCCGCTTGAGATCGCTTCGGCTTCGCTGGCGTATCGGCCGCGTTTGGTATTGCCGTAATAACGCGTCCCTGGGCAGTGGTAGACATGCGATCCGGTATTGATCCAGACCTGCGACCCACCGCTAATTGCCGATGGAGCCAGGGACTGGATCGCGGACCGCCGGCCTTGCTCCATGGCGGCTCGTGAACACGGCTTGCCGTGGGCGGGGCGGTTTCCCTGTGAAACCGCCGCCGATTCTTCCAGGAATTCGCCCCGCTTGGTATTGCCGTAGTAGTGCGTCCCGGGGCAGTGGTAGACGCCTGAGTTCGTGTTGACCCAGACGCGGCCACCGGCCGCATATGCAACTTCGCCCACTCCGCTCTGCAGCAGGAGAGCAAGCGCCAAGGCCAGAGCGTGCCACCAGCGGATCGTATGCATGCGCATGGGCCTCTCCTGTCAGGAAAGTCCTACGCATTCGAGCCAGCGCAGCGGCCAAAACGGTCCTCTTTGTCCGCTCCGCAGATATGTGATCTGCAGTTGACAACATGTCAACCATGGATCACACTCATCTCCGTGATCGAGGTCAGGACGACCGAAAGTTTCGAGGCCTGGTTCGCGCGATTGCGCGACCGGACGGCTCGGCTCCGCATACAGGTCCGGATCGATCGCCTGTCGCTGGGAAATCCTGGCAACTATCGCGCGCTGCCCGATGGGCTGTACGAAATGAAGATCGATCATGGGCCCGGCTACCGGATCTACTACGCGCACCACGACAGGGCGCTGGTCGTGCTGTTGTGTGGAGGCGACAAGCGTACGCAACGTCAGGACATCGAGCTTGCCGTTGCATTGAAACGAATGCTGGAGACGTGACATGGCACTCAAGACCAACGGCTGGGATTCCGCACAACATCTCGTCACCGAGGAAGACCGCGCGGGATATCTCGATGCTTGCCTGGAAGAGGCGGGCGACGACGCCGGTTTCATCGCGCACGCGCTGGGTGTCGTGGCGCGCTCGCGCAGCATGAGCCAGCTGGCGCGCGATACCGGGCTGACCCGCGAAGGCCTCTACAAGGCGCTGTCCGAGGAAGGCAATCCGAGCTTCGGCACTGTACTCAAGGTGGTCGGCGCACTCGGGTACCGTTTTTCCCTGGTGCGCGAAACACCGGCATCGTACCGGTCGTCTAGCCCTGCTCGCGGCAGTCGGGCGGCGGCACCGCGGCGTCGCGCGCCACGCAAAAGCGGAACTCCGGCAGGCCGGTGACTTCGCGCTCGCCGCCGCGGACGAGGTCGAAGTGGGCGAGCGGCCTGGCGACGCAGGCATCGTCCTCGCAGTCGGGCGGGAACAGCGTGTACCAGCAATGGCCGCTGCTGCTTTGCACGCATTCGAAGCGGGCATGACCGTCTTTCGCCCACGCCTTGCTGTAGAGCGTGTCGCCATGGTCGCTGGTGATGCGATGGCTCCAGCTCGTGCCGCCGACGTGGATGCCGAACAGCGACAGCGTGTACATGAGAACGGCGAGGATCGTCTGCATGGGGTGTCTCCCTACATGTTGCGGAACAACGCCATGAACGGCTGGCTGACGACCAGCGTTTCCGGCCGCGACTTCAGCCGCAGGATTCCCCGGCCGGTGTCGTCGCGGGTGACACCGGCGATGGCCTTGAGGTTGACGATGGTGGAGCGGTGCACCTGCTTGAAGATGGCGGGGTCGAGCGCCGCGAGCAGGTCGCGGATCGGCGTGCGCAGGAGTGCCTCGCCTTCGGCCGTGACCACGGTGGTGTACTTGTCGGCGGCGCGGAAGTAGGCGACGTCGTCGACCAGGATCAGGCGCGTCTCGCGGCCGGCGCTGGCGGTCAGCCAGGTCAGCGGCGGCTTCGCGTCCCCGCGTGGCGGCAGCACGCTGCCGAGCTTCGCCACCAGTGCGGCCAGTGCCGCGCTGTCGCCGGTGTCGCCGCGCGCCTGCAGCCGCTGCACGGTCGCGGCGAGCCGTTCCGGCTCGATCGGCTTGAGCAGGTAGTCGATCGCGCCATGTTCGAACGCATCGATCGCGTACTGGTCGTAGGCGGTGACGAACACCACCTGGGTGCGCGGGCTGGTTTCGGCCAATGCAGCGGCGACTTCAAGGCCGGTAAGGCCGGGCATGCGGATGTCGAGGAAGGCGACGTCCGGTTGGTGCTCGGCCAGCGCTTCCAGTGCGCTGGCGCCGTCCTCGCACTCGGCCAGCACCTGCAAGTGCGGCCACGCGTCGTGCAACTGGTCGACAAGGGCTTCCCGCAGCAGGGCTTCGTCTTCGGCAACCACCGCGGTCCAGGCACGCTCAGCCATGGCTGCGTTCCTCGGCAACCACGGCCGGCACGGTAATCGTCGCCGCGACGCCGGCCGGGAAGTTGGCGACCACCGCAAGCGCGGCGCGCTCGCCGTAACGCAGTTGCAGGCGTTCGCGCACGTTCTTCAGGCCGATGCCGCTGCCACTGGTGTTGCCACCGAAGCCGTCGCCGTCGTCGGCCACGGTCACTGCGACGCTGTCGTCGCTGCGACGCGCGCGGATCCACACGGTGCCGCCGCCGGTGCGCGGCTCGAGCCCGTGCTTGATCGCATTCTCCACCAGGGTCTGCAGCATCATCGGCGGGAGCGGCGTGGGGCGCAGCGCTTCGGGCACGTCGAGCTGCACGTCCAGGCGCGGACCCATGCGGATCTTGAGGATCTCGAGGTAGGCCACGGCGCGCTCGAGTTCCGCGCCCAGGGTCGACACTTCGTCCTGGGCACGCGGCAGCGAATGGCGCAGGTACTGGATCAGGTGCCCGAGCATCTCGTCGGCGCGCTGCGGATCGCTGCGGGTGAGCAGCTGCGCGCTGGCCAGGGTGTTGTAGAGGAAGTGCGGCTCGACCTGCGCGTGCAGCAGGCTGAGCCTGGCGACGGTGAGTTCCTTCTCGACCGCGGTCTGCGCGGCGACGGCCTTCTCGTTGCGGCGGCGCTCGGCGACGCGGCGGGTGATGGCGCGGGTGATCGCTTCGGCGTTCTCGAGGTTGGTGCCGTCGTCGACCCGGAACCAGTCGCTCCATGCCGCGCTTTCGGGTTCGCAGATCAGGGTCACGCTGCCGCTGTCGTGGCCCGGCGTCACCGTCGCCAGGATCTGGTTGCGCGGCGTGCCGAACCAGCTCAAGGGATTGAGTTTTCCGAACGGTTGCTCGCCATAGGTGTCCGGGCGCGCGACCTTCGCGCGCACCTGCAGGCTGTCGCGCGCGCTCTCGACGTGCGCAACGCCCGGTAGCTCGCGGATCGCCGCATCCAGCAGGTCGAAGGATTCGCCGGCCTCGAACGGAATCTCGACCTGGCGGCGCTGGCGGTTGCCGAGCGTCTCGCCGTCGACGCGGCCGGCGATCAGCCGCACTCGCCGCATGTGCGAGAACGCGCCGGTGAGCACGAAGGCGGTGGTGACCATGACGGCCAGCACGATCGGCAACTCGAATTCACCGATCAGCGGCAGCGAGGACCACAGCAGCGCGGCCAGGAAGAACACCGCGAACCAGGCGATGAGGATGCGGGCGAGGAACAGGGTGCTCTTGATCACGGGAGGCTCTCGATGGGGCGCAGCGGTGCAGTGCGGCGAAGCATAGCCGCGGCCCGCCCGGTGCCAGCGGCGATTGCGATGAAACCCGGTAGACACCGACGAAACGCCGGGAAGCGGGGGTAGCTTCGATTGGATCAATCCAGCCTCTGGTTGTCATTTGACAACCAGAGGCTGGGAGCCTAGTCTTTGGAGAACGCATTTGGCAGGAAGCCGCACCCCAAGCCTGAGGTCGAAACAGCCTTGAAGCACGCGGAAGCGCAGGGCTGGCGAATCGAGGTTGGTGGATCCCACGCATGGGGGAGGTTGTATTGCCCCTACAACGACGAGACGTGCCGCTGCGGCGAATTCTGCATCGCCGGCATCTGGAGCACGCCGCGGTCCGCCGGGAACCATGCCAGGCAGATCCGGCGCGTCGTGGACAATTGCACGACGCATCTGATCCGGCAGCAAGCAGCAGATGGCGATCCCGGAAATCCGCGATGACTGACTACGAATTCACCCTGAAATTCAGCCTTCCGGATATGGAATGCAATCCGGACCGGCATGTCGAGGCGCTGGCCGAAGCCGGCTGCGACGATGCGCTGGTCGGCATTGGCCAACACGGGCGTATTGCACTGGATTTCACCCGCACGGCGAATTCGGCGTTCCAGGCGATTTCGACGGCAGTACGGGATGTGCGCAAGACCATTCCAGACGCGATGCTGGTCGAGGCATCTCCCGACTTCGTCGGCTTGACCGATGTCGCCGAAATCGCCGGCTTCAGCCGCCAGAACATGCGCAAGCTGATGCTTGGAAGTGTCGCAACGTTCCCGATCGCCGTGCATGAAGGGAAGCCGGCGTTGTGGCACCTGGCGCCGGTTCTGGAGTGGCTGGCACGGCAGCAGAAGCGGCCGGTGGACCGCGTGCTGCTCGAGGTGGCGAAGGCCACCATGGAGCTCAACATCGCGAAGGAAACGCGCCAACTATCCGGGGTCGTGCTGCCCCGGAAGCTGGAGGCGCTCTTCGCCTGATCTGCTGAGGGCGTCCGCCGAGGGCGTTTTCATTTTGCCGCATGTGCAGGATGATGGACACTTGATCCTCGCGAGGAATCGAGATGCGCCACGCCATCCTGCTAGCGACCATGTGGTGCCTTGCCATCGCGCCGGTCCACGCGGCCACGCCACCTACCCTGCGCGTCGACATCCAGCACAGCGGTGATGCGAAATCGGAGCACTACGCGCTGGAGCGCGTGGTGGTCGAGCCGCTGCCGTGGCCGGGCAACCTGGCGCAGCCGCTGGACGCCACCAATCGCGGCAGCCAGAAATTCGAGGTGGTCGATGCAGGCAGCGGCCGGGTGCTGTATTCGCGCGGCTACGCCACGGTGTTCGGGGAGTGGCGCACGACGGACGAAGCACAGGCCACGCAGCGCAGTTTCCAGGAATCGATGCGCTTCCCGATGCCGGACGCGCCGGTGGTGCTGAAGGTTTATGGGCGCGATGCCGACAATCGGTTCGCGCCGGCATGGTCGGTGCAGATCGATCCTATGGCGCTGGACGTGGAGCGGGTTTCGATGCCGGCACCGGCCCAGCCCATTGCGATCCGCGACAACGGCGACCCGGCGCACAAGGTCGACCTGTTGCTGCTTGGCGACGGCTACACGGCCGCGGAGATGGACAAGTTCCAGGCGGACGCGCGGCGACTGGCCGATCGGCTGTTCAACGTCTCGCCGTTCAAGGAACGCGCCGGCGATTTCAACGTCTGGGCGCTGGCCGTCCCGGTGCCCGAGTCCGGCGTCAGCCGCCCGTCCACCGGCATCCACCATGCCAGCGCCACCGGCGCGCGTTACGACATCTTCGGCAGCGAACGCTACATCCTGACCCTGGACAATCGCGCCTTCCGCGAACTCGCGCAGTACGCGCCCTACGAGTTCGTGGAGATCGTGGTCAACGGCGAGACTTACGGCGGCGGTGGCATCTTCGGCCAGTTCAGCACGGTGGCCGCCGACAACGACTGGGCCGACTACGTGTTCGTGCACGAGTTCGGCCACCACTTCGCCGGCCTGGCCGACGAGTACTACACTTCGCCGGTGGCTTACGCGGCCGGCGACCATCCGACGGTCGAGCCGTGGGAGCCCAATGTCACTGCGTTGCTCCAGCCGGACAAATTGAAGTGGAAGGACCAGGTGAGCCCTGTCGCGACGAAGCAGGCGGTGCCGCTGCCGACGCCGTGGCCCAAGGCCGAGTACGAAGCTTACGAGCGCGATGTGCAGGCACGGCGGGTGAAGCTGCGCGCAGACAAGCGTCCGGAATCGGAGATGAGCGCGCTGTTCCGCGAGGAGCAGGATCACGTGGAAGCGTTGTTCGCCGATGCGAAGTACCGCGATGCCGTGGGTGCCTTCGAAGGCGCCAACTATGCCGCCACCGGCTACTACCGCCCGCAGATGCAATGCATGATGTTCACCCGCGCCGATGCCTTCTGCTCGGTGTGCCGGCACGCGATCGAAGACATCATCGACCTCTACACGCCATGAACCTGCCCGACGACGACTACGATCCCGACGACAACTTCGCGGCCGGCTATCGCGCCGACACCGAGATCGACCAGGACGCCGCGGCGGAAGCCTTGATCTGGCAACTGCTGCTGATGATCAACCCCGGCGACGACGAAGCCGCCCTGCAGCAGTTCGCGGCCTGGCAGGAAGCGATGGCCGCCGCCGAGGGCGAGGACGTCGAACCGGTATGGCTGTTGAAGGACGTGATCGACTGGCGTTCGGGATTCCACGTCGCCGAAGGCGATGTCACCGGTCTGATCGAGAACCTCGATGAACTGGCGGCGCGCTGGGGCCTGCGCATCGACTGGGGCACGGATGATCCCGCCGACGATGCTTTCCTGTCCGAAGCCGATGTCGGCCACCTGATCGGCGTCGCCTTCGCGCAACTGCGCGAGCACGGCTACACTCTGTGGATCTGGGACAGCGGCAGTACCACGCATTCGGGCTGGATCGGCCTGCGCCAGGACGACGAGGCCATGCTGGACCTCGCCGCGGCGCTCGGAATCGCAGTGCGCCTTGGGGTAGGCTGACCGTGATGAGAAGACTGATGATTGCCGTGGCGCTTGCTGGCGCCGTCATGCCTGCCGGTGCGCAGGAGGCGACGCCGGCGGGATCGACGCCGGTGGAATCCGCAACCGCGGGCGCGTTGTTCGGCGTGCGCGAGCAGGTGCAGCACATCGACATCTCGCCGGACGGCAAGCGCGTGGTCTATGTCGCGCCGGGGCCGGGGCGGTTCACCGTTGCCCATGTCGCCGACCTGGCGAGCGGCGAGTCGCATCCGGTGCTCCAGTCCGGCTCCGGTTCCGATCGCCTTGCATGGTGCAATTTCGCCGGCAACACGCGCCTGGTTTGCCGCTTCAACGACATCGTGGAAGAAGCCGGCATGCTGGTGCCGTATTCGCGCCTGGTCGCATTGGGGACGGATGGCAAGGACGTGGCGATGCTCGGCCAGGAACGAAGCCACTACGATGCCCGCGTGCGGCAGTTCGACGGCGACATCCTGGACTGGCTGCCGGGCGAGGATGGCGCGGTGCTGATGGCGCGCGATTACATTCCCGAGACGGGCAAGATCGGCACCCGGTTCGTGCGCAAGGCCGACGGGATGGGCGTCGACCGGATCGATACCACGACGATGCGGGCCACGCAGGTCGAGGCGCCGATCAAGCATGCCGACTTTTTCATCAGCGACGGCCGCGGCAAGGTGCGGATCAAGGGTTACCGGCCGGAACGCGGCGCCACCGGCCAGCTGGCGTCGCGCATCGTCTACGACTACCGCCTGCCCGGGTCCGGGGAGTGGGCGCCTTTCTCGACCTGGGACGACGGCGTCGGCATGATGCCGATCGAGGTCGATGCGAACACCAACAGCGCCTACGTGCTGAAGATGCTGGACGGGCGCCGCGCCCTGTATCGGGTTGCGCTCGACCGCTCGCTGGCGACCCAGCTGGTCTACGAGAACGACAGGGTCGACGTCGACGACGTGGTCCGGATCGGGCGCGGTTCGCGCGTCATCGGCGTGACCTATGCCGAGGAGAAGCGCCACGTCATCTATTTCGACGACGAGTACAGGAAGCTGTCCATTGCCCTGGGCAAGGTGTTGCCGGACCAGCCGCTGGTCGACTTCATCGGCTCCTCGGCGGACAACGGCAAGCTGCTCATCCGCACCGGCAGCGATTCCGACCCCGGTCACTACTATGTCTTCGACAAGACCGCGACCACGCTCAACGAGATCCTGCTGGCGCGGCCCGCGCTCGAGGGCGTCAGGCTGGCAAGCGTCAAGCCGATCACGTATGCGGCCGGGGACGGCACGGCGATTCCCGGTTATCTGACGCTGCCGCCGGGCCGGGAGGATGCGCGCGGGCTACCCGCGGTGGTGCTGCCGCACGGCGGGCCGAGCGCGCGCGACGAATGGGGTTTCGACTGGCTGGCACAGTTCCTCGCGCACCAGGGTTACGCCGTGCTGCAGCCGAATTACCGCGGCTCCGCCGGCTTCGGCGATGCATGGCTGCACGAGAACGGATTCAAGAGCTGGCGGACCTCGATCGGGGACGTGACGGACGCGGCCAGGTGGCTGGTGGCGCAGGGCATCGCCGATCCCGACCGGCTGGCCATCGTCGGCTGGTCGTACGGTGGCTACGCGGCGCTGCAGTCGGGCGTGACCGAGCCCGGGCTGTTCAAGGCGATCGTCGCGATCGCGCCGGTCACCGACCTCGACATGCTCAAGCGTGATGCGCGCGGCTATACCAGCGCGAGCCTGGTGGCCGAAGAGGTCGGCAGCGGACCACACGTCGAGGCCGGGTCGCCGCTGCAGAACGTCGAGCGGATCGAGGCGCCGGTGTTGCTGTTCCACGGCGACCTGGACCTCAACGTCGAGGTCCAGCAATCGCGCAGCATGGACGCGAAGCTGCGCGCCGCCGGCAAGGCGAGCGAGCTCGTGGTCTACGCGGGGCTCGAGCACAGCCTGGCGGATTCCGATGCCCGCGCAGGGATGCTCGACAGGATCGCTGCGTTCCTGGAGACGAACCTGGGCATGTGATCCGGTCAGGGTTGCCGCGGCGAAGTGGCCCGCGTCGCGAACAACAGCGCGAACCCGATCGCCATCGCGATGACCACGTCGCGCACTTCGCGCGCACTGCCGTGCGCCAGCAGCCACGCGATCACCGCCAGCGCCACCACCACGGTGACGATGCCGCCCGGCGCGCGGAAGGTGGCGGGCGCGATGCCGGTATCGCCGCGCTGGTCGCGCCGGCGCAGCACCGGCACCGCGGCGCAGGTCGCGGCATAGGCCAGCAGCCGGGTCAGGGTGCTGATCGCGACCGCGGTCAGGAACGATCCCGACAGGGTCAGCGCCAGCATGCACGCGGACGTCAGCAGGATCGCGACGTGCGGCGTGTGGTAGCGCGGATGGGTGGCTGCGAGTGCCTTCGGCAGTTGCTGCTGTTCGGCCATCGCGAACAGGATGCGCGGCGCGGCCAGCACCAGTCCGTTGAGGGTGCCGCTGATCGAGATCAATGCGCCCACCGTGATCACCGCCGCGCCGGTGGCGCCGCCGAAGCGCCCCGCGGCATCGGCCAGCGGCGTGGTCGAGCCGGCCAGGCCGGGCAGGGTGCCGATGCACACCACCTGCACCAGGATGTACAGCGGCACGATCACCGCCATTGCGGTGAGGATCGCGAACGGCAGGTTGCGCCGCGGGTCGCGCACTTCGCCGGCCGGCACCGTGCCGGTCTCGAAACCGGTGAACGCGAACACCAGCAACAGCATCGCGCTGGAGAAGTCGCCGATCGCCGGCGTCGATTCCGGCACGAAGCGTGCCGGCTCCAGGAAGAACAGGCCCACCGCGATGAACGCCACCAGCGGTACCAGCTTGCCGATGGTGAAGGCGTTGGCCACCAGTGCGGCCGGGCGCACGCCGCGGATGTTGAGGACCGCGATGGTCGCAACCACCGCGGTCACCAGCGCCACGCGCCACCCGGGAGACGTCGCCGCCGGCCAGAAATGCGCGAGGTAGGACAGCAGCAGGTTGCACAGCGCCGCGAACGCACTCACCCGGGTCAGCCACACCAGCCAGCCGACCTGGAACCCGACCACCGGTCCGAAGGTGACATGCGCGTAGCGATACGGCCCGCCGGTGCGCTCGAAGCGGCCGCCGACCTCGGCGAAGCACATCACGATCAGCAGCACCAACCCGGCGCACGCGAGATAGGCGAGCAACGCGTAAGGGCCGAGCAATGCATGCACCTGCCCAGGCAGGCCGAAGATCCCGGCACCCACCACCGAGTTGATGAACAGGGCCACCAGGCTGGCGCGGCCGATGCCGCGCAACAGCCCTTCGTCGGTGCGGGCGCCGGACCCTACCATTGCGGGATCGCATCCGGGCATGGCGAGCTCGACACGTCCATCAGCTTGAGCATCGCCACCATCTGCGCGGCATAGGCATCGGCTTCGCCGGGGTTGGACAGGCTGCGCTTCAGCGCCACCGCCGAGCAGGCGCTCCAGGCCTGGACGTTGGCCGGGTCGGTTTCGATCAGCCCGGCGTAATGCTCGGCCATGGCGCCGTAGCGGTCGGATTCCGCGGAGTCGACCTCGCCGCCGCCGGAGGCCATGCCGCCGCCCATCCGCACCAGTCGCGTCCCCGGGTTGTCCGGATAGTCGGGCTTGAAGGCCTCGATGGTGTTGGCGTCGACGATGCGGATGCCGTAATTGGTATCGGTGTTGGGGTTGTAGAAGGTATAGCTGCCATCGGCCCGGCGTGCGTACGGCGATTCCTTGTTGGGCTCGATCAGGACCAGCGTGTCGCCGTCCTGGCGGAGTTCGATCATGTAGCTGCCGCCCTCGACCATGTAGGTGCCGCTGGCCGACCCTGTCGACTGGGCGCTGGCGGTTGCCATCGCCATCACGCACAACAACCCGAACGCGGCCGTCGCCAGCCCGCGCCATTGCGTGGAATGCGTCATCGTGTCTGTCCCCTTGTGCAGCCTCGACCGTTGGCGGCCCCCGCCAATGCCAGGCGGGTGCACTATCGCCCGGCGCGCGCCGCGATGCCAGTCGCCGGAGGGGTGGCATCATTGGCCCCTGCGTTCCGGGGACGAATCGGGAAGGCCATGCACAAGATCCTGCTCCTGGGCACCTGCCTGCTCGCGGCTTCATGGCTGCCGGCCCATGCCGGCGAGTGCCTCCCGGAAGGGCATGGCAAGGCATCGCTGCAAGCGCTCAAGGCCGCCGGCTTCGCATTGCCGGACGCCGCCGCCAGGCGGGTGCTGGCAGATGGCCTGGTCGACTGCCTCGCGGACCCCGACCCCGAACTGCGCGACGGCATCGCATACGAGGCCTTGACCGCGTGGATGCGCAATGGCGATCTCGACAGCGACACGTTGCGGGCGCTGCGCGACCGGCTGTACCCGATGCTGGAGGCCGGCGACGATCCGGGTTTTGCCGCGCCGTTCGCGGCGCTGGTGTTGTCGGAAGTCGCGCGCACCGACCGGATCGCGCCGTGGATGGCGCCCGACGAGCGGACAGCGATGGTGGAGCGCGCAGCGGCGTATGTGGAATCCGTGCGCGACTATCGCGGCTATGTGGCGGGCCAGGGCTGGCGCCATGGCGTGGCCCACGGTGCGGACTGGCTGATGCAGTTGTCGCTCAATCCCGCGCTGGATCGCGCGCAGCTCGACCGGATCCTGGTCGCGGTGGCATCGCAGGCGGCGCCCGCAAGCGGGCATGCCTACGTGTTCGGCGAGCCGGGGCGACTGGCGTGGCCGGTGCTGTTCATCGCGCAACGCCAACAACTGGCGCTGCAGGATTGGCAGGCGTGGTTTGCCCGCCTGCAGGCGGACGTGACCGATACGAAGCAACAGGACTTCGGCCGCTGGCTGGCACGCCGCCACGACCTGGTGGCGTTGCTCTCGGTGCTGTACCTGCGAGCGGACCAGAGCGGCGAATCAGGCATCCAGGGCTTGAAGCCCGCGATCGAGACCGCATTGAAAGCAGCAGGAGGCCCGTCATGACCCAGTACCGCAAGACACCCGAAGCGCTCGCCACCCTCACCCCCGAGCAGCACCGCGTCACCCAGGAAGGCGCCACCGAGCGCCCGGGCACCGGCGCGTACCTGCACACCACCGAGCCGGGCATCTACGTGGACATCGTTTCGGGCGAGCCGCTGTTCGCGTCCTCGACCAAGTTCGATGCCGGCTGCGGCTGGCCCAGTTTCACCAAGCCGATCGAAGCGGCGCACGTGAAGGAGCTGCGCGACATGTCGCACGGCATGATCCGCACCGAGGTGCGCTCGGCGCATGGCGACAGCCACCTGGGCCACGTGTTCAACGACGGCCCGAAGGAACAGGGCGGCTTGCGCTACTGCATCAACTCGGCGTCGCTGCGCTTCGTTCCGCGCGACCGGATGCAGGCCGAAGGCTACGGCGACTGGCTCGACCAGGTGGAGGACGTGCGATGAGCGCCGAACATGCCGGATTGGAGCGCGCGATCCTCGCCGGCGGCTGCTTCTGGGGCGTGCAGGACCTGCTGCGCAAGATGGACGGCGTGGTGTCCACCCGCGTCGGCTACAGCGGCGGTGACGTTCCGAACGCGACCTACCGCAACCACGGCAGCCATGCCGAGGCGGTCGAGATCGTGTTCGATCCGGTCAGGATCGGTTACCGCGAGCTGCTGGAGTTCTTCTTCCAGATCCACGACCCGTCGACGCCGGACCGGCAGGGCAACGACCGCGGCGCGTCCTACCGTTCCGCGATCTACTACACCACGCCCGAACAGCAACAAGTCGCGCTGGAGACCATCGTCGACGTCGAGGCCTCCGGCCTGTGGCCCGGCAAGGTCGTCACCGAGGTCGCGCCCGCCGGCGACTTCTGGGAAGCCGAGCCAGAACACCAGGACTACCTGCAGCGCTATCCCACCGGCTACACCTG
>JAKFCN010000071.1:0-8472 GCA_036676625.1 Lysobacter sp. | reverse complement strand
CCGCCAAGGTCGCCATCGTGGCCGTGATGCGCAAGCTGCTGGTCATCTTGAACGCCCGCATGCGAGACAGCCTGGCCCCAGCCTGATCCGACACAGTTGCTACATGGATGTATTCACGGCGTGTCCCGACTCGCAGGCCCGTGCTCGCGGCGCCCCCTCACGAAGGCGAATTCCGGCATACGCCGCTCAGGCGGGGAGGTCGAAGAGGAGGATGTCGGCGGCGCGGCCGGTGAGGCGGAGGGGGGTGGATTCGTCGGTGAAACCGAGGGCGTCGCCGGCAGCGAGCATGCGGTCGCCGACGGTGGCTTCGCCCCGGGCCACGTGCAGCCAGTAGCGGCGGGTCGGATCGGGCACGAAATCGACGGCATCGCCCGGCTCGAGCAACACCCCGCGCAGCCATGCCTGCTGGCGGATCGCCAGGCTGCCGTCCGCGCCGTCCGGCGACGCCAGCGTCGCCCAGCGCCCACGACGCGCGCCGGGGTCGAACGCCCGCTGTGCGTAGTCCGGCGGCGCGTTGACCCGGTCCGGCTGGATCCAGATCTGCAGGAAGTGCACCGGCGTCTCCTGCGAGTCGTTGAACTCGCTGTGCTCGATGCCGTGGCCCGCGCTCATCCACTGCAGCTCGCCCGGACGCAGCACCCCGCCGCCGCCCGCGTTGTCGCGATGCGCCAGTGCACCGGACAACACGTAGCTGAGGATTTCCATGTTGGCGTGGCCGTGCGGCGGGAAGCCCGCGCCGGGCGCCACCCGGTCCTCGTTGATGACCCGCAGCGGGCCGAAACCCATCCACTGCGGGTCGTGGTAATGGCCGAACGAAAAGGTATGCCGGCTGTCGAGCCAGCCGGCATCGGCCACCCCGCGCGCCGTTGCCGGCCGTTCGACGATCATCGCCGCGTCACTCTTTCGGCTGTTCCGCACTGGCCTCGGTGGTGATGCGCAACGCGATCTCGTCGCTGACCATCGGTACGTACTTGTCGATCCCGAATTCCGTGCGCTTGATGGTGGCGCTGGCGTCGAAACCGATGGTCGGAGTGTTGCCCATCGGGTGCGGCGCGGCCTTGTTGAGCTTGACGTCGAGCACTACCGGCTTGCTGACGCCGTGCAGGTCGAGGTTGCCGGTGACTTCCAGATGGCCTTCGCCGAGCGCGCGCACCGAGGTGCTCCTGAAGGTGGCGACCGGATACTTCTCCGCGTCGAAGAAATCGGCGCTCTTCAGGTGCTCGTCGAGCTTGGGCACGAAGCTGTCGATGCCCGACATCGGCAGCGTGACCTCGACCATGGACCGCTCCGGCGCGTCGGCGTCATACACGATGGCGCCGCTGGCCTCGCCGAAGTTGGCGCTCGGGTTGGAATAACCGAAATGGTTCCAGGTCGCGAGCACGACGGTATGGCCCGGATCGATCCTGTAGGTGACGCCGGCGGCACTGGCGCCGAAGGTGGCCGCGGCCAGCGCGCTGGCGAGGAGGATGCGCTTGAACAACATGGGGATGTCTCCGTGGATGCGATGGAACGGGATGGAAGGATGCTGCCGCCGCCTCACTCGATGCGGCAGGCCTCGTCGAAGTCGAGCCTGGGTGCGCGCGGGTGCACGCTGGATGCCTCGCCGCGCCCCAGGTTGACCAGGAAGTTGGAGCGGATCGCGGTGCCGGCGAAGAACGCCGCGTCGACCTTGGCGGTGTCGAAGCCGGACATCGGGCCGCAGTCGAGGCCGAGCGAACGCGCGGCCAGAATCAGGTAGGCGCCCTGCAGGCTGCTGCTGCGCAGCGCCGCGCGGTACAGGTCGGCCTCGGGGGAATCGGAGAACCAGCCGCGCGCGTCGGTATGCGGCACCAGCACCGGCAGCTTGTCGTAGAACGCCATGTCGTAGGCCACGATCGCGGTGCACGGCGCAGCCATGGTCTTGGCGTAGTTGCCCTTGTCCAGCGCCGGGCCGAGCCTGGCCTTGGCTTCCGCCGACTTCACGAACACGAAACGCGCGGGACAACTGTTGGACTGGGTCGGGCCGAACTTGGCGAGCTCGTACAGGCGGCGCAGCAGGTCGTCGCCGACCTCGCCGGTGAAAGCGTTGTAGGTCCGGGCCAGGCGGAACAGCTGGTCGAGGGCATGCTGGTCCAAGGCCGGTGGATCCAGGGCCTGCGGGTCGCGGGCATCGCGGGTTGGCGAGTCTGGCATCGGGTGTCCTGCGTGGCTTGCAATGCCCAGTGTAGAGTGTCGGCAACGGAATTCCGTCGATACTGTCGCAACGAACGGTCGCAGCCATGGAACGATCCACGCGCATCGCTGCCACCGGCACCTGGACCTTGAGCGACGGCCGCGCGGGCAATGTCCGCCAGGCGCAGGCCCTGGCCGCAGCGCTCGGCATGGCGGCAACGGAGTGGACCCTGCAGCCGCGAGCGCCGTGGCGCTGGCTGGCGCCGCGTCGCCTGCCGGGTGCCGCGGCCGCATTCGGCGCCACGTTTGCCGACGCCCTCGCAGGACCGCCCACGCTTGCGATCGGCTGCGGGCGGCAAGCCGCGCTGGCGACGCGCCTGCTGCGCGCACGCGGCGCGGTGGCGGTGCAGATCCTGGATCCGCGACTGGCGCCTGCGCACTGGGACCTGGTCATTGCCCCGCAGCACGACGGCCTGCGCGGCGACAACGTCATCCAGCTGCTCGGCAGCCTGCATCCGGTCGACGAAATGTGGCTGGCGCGAGCGCGCGAGCAGTTCCCCTTGCCGGGGCAGTTGCCGGGACCGCGCATCGCGTTGCTCGTCGGCGGACCCACCGGCAACGCGAACTACGACGAGCGCGCCATCGCGGACTGGATGGATGCGATCGCGGCCGTGTTGGCGCGCATGGGCGGCAGCCTGATGCTCAGTGCCTCGCGACGCACGCCGCCGGCGATACGCACGTTGCTGCGCCGGCGTTGCGAGGGAATGCCGGCCACCTGTTGGCTCGGCGAGCGCGATGGCGTCAATCCCTATCCCGGCATGCTGGGGTGGGCGGAATGCATCGTGTGCTCGCCGGACTCGGTCAACATGCTGTCGGAAGCCTGCGCCACCAGGGTGCCGGTGTTCGTGGCCGATCCGTGGCGCGCCACTGGCCGCATCCGCGCGTTCCTCGACGCACTGACGGCGCGCGGGCGGGTCCGCCCGCTGGATGCTGCGCTCGCGGCATTCCCGGTCGAGCCGTTGCGCGAAACCGTACGCGTCGCCGCCGAAGTACGCGCGCGCCTCGGCCTCGTGGGCGCCGCGTAAGCCGCGATCCCGAAACCTGCACTTCTTGCGGGGGCCGCCGCGAGGCCGTGTCCTGCAAGCCGGAGCACGCCGTGAATACGTCCATGTAGGCTCTGCTGCGGCATCCATGCCGCAGAAGGCCCCGTCTTGCAGGACACGGCCTCACGACGCCCTCGGCGCGTGAGGTCGCAGCGCTTCGGCCACAAGAAACGGGGATACGCGCTGGTGGTAGGCGGCGCGAGCGCGGGTCTGGGAGGCGGGACCGTCGCCGGCATGGATGCCGGCGCCGAGCCTACATGGATGTATTCACGGCGTGTCCCGACTCGCAGGCCCGTGCTCGCGTCGCCCCCTCACGGAGGTCACGAATTTCCTGCATCGAGGATCGCGGCGGACCATGCGGCGCGAATGACGGCGCGCGCTTGGGCGATCGCGTCGTCCTCGGGCAGCAGCCGCGGGCGACGATCGAGGGTGCAGCGCAGGCCCGCGTCCAGCAACACCGCATGCGCCCCGCGCAAGGTCGCGCAGGCATCGACGTCGAACGCACCGCTGGCGCACAACGCATCCACCAGTCCCGGCGTATCCCGCGGCCGCAGCAACGACCGCTGCGTGGCGGCATCGCGCAGCACCAGGTATTGCAGGAGGAACTCGAGGTCGACCAGACCGCCTTCGCCCTGCTTGATGTCGAAGCGCGCCGGCTCGGAGCGATCGAGCTCGGTCCGCATGCGGGTGCGCATCGCGGCCACGTCGGTACGCAGCGCCTCCGCGTCGCGTTGCCGCGCCAGCACGGAATCGCGCACCTGTTCGAACTGCGCGCACAGCGCCACGTCGCCGGCCACGCAGCGCGCGCGTACCAGCGCCTGGTGTTCCCAGGTCCAGGCGCGCTGGCGCTGGTAGTCGGCGAAGCCCGCCAGCGGCGAGACCAGCAGGCCCTTGGCCCCGTCCGGGCGCAGGCGCACGTCGACTTCGAACAGGCGCCCGGCCGCGGTGACGGTGCCCAGCAGGGCGACCACCTTCTGCGCCAGGCGCGCGAACCAGCGCGCGGCGTCGAGCGGGCGCGTGCCATCGGAGTGGACATCGGCCGCGGCCTCGTACAGGAACACCAGGTCGAGGTCGGAGCCGAAACCCAGCTCCTCGCCGCCGAGGCTGCCGTAGCCGACCACCGCGAAACGCGAGCCGGCGATGGCGCCGTGCGCTGCCTGCATCTCGCGTTGCGCCAGCCGCAGCACCACCGACACCACCGCGTCGGCGAGCCACGCCAGCTGGCGCACGCTGTCCTGCGCGCCCTGGCGCGCGTCCAGGGTCGCCAGCGCAATGCGGAAGCTCAGCGCCTGCCGCACTTCGTTGAGCATAAACAGCGCCGCTTCCGGATCTTCCTGCGCGAGCGCCGCCTCGCAGGCGGCGAACAAGTCCTCGCGCCCGGGCAACTGGCCACCGACGCGCACGTCGAGCAATTCATCGAGCAGCAGCGGATGCGCGGCCAGGCGCTCGCCCAGCAGCGCGCTGCGCGCGAGCACCGAGACCAGGCGCTGCAATGCCGCCGGCTGCTCGTCCAGCAAGGCGAGGTAGCTGGCGCGGCGCAGGATGTTGTGCAGCAGCGGCAGCAACCGGCGCAGCGCGGCGTCCGGTTGCCTGGAAGCGGCGGCGCTGTCCAGCAGGGCCGGCAACACCCGATCCATGCGCGCACGCGCGCCATCGGACAATGCACGCAGCGACGGCGCGCGTGCGAGGTCGCGCAACGAGGCGTCGGCGGCCGCTGCATCGTCGAAGCCCGCCTCCGCAAGCACCTGCGCGTCGCCTTCGGCGGGCAGTGCGCGCCAGTACAGGGCCAATGTATTCGGTGCATCGCGGCGCCGGCGCGGCGCCAGCAATGCCTCGAACTCGGCCGACACCAGCCCGCGCTGCGCCTGCAGCGCGGCCAGCAGCGCCGGCCAGCCGTCGAAGTCGAGGGCGGCTGCGATCCGCGCGCGATCCAGCGGATCCTGCGGCAGTGCATGCACCTGTGCGTCGCGCAGCATCTGCAGCCGGTTCTCGAGCCGGCGCAGGAAACGGTAGGCCTGCGCCAACGTGGCACCCGCGGCCGCCTCCATGTGTCGCGCCTGGACCAGCGCCGCCAGCGCAGGCAGCAGGCGGCGTTCGCGCAACGCCGGTTCGCGGCCGCCGCGGATCAGCTGCAGCGCCTGCACCAGGAACTCGATCTCGCGGATGCCGCCGGGACCGCGCTTGATGTCGTCGGCCAGCTCCTTGCGCGCGACCTCGGCGGCGATCGCCGCCTTCATTTCGCGCAGGCCGTCGAGCGCGCCATAGTCGAGGTAGCGCCGGTACACGAACGGCCGCAGCGTACGCAGGAAACGCTCGCCGGCGGCGATGTCGCCGGCCACCGGGCGCGCCTTCTGCCAGGCATAACGTTCCCAGTCGCGGCCCTCGCGCTGGTAGTACGACTCCATCGCCGCGAACGACCACGCCACCCGGCCGGCATTGCCGAAAGGCCGCAGGCGCAGGTCGACCCGATGGCAGAAACCCTCCGCGGTGGCTTCGTCGAGCAATTTCGCGAGTTGCTGGCCCAGGCGCGAGTAGTACTGCTCCGCCGCCAGCGGACGCGGGCCATCGCTCTCGCCGTCGTCCTCGTAGCCGTACACCAGGTCGACGTCGGAGGAGAAATTGAGCTCGCCGCCACCGAGCTTGCCCAGTGCGAACACCACCAGCCGCTGCGCGCCGCCATCGGCCTTGCGGATCCGGCCGTGGCGCGTCGCGAAATCGTCTTCCAGCGCCGCCAGCGCGCGTTGCAGGCAAGTCTCCGCGAGCGCGGTGCTGCCGGCGAGCGTGTCGGCGACTTCATCGAGGCCGAGCACGTCCCGCCACACCAGGCGCGTGGAGCCGACGGCGCGGTAGTGGCGCAGCAGGGTGCCCCACTCGGCCTGGTTGCCGGCGTCGAGCAGCGGCGGCGGCACGCCGGGCGCACTGTCGGCGAGCATATCCTGCAGCAGCTGCGGCTGGCGCACGAAGGTGGCGATGGCGAAGTCGCTGGCGAGGGCCACGCGCGCGACCCGGCTGGCGCTGTCCGGGTCGACGAGGGCCTGCTCGAGCGCCGACGACGCGCCGCGCAGCCGCTGCAGCGCGCGCGTGGCGATGCTGCTCGGTTCCGGTTCGCTGGCCATCACCCGGAGTTCCGTCCGGCCCCGGCGGGGGCGCAAATAAAAAGCCCGCCCCGGACGAACCGGTTGCGGGCCTGCTCCCTCCCCCACGTCGGGATGCGCGGCCATCGTGAAGGAATCGTTAGCCGGGATGCACGCTGCACTGCAAAAAACGAACTGAACAGTTCAGGATCTGTGGCCACGCGGCTCACTGCGGCCTGGGCCCGCGCCCGAGGTCCCGAAGGATTTCGCGCGCGGCGTTGCGCCCCGGCAAACCGGTAACGCCGCCGCCTGGATGGGTCCCGGAGCCGCACAGGTACAGGCCCGGCAGGGCCCCGCGGTAGTTGCCCTGCCCCAGCAGCGGGCGCGCGCTGAACAGCTGGTCCAGGCCCAGCGAGCCATGGAAGATGTCGCCGCCGACCAGGCCGAACTCGCGCTCCAGGTCCAGCGGCGACAGCGCCTTGTAGCCGAGCACGCTGCGGCGGAAATTCGGCGCATACGCGTCGACGGTGTCGATCATCAGGTTGGCGACCGTATCGCGGTGCGCGTCCCAGCCGTCGTCGACCCCGCCGTTGCCGACCTCGGGGTGGACGTGCTGGCAGAACAGGCTGGCGACATGCTGGCCCGGCGGCGCCAGGGTGTCGTCGAGCGTGGACGAGATCACCAGTTCCACGATCGGCGCGCGCGACCAGCCGGCGTTGTGCTGCTTCGACTTCGCGTCGAAGTAGGCCTGCTCGAAATAGCGCAGCGACGGCCCGATGAGGATGCCGCTCTGGTGGTGCGGCTGCAGCCGGGTCCCCGGCGCGGCGGTGAAGTCCGGTAGTTCGGACAGCGCCACGTTCATGCGGAAGGTGCCGGAGCCGCAGCGGTAGCGGTCGATGCGCTCGCTTGTGTCGGGATCCAGCGCATCGCGCGGCACCAGCTTCTGGTACAGCAGCTTCGGGTTGAGGTTGGAGACGACCGTCTTCGCGCGCAGCTCGCGTCCGTCGGCAAGCCGTACGCCGACGGCCTTGCTGCCTTCGACGAGCACCTGCTCGACCGCGACATCCGTCTCGACGACGACACCACGCGCTGCGCATTCCTTCGCCATCGCCTGGGTGATCGCACCCATGCCGCCGATCGCGTGGCCCCAGGCCCCGGACTTGCCGTTGACCTCGCCGAACACGTGGTGCAGCAGCACGTAGGCGCTGCCCGGGGTGTACGGGCTGGCGAAGTTGCCGACCACCGAGTCCCAGCCCAGTACCGCCTTCACCGGCTCGGATTCGAAGTACGAATCCAGCAGTTCGCCCGCGGACTTGGTGAACAGGTCGAGCAGGTCGCGGCGTCCGCGCATGTCCAGCTGCTTGAGGCCCTTGGCGACTTCCCAGGACGCCAGCCAGTCGGCCAGCACGAAGCGGTCGGACACGTTCGGCGGCGTGCGCACCATCAACTCGCGCAGCACGCCCACCACCCGGTCGAGCATGGCGTAGTAGTCCGGCAGCCGCTGCGCGTCGCGCGGCGACCACTTCGCGAGCTCGGCCCGGGTGTGCTCGCCGCCGAGACGGAAGCTGCGCCCGTCCGGCAGCGGCAGGAAATTGGCGTAGGGACGCTCGACCACGCGCAGGCCGTGCTCGGCCAGGCGCAGGTCGCGGATCACCATCGGGTTGAGCAGGCTGACCGTATAGCTGGCGGTGGAGTTGCGGAAACCGGGATGGAACTCCTCGGTGACCGCGGCGCCGCCGACGATCCCGCGCCGCTCCAGCACCCGCACCTTCAGCCCGGCGCCGGCCAGGTAGGCCGCGCAGACCAGGCCGTTGTGGCCGCCGCCGATGATGAGGACATCGGTGCCCCGGACATCAATGCTTTCTTCACGCATCCGGCGATTGTAGCGGGCAAAGGAAAAGGCCCGCTTGCGCGGGCCCTTCCAGTCTTGCGTCGGCCTGGCCGGATCAGAAATCCATGCCGCCCATGCCGCCCATGCCGCCACCGCCGCCCGGCATCGCCGGCTCGTCCTTCTTCGGCGCCTCGGCGACCATCGCCTCGGTGGTGATCATCAGGCCGGCGATCGAGGCCGCGTTCTGCAGGGCAGAACGGGTGACCTTGGTCGGGTCCAGGATGCCGAACGCGATCATGTCGCCGTATTCGCC
>JAKFCN010000070.1:0-2962 GCA_036676625.1 Lysobacter sp. | reverse complement strand
CGGTTGCGTTCATGCGGCGGCGGCCTTCTCTGTCGAAGTGGCGTCATCGGCGTCGGGCTGCGAAGCGTTGGCCGACAGCCACACCATCTTGGCGCGCAGCTGCTTGCCCACGACTTCGATCGGATGCTCCATGTCGGCTTTCTTGAAGCGGTTGTAGTTCGGCAGGCCGGCTTCGTATTCGGCGATCCAGTTCTTGGTGAAGGTACCGTCCTGGATGTCGGTCAGGATGTCCTTCATGCGCGCCTTGGTGGCCGCGTCGATCACCCGCGGGCCGCTGACGTAGTCGCCGTACTGCGCGGTCTCGGAGATGAATTCCAGCATGCGGGTGATGCCGCCTTCGTAGAACAGGTCGACGATCAGCTTCAGTTCGTGCAGTACTTCGTAGTAGGCGATCTCCGGCTGGTAGCCGGCTTCCACCAGCGTCTCGAAGCCGGCCTGCACCAGCGACGACGCGCCGCCGCACAGCACGGCCTGCTCGCCGAACAGGTCGGTCTCGGTCTCTTCCTTGAAGGTGGTCTTGATGATGTTGGCGCGCGCGCCGCCCAGGCCGGCGGCGTAGGCCAGCGCCAGCGCCTCGGCGTTGCCGCTCTTGTCCTGGTACACGGCGTAGATGCAGGGCACGCCGCGGCCGATCTCGTATTCGCGGCGTACCAGCGCACCCGGGCCCTTCGGCGCAACCAGCACCACGTCGATGTCTTCGCGCGGTTTGATCAGGTCGAAATGCACGTTCAAACCATGCGCGAACAGCAGGCAGGCGCCCGGCTTGATGTTGTCCTTCAATACCTCGTCATAGAGCTTGCGCTGGACCATGTCGGGGGTCAGCACCGCGACCAGGTCGGCGTCCTTCACCGCTTCGGCCGGCGTCTTCACCACGAAGCCGTCGGCCTTGGCCTTGGCTTCGGTCGGGCCGCCCGGGCGCAGGCCGACGGTGACGTCGAAACCGGATTCGCGCAGGTTCAGCGCGTGCGCGCGGCCTTGGCTGCCGTAGCCGACGATGGCGATCTTGGTGTTCGGAAGGTTCTGCGTGGTCATGGCGGTGCGTGTCCTGAAGTGGAAGTGGAAGGGAAAGGAGAAAATCAGACCAGGATCAGGTCGTCGCGCGACGTGGTCGTGGTGATGGAGGGAATGGTCTTGCCGTCCAGCGGCCCGGGCGCGGTGACTGCGCCTTTCGATGCCGAACCCACGCTGCGCGCGTACTTGGCCAGCGCGCCGGTGGTGATGCGCGGCGCCATACGCGCGGGTTCGCGCTGCGACAGGTCGGCGGCGACGTCGATGGTGCGTCCCGCAGCGTCGATGCTGACGATGTCGCCTTCGCGCAGTTTCGCCAAAGGACCGCCCAGCGCCGCTTCCGGCGAGATATGGCCGACCATGAAACCGCGGGTGGCGCCGGAGAAACGTCCATCGGTGATCAACGCCACGTCGTCGCCCAGTCCCTGGCCGACCAGCGCGGCGGTGACCGCCAGCATTTCGCGCATGCCGGGGCCGCCGACCGGTCCTTCGAAGCGGATCACCACCACGTCGCCGGCATTGATGCGGCGCGCATCGACGGCGGCGTAGCAGGCTTCTTCGGAATCGAACACGCGCGCCGGACCGCTGAAGTGATTACGGCCGTGCCCGGCCAGTTTCAGGATGCAGCCTTCCGGCGCCAAATCGCCGTACAAGATCGAATAGCCGCCTTGCGGCTTGATCGGGTTGGACAACGGACGCACGACATCCTGCTGCGCGGGATAAACGGCGGCATCGACCTCCTGGAAAAAACTGCGGCCGGTGACCGTGGGAATATCCTCGATCAAACCGGCCGCTTTCAGTTCGCGCGCCACCAGTGCGGTGCCGCCTTGCTCGAACATTTCCGCCGCTGTGTAGCGGCCGCCCGGTTTCAGATCGGCGATCACCGGGGTGGAGGAGGCGGCCTGGAATTCCTCCAGATCGAAGGCCACGCCGGCTTCGTGCGCGATCGCCAGCAGATGCATCGCGGCATTGGTGGAACCGGCGGTCGCCGACACCGCATGCGCGGCGTTGCGCAGTGCGCGCGCGGTGATGATGTCGCGCGGCAGCGGACCGCCTTCCTGCAGGCGCTGCATCACCATCTGGCCGCACTGGAAGGCGGCCTTGTTCTTGTCGGCATGGGTGGCCGGGATGTCGTTCAAGCCCAGCGGCGACACGCCCAGGAAGGTCAGCACCATGGCCATGGTGTTGGCGGTGAACTGGCCGCCGCAGGCGCCGGCGCCGGGGCAGGCGGCCTTTTCGACTTCGGCCAGCTCCGCATCGTCGATCTTGCCGGCCGAATGCGCGCCGACCGCTTCGAACACGTCCTGGATGGTGACCGCCTTGCCCTTGCACTTGCCGGGCATGATGGTGCCGCCATACAGGATCACGCCTGGCACGTTCAGGCGCGCCAGCGCCATGGCCGCGGCCGGTATGGTCTTGTCGCAGCCGCACAGCAGCACCACGCCGTCCAGGCAGTGGCCGCTGACCGCCAGTTCGATGGAATCGGCGATCACTTCGCGCGAGGCCAGCGAAGCGCGCATGCCGCTGCTGCCCATGGCGATGCCGTCGGTGATCGCGATGGTGTTGAATTCGATCGGCGTGCCGCCGGAAGCGCGGATGCCCTCGCCAGCGTGCTGCGCCAGTTCGCGCAGGGTCAGGTTGCAGGGCGACACGTTGGACCAGGTGTGCACCACCGCGATCATCGGTTTGGAGATGGCCGCATCGTCCAGGCCGGTGGCGCGCAGCATCGCGCGCGCCGGGGCATGGGCGACGCCGCTCTTGATGGCATCGCTGTTGCGTCGCTTCGCTGGGTTGCCGTCGTCTTGCATGTGTCGCTGGATCCTGTGGCTGGGCTTCTGACCTTCTGAAAACAAAAAACCCCGCACTTCTCAGTGCGGGGTTTCGTCGAATCTGGCTTGTTTCTAGTTACGCGCCGGTTCGTCCCGCACCTTGGTGTGAGGTAATAAGCACGAGT
>JAKFCN010000069.1:0-34863 GCA_036676625.1 Lysobacter sp. | reverse complement strand
TCGGCGGGTGACATGCCAAAATTCCAAGGAAGCGAATCGCACTTGGCGAGAGCGTTGCCAGTGGCCAGAAGGCCGGTGAGCAAAAGCAAAGTGCGGATCAGCATCATGTGCCCCTAACGTCTATTCGATTGCGAAATGGGTTGTAGAAGGTCCATCTAGTCCGGGTATTCGGTGTTTCTGGTGCGGGGAAATCCCACACGATCATGGGGATATCCCTGACGACTCAGCCTAAAACATCGACCTAATCTGTCGATGTTTCTTTTGGCTGGATTTGGCCCCTTTGACGGGATACTCCCACCGTCCTCCACCGGCGGCAAGCGACCCCGACCGGGAGCCGCCCGCTCCGGCAGGCGTGCAGAAGGTCCGGCTGCTCGATCAGGTGCAGGCCCGGATCCGTCGCCTGGGGCTGTCGCGGCGCACGGAGGAGGCCTATGTCGGCTGGATCCGGCGCTTCATCCTGGCCAACGGCAAGCGCCATCCGGAGAAGATGGGTGCGCTCGAGGTCGAGGCCTTCCTGACCGGGCTGGCGACCCACGGCAATGTCGCGCCGGCGACCCAGGGGCAGGCGTTGTCGGGGCTGCTGTTCCTGTATCGCGAGGTGCTCGGGATCGAGTTGCCGTGGATGGACGAGATCCGCCGGGCGAAGCGTCCGCAACGCTTGCCGGTGGTGCTGTCGCGGCCGGAAGTGGATGCATTGCTGGGCGAACTGGATGGCGTGCCCTGGTTGATGGCGAGCCTGCTGTACGGCAGCGGGTTGCGGTTGATGGAATGCGTGCGCTTGCGGGTCAAGGATGTGGATTTCGATCGTCACGAGATCACCGTGCGCCAGGGCAAGGGCGGCAAGGATCGGCGCACGATGTTGCCGGCGCGGTTGGTCGAGCCGCTGCAGGCGCAGTTGCGCGATACCGCGCGCGTCCACCAGCGCGACCTGGCGGCGGGCTATGGCGAAGTCTGGTTGCCGCACGCGTTGGCACGGAAGTATGTCGGTGCCGCGCGCGAGTGGGGTTGGCAGTACATCTTCCCGGCGCGCCTGCGTAGTCCGGATCCGCGTGGCGGCACGATGCGCCGCCATCACCTGGACGAAAGCGGGTTGCAGCGGGCGGTCAAGGTGGCGGTCCGCAGCAGTGGCATCCGCAAGCCGGCGACCTGCCATACCTTGCGCCACTCGTTCGCAACCCACTTGCTCGAAGCGGGCTATGACATCCGCACCATCCAGGAGTTGCTCGGTCACAAGGACGTGGCGACCACGCAGATCTATACCCACGTGCTCAACCGCGGCGGTGCGGGCGTGCTCAGCCCGCTGGATCGATGAGCCAGCGGGCGAACGCCAGCCAGCCCGCGGTGCCCGACAGCCACAACCGCAGCGGCCACGACACCGCGATCAAGGCGAAGCCCCAGCCGAACGCCGAGTGCAGACGCCGGTTCCGCCAGGTGTCCCAGGCCACGCAGCCCAGCACCAGCAGCAGCGTGGTGCTGAAGGCGAGCAGGATGTTGTTGCCGATCAGGGGGACGCGTGCTATCGCTGCGGTCAGCAAGCCCACGAACGCCAGCAGCATCAGCCGTTTGTGGTAGTCGCTGCGTCGGCGCAGCGCCAGGCCGCTGCCGGCGAGGATCGCGAACACCACCATGTCGCCCAGCGGGATGGCCAGGAACTGCAGCGGCGGTGGCCCGGGTGAGTGCCCGAGCCGCGCGCCGGTGATCGCGACGGTACAGCCGGCGACCAGCACTGCGGCCGCCAGCACCACGCCGGCAACGCCCAGCCGCCGGTGCATCGCCAAGTTGCGGGCCGAGACCAGCTGCGCCTGCACCACGAACAGCACGAACCAGGCGGTCATGATCGCGCCGTGGACCACCAGCAACAGGGTCAGCGGCGGCGGCGCGTGGAAGAAGGGCTTGAAGTAGAAGCTGCGCCCGAAGCCGATCAGCACGACAGCCAGTGTCAGTAGCGCCGCGACGCGGTAGAAGTGCGTCTGCCGCCTGCTGGTGGCGGAAGGATGAGTGGCCATGGAACCCCCGGTTGCGGGCGCCGCCCGCTTCCTTTGCAGTACGGCATACGACCCGGCGAGCGTCCTACCGTCCGTCGGTCAATCCAGGAACTGCAGCTTCGCCAGCTCGGCGTACAGGCCGCCCTCGGCCATCAGCGCGTCGTGGGTGCCTTCGGCGACGATCCGGCCGCGGTCCATCACCACGATCCGGTCGGCCTTGAGCACGGTGGCCAGGCGGTGCGCGATCACCAGGGTGGTGCGGCCCTGCATCAGGTTCTCCAGCGCCTGCTGCACGGCGCGTTCGCTTTGCGCGTCGAGGGCGCTGGTGGCTTCGTCCAGCAGCAGCACCGGCGCGTCCTTGAGCAGGGCGCGGGCGATCGCGACGCGCTGTTGCTGGCCGCCCGAGAGGCGTGCGCCGCGTTCGCCCAGTTCACTGGCGAAACCCTCGGGCAGGGCATCGAGGAAGGCGTCGGCCTCGGCCGAGCGCGCGGCGGCGCGCACGTCGTCGTCGCTGGCGCCGAGCCGGCCGTAGCGGATGTTGTCGGCGGCGCTGGCGGCGAAGATCGTCGGCGACTGCGGCACCAGCGCGATCGCGTCGCGCAATGCTGCCGGATCCGCTTCGCGCAGGTCGATGCCGTCCAGCGCGATCGCGCCGGCATCCGGATCGTGGAAGCGCAGCAGCAGGGTGAACACCGTGCTCTTGCCGGCGCCGGACGGGCCGACCAGGGCCACGGTCTCGCCGCGGCGCACGCGCAGGGTGAACTGCTCCAGCGCCGGCAGGTCGGGCCGCATCGGGTAGTGGAAGGTGACGCCGTCGAACGCGATGGCGCCGCGCACCGGCTGCGGCAATGCGCGCGGGACCACCGGCGCGACGATCCCGGGCGCCTGTTGCAGCAGCTCCGAGATCCGGCCCATGCCGCCGGCCGCGCGCTGCAGCTCGTTCCAGACTTCCGCCAGCGCGCCCACCGAGCCGCCGCCGATCAGCGCGTACAGCACGAACTGGCCCAGGGTGCCGGCGCTCATGCGTCCGGCCACCACGTCGTGCGCGCCCGACCACAGCACCAGGGTGATGGCGCCGAAGATCAGCACGATCGCGACCGCGGTCACCACCGCCTGCGCGCGGATCCGGCGCCGCGCGGTCGCCACCGCGATCGCCAGCGCGCTGCCGAAACGGCCGCGTTCGTAGGGTTCGCGCGCATGCGCCTGCACCGTGCGCACCGCGCCGAGGGTTTCGGTGGCGAGCATGTTGGCGTCGGCGATCCGGTCCTGGCTGGCGCGCGACATCTTCTGCAGCCGGCGCCCGCCGACCACGATCGGCAGCACCGCCAGCGGGATCCCGAACAGCGCGTACGCCGCGAGGTGCGGGCTGGTGACGAACAGCATCGCGATCGAACCGACCACCGTCACCAGGCTGCGCAGCGCCACCGACATGCTCGAGCCGACCACGCTGCGCAGCAGCTCGGCGTCGGCGGTCAGGCGCGAGACCAGTTCGCCGCTGCGGTTGCGGTCGAAGAACGCCGCGTCCAGCCCCAGCAGGTGCGCGTACAGGCGGTTGCGCATGTCCGCCACCACCCGCTCGCCGAGCAGGGTCACGAAATAGAAGCGCGCCGCGGTCGCCAGGGCCAGCGCCAGCGCGACCAGGAACAGGAACACGAAGGCGCGGTCGATGTTGCTGCCGTCGGTGAAACCCTGGTCGATCATCTGCCGGAACGCCACCGGCAGGCTCAGGGTCGCGGTCGACGAGCAGACCAGTGCCGCCAGCCAGGCCGCGAACAAGCCGCGGTGCGCGCGCACGAACGGCCACAGCGCCCGCAACGTGCCGACCGGGGCCTTGGTGGAAGAGTCATTCATCCGTACATGATGCCTTGACCTTCACCCGGTCGCGCGTGGCATTGCGCAATTGCATCTGCAGTCCCTCCGTGCTTGCGGCCGGCAGCGAGACCTGCAGCTCCACGCCGTCGGCGGTGAAGCGTTCCTCCAGCTTCTCCGCGCCGAAGCCCGTCAGCGCCGCATGCACCGCGCCGATGTCGTCGAAGCCCGCGCGCAGTTCCAGCGTGCGCATCGCCACCAGCGGCACCCGCCCGGCGCGCCGCAGGCATTCGGCCGCCGCGCCGCCATATGCGCGCACCAGTCCACCGGCGCCCAGCTTGATGCCGCCGAACCAGCGCGTCACCACCACCACGACCCGGTCGCAGCCCTGGCCGTCGATCGCCGCGAGGATCGGCCGGCCCGCGGTGCCCGCGGGTTCGCCGTCGTCGCTGGAGCGGTAGTTCGCACCGAGGCGCCAGGCCCAGCAGTTGTGGGTGGCCGCGCCATCGGATGCGCCGGCGAGGAACGCCAGCGCCGCCTCCGGCGTTTCCGCCGGCGCGGCCTGCGCCAGGAACCGGCTGTGCCTGACCTCGAGCGTGAACGCCGCCGGCGCGGCCAGGGTGTCGCTCATGGAGCCGGCGGTTCGCGCAGGTCTTCGCGCAGGTCTTCGGGCAACACGAAGTCCGGATAACGGCGCTGGAATTCCTCCAGGCTCGCGCGTGCTTCCTCGGCATGGCCGCCGGCGAGCAGCGCGCGGATCCGCGCCAGCCAGGCGTCGCGCACTTCCGGCGAGGCCACCGTGGCCGGCGGCACGTCCACCTCGGGCGCGTCGGCTTCGGAAGCCTGCATCGCAGCCTGCGTTGCGGCCCTTGCCTTTGTCGGCGCAGGTGGTGCAGGTGGCGCGGGTGGCGGCATTGCGACGGCGTCCGCCTTCTGCATCGCGTCGACGGGTGTTGGCCGGTCGAATACCAGGGCCGGCTCCGAAGGCGGCGGCGCGGTCGGTGCAGCAGCAGGCGCGGGTGCGGCGGCGCGGTCAGCCACGACCGGCGCCGGCCTGGGCGGTGGCGGCGGCGGAGGCGGTGGCGCCATCTGGCGGATTTCCGGCGGCGCGGATCCGGACTCGGGTGCGGCGATCGTCGCGGTTGCGGAGGCCTCTGCCGGCACAGCATCGGCCGCAACCGTGCTGACCGTGCCGGTCGCGGTCATCGGCCGGCCGGGATCCGCGCCCGGCAGCGGGCGCAGCTGCCACGCCAGCCCCAGTGCGAGCGCGATCGAGGCGGCAACGCCCAGCCCCAGCGGCCAGCGCGTGCGGTTGCGAGGTGGCGTCGCCGCGGTCGCGGCCGCGTGCGCCGCCGCCAGCACCTTCGCATCCAGCGCCGGCGAGGGCTCGCCGTGCGGACCGAGCCGCGCCAGCCGCTGCGCCAGCGCGCGCTCTTCCGGATCCAGTGGCGATGTCGGCTGCTGCGGGTTCATGCGGACGGCCTCGTGCCTGCGGTCTCCGGCAGCTGCGCGCGCAGCTTGTCCATGGCGTAGCGCAGGCGGGATTTCACGGTCTCGCGGCCCACCCCGGTGATCGTTCCGATCTGCTCCAGCGTGAGTTCCTGTTCCAGGCGCAACAGCAACACCTCGCGTTGTTCGTCGGGCAAGGCCTGCAGCGCCAGTTGCAGCTGGCGGCGCTGCTCGAATTCGGTCAGTGTGCGCTCCGGCGTGTGGTGGTCGGGTATGCGCGCCAGTCGCGCCTCGGCATCGCCGGGCGCTTCCGGCCGGTGCTGCGCCGCGCGCCAGTGGTCGCCCAGGCGGTTGTGCGCGATCTTGTACAGCCAGGCCCCGAACGGTGCGTCCGCGACCCAGCCGATACGCGCCGCGACCACCTTCTGCCACACGTCCTGGAACAGGTCGTCGGCCAGCGCCGGCTCGCGCAGCTGCCGCAGCAGGAACCGGTAGAGGCGCCCGCGATGGCGGCCGTAGAGTTGCTCGAAGGCGGCCACGTCGCCGCCGGCCCAGGCCTGCATCAACGCCTCGTCGCTGGCTTCCGGCTGGCGGCCTGCCTGGCGCTCGGCGCGGCTGTCGGCGGGGCTGTCGTCCATCGGATGCAGATTAAGGCCTGCGCGCCGCCCGGAGAAGGGCTTGCGATCCCGGCGCCGCCCGGCGTTATCCTGCGGTCATGGGGATGGGGACGATCGAGGTGGATGTCGATGTGGCGAGGCCCGTGGCGGCCGCGGCGCCGACCCTCGACGGGCTCGCCAGCGCCCTCACCGACACCCTTCCCACCGGCTCCAGCGTGGTCGTGCGCTGGCGCGATCCGCGCGGCGGCGACGGCATTTCCGAGGCCCCCGGGGCGCCGGCGCGGCTGCATGCGCATGCCGAGTCCAGCCTCGACGGGCGTCCGCCATCACCCACGGCCACCGGGATCGACGAGCACTGGCGGCACGGCGACACCCTGATCGCGCTCGCCGCCCGCCTCGGCGAGCCGCTGCCGCCGTCCTCGCGCGCGGCCTGGGTGGCGCTGGCGCGGCGCACGGTGGCCGCCACCCTGGCGTCGGCCCACGCCGAGGCCCGGATCGAGGCGCTGCAGAAGTCGCAGCGGCTGCAGCAGGCCTTGTACGAGATCGCCGACCTCGCCGGCTCGGCGCTCGAGATGCAGGAGATGCTCGGCCGCATCCACGCGGTGGTCGGCGGCCTGATGTACGCCGAGAACTTCTACATCGTGCTCTACGACGACGTCCGCGAGAGCGTGCGCTTCCTGTATTTCGCAGACCGCCTCGATCCCTACGTCGCCGACCCCGACGAGGAGATCCCGCTCGACGGGATGCCCAACAGCCTGACCGCCGCGCTGCTGCGGCACGGCCATCCGCTGCTGGGTCCTTCGGCACGGCTGCGCCAGGAAATGGGCGTGCACATGGACCTGCAGCACGGTCCCGACAGCGCCGACTGGCTCGGCGTGCCGATGCGCCGCGACGAGCGCGTGTGCGGCGCGATCGTGGTCCAGAGCTACGACCATCCGGCCAGCTACAGCAACGAAGACCGCGCGCTGCTGGAGTACGTGGCCCAGCACATCCTCACCGCACTGGACCGCAAGCACGCCCGGGTCGAGCTCGAGCGGCGGGTGGACGAGCGCACCCTGGAGCTGCAGCAGGCCAACCTGGTGCTGCAGGCCGAGATCATCGAGCGCCAGCGCGCCGAACGCCTGCAGCGCGCGCTGTACCGGATCACCGAGATGTCGGTGGTGGCCGGCAGCCTGGAGCGCTTCTACGCCGACGTCCACGGCGTGGTCGGCGAGCTGCTGTTCGCGCGCAACTTCTACATCGCGCTGCTGACCCCGGAAGGCGACCAGATCGAGTTTCCGTATTCGGTCGACGAGCGCGATGCCGCGCGCGTCACCCGCAGGCTCACCAAGGGCCTGACCGAGTACGTCATCACCCACGGCGAGCCGCTGCTGGCGGACCGTGCCAGGATCGCCGACCTGGAGGCGGTGGGCTACGTGCGCAGCCATGGCGCGCTCGCCCACAGCTGGCTCGGCGTGCCGCTGATGCGCGACAGCACCGTGGTCGGCGCGATCGCGGTGCAGAGCTACACCGCCGAGATCGAATTCACCCCGCGCGACCAGGAACTGCTCACCTTCGTCGCCCACCACATCGGCGGCGGCCTGGCGCGCAAGCGCGCGCAGGAGCACCTCAAGGCCGCGCATTCGGAACTGGAGTTCCGGGTCGAGTCGCGCACCCGGGAGCTGGCCGGTGCCAACCGCGAGCTGCGCGCGCAGATCGGCGAGCGCGTGCGCGCCGAGCAGCGGCTCACCCACCAGGCCCGCCACGACGCGCTCACCGGGCTGCCCAACCGCCCGCACCTGCTGGAGTGCCTGGATGCGGCGATCGACCGCGCCCGCAGTGACAAGTCCAACGGGTTCGCGGTGCTGTTCCTCGACCTGGACCGCTTCAAGCTGATCAACGATTCGATCGGCCACGCCGCCGGCGACGAGATGCTGGTGGAGATCGGCCGCCGCATCGCCGGGGTGCTCGACGAGCGCAGCATGGTCGCGCGCTTCGGCGGCGACGAGTTCACCATCCTCGCCGAGGGCATCTGCGACACCGAGGCCAGCATGGCGCTGGCCGGGCGCATCCTCGACGCGCTCGGCAAACCGCTGTGGCTGGGCGGACGCGAGCTGTTCCCGTCGGCCAGCATCGGCATCGCCCAGTGGCAGCCGCGCTACCGCCTGGGCGACGAGCTGCTGCGCGATGCCGATGCCGCGATGTACCGGGCCAAGGCCGAGGGCCGCGACCGCAGCGCGCTGTTCGACGAGGACATGCGCGCGCACGCGATCCGCCTGCTCGACCTCGAGGCCGACCTGCGCCGGGCGATCATCAACGACGCGTTCGTGCCGCATTTCCAGCCGATCGTGCGCCTGTCCGACGGCATCGTGGTCGGCCACGAGGCGCTGCTGCGCTGGAACCACGAGCTGCATGGTGCGTTGCCGCCGGGCGAGTTCATCGGCGTCGGCGAGGACAGCGGCCTGATCGAACAGGTCGACTGGCTGATCTACGAGCGCGTGATCGCCTGGCTGCGCGATCACCACCATACCTACGTCTCGATCAACGTCTCGCCGCGCCACTTCCGTTCCGACGACTTCGCCGAGCGCCTGCTGCGCATGCTCGATGCCGCCGGCACCGACCCGCACCGGCTGCGGATCGAGATCACCGAGGTCGCGCTGCTGGACGATGCGCCGCGCGCCCTGCGCATGCTCAACGTCCTGCGCGGACGCGGCGTGCTGGCGCTGCTCGACGATTTCGGCACCGGCTTCTCGGCGCTGTCCTACCTGCACCGCTTCCCGATCCAGTCGCTGAAGATCGACCGCAGCTTCGTCTCCGGGCTCGACGGCGATACCCAGGCCGAGAGCCTGGCGCTGGTGCGGGCGATCCTGGCGCTGGCCGGAACACTGGGCATCGACACCATCGGCGAGGGCATCGAGACGCAGGCGCAGCGCGACATCCTGCTCGAGCTCGGCTGCCAGTACGGCCAGGGCTTCTTCTACGGCCAGCCCGCCCCGTTGTGATCAACCGCGGATGACGAGCAACCGTGCTTCCGTCATGTCCGCGATCGCATGGCGCACCCCCTCGCGCCCGAACCCCGAGCCCTTGACCCCGCCGTAAGGCATGTTGTCGACCCGGAAGCTCGGAATGTCCCCGACCACCACGCCGCCGACCTCGAGCCGGTCCCAGGCGCGCATCGCATGCGCGAGGTCGCCGGTGAACACCCCGGCCTGCAACCCGAAGTCGCTGTCGTTGACCCGCGCCAGCGCATCGTCGAAATCGTCGAACGGCTCGATCGCGGCGACCGGTCCGAACGCCTCCTTGCGATAGAGGTCCGACTCGTGCGGCACGTTCTCCAGCAACGTGGCCGGCAGCAGGTTGCCCTGGCGCGCGCCGCCGGCGAGTACTTTCGCGCCGCCCGCGACCGCTGTCGCGATCCACTCCTCGACGCGCCGCGCCGCGGCTTCGTCGACCATCGGCCCGATGAACACGTCCTCGTCGCGCGGATCGCCCATGCGCAGCTGGCCGACCGCGGTGGCGAGCGCGGCCTTCAGTGTGTCGTAGCGCGTGCGATGCACGTAGATGCGCTGTACCCCGATGCAGCTCTGCCCGGACTGGTAATAGGCACCGGACACCAGCCGCGACACCACCTCGTCCAGCGGTCGCCCGGGGTCGGCGTCGACGATGCAGGCGGCGTTGCCGCCCAGCTCCAGCACCACCTTCTTGCGCCCGGCGCGCGCCTTCAGGTCCCAGCCGACCAGCCCGCCGGTGAAGCTGAGCAGGGCGATGCGCGGATCGGTGACCAGCGCGTCGGCGTCCGCGACCGGGCAGGGCAGGATCGAGAACGCGCCCTTGGGCAGCTCCGTCTCCGCCAGCACCTCGCCGATGATCAGTGCGCCGATCGGCGTCCGCTCCGACGGCTTCAGCACGAACGGGCAACCGGCGGCGATCGCCGGCGCGACCTTGTGCGCGACCAGGTTGAGCGGGAAGTTGAACGGGGTGATGAAGCTGCACGCGCCCACCGGCACCCGCTTCACCAGGCCGCGATAGCCGCGGGTGCGTTCCGAGATCTGCAGCTCGACGGTCTCGCCCTCGATCCGGGTCGCCTCGCCGGCGGCGATGCGGAAGGTGTCGACCAGGCGCGCGACTTCGCCGCGCGAATCCTTGATCGGCTTGCCGGCCTCGATGCACAGCGCCAGCGCCAGCTCCTCGCTGCGCTCGCCGAAGCGGCGCACGCAATGTTCCAGCACGTCGCGGCGCGCATCCGGGGTGAACGCCGCCATCGCCGCGCGCGCGTCGAACGCGGCCGCGATCGCCCGGTCGAGCGTCGCCGCGTCGGCCTGCGCCACCCGCGTCGCCACCTCGCCCGAATACTTGTCCAGCACCGCGAGCGCCGTGTTGGCCGCGACCGCTTCGTTCGCCAGGTAATACGGATACGACTTCTTCAACATGAGCTACTCCCGCATCACTCCACCCGCAATTTCAGCTTGCCGTCGGTGACGCGGGCGTCGAGCACGTCGTCCTTCGCCGCATCGCCCACGCTGCGCACCACGCGTCCGTCCTCGTGCTGCAGGATCGCGTAGCCCCGCGCCACGGTCGCCAGCGGGCTGATCGCCGACAGCGAGCGCGCCAGCCCCTGCAGCCGCGCCTGCCGCTGCTCGAGCCGGCGTTGCCAGCCCGTGCGCAGGCGCCGCAGCGCCTCGGCCTGGCGCCGCGCCAGCATCTCCAGCCGCGCCCGCGGCCGCAGCGCCTGCAGCCGCAACGCGGCACGGTCGGCGCGCTGCATCGCCTGGCGCAGGCGTTGCCGTTGCACGCTGCCCATGCGCTGTTGCAGCGCGTGCAGCCGCCGGCGCAGGTCGTCGGCATGCGGCACCAGCAGTTCCGCCGCAGCCGACGGCGTCGGCGCGCGCAGGTCGGCGGCGAAGTCGGACAGGCTGAAGTCGGTCTCGTGCCCGATCGCCGAGACCACCGGCACCGCGGACGCCGCGATCGCGCGCGCCAGCAGCTCGTCGTTGAACGCCCACAGGTCCTCGAGCGAACCGCCGCCGCGGGCGAGCAGGATCACGTCGTAACGGCCGCTGGCCGCGGCCTTGCGCAGCATCGCCACGATCTGAGCCGCGGCGGTCGTGCCCTGCACCAGCACCGGCAGCACGTCGACCTCGACCAGGGCGAAGCGCCGCCCGAGCACGCTGAGCACGTCGCGCACCGCCGCGCCCGAAGGCGAGGTGATCACGCCCAGCCGGCGCACGTAGGCGGGCAGGGGGCGCTTGCGTTCCGCATCGAACAGGCCTTCGGCCGCGAGCTTCGCCTTCAGCTCCTCGAACGCGCGCCGCAGCGCGCCTTCGCCAGCTTCCTCCATGTGGTCCAGCACCAGCTGGTAGTCGCCGCGCGCCTCGTACAGCGTCAGCCGCCCGCGCGCCAGCACGCGAACGCCTTCCCTGGGGGCGAACTTCAGCCAGGTGCTCTTGGGCTTGAACATCGCGCAGCGCACCTGCGCGCGCGCGTCCTTGAGCGAGAAGTACAGGTGCCCCGAGGCCGGCCGCGAGACCCCGCTCAGCTCGCCCTCGACCCATACCAGCGGGAACGCCCCCTCCAGCAGGTCGCGGGCAAGGGTGTTCAGCTGGCTGGGGCTCAGGACTTCGCCGGTCACCGCGGTGTTCATCCGCTCAGGATAGGCCATCGCCATGGGCCATCGCCCGGCCGGCGGCGATCCGTACAATATGCGGATGAACAGTTTCGGCCCCGCCCCCAGGCGCCGGACCCGCCAGGTCCGCATCGGCAACGTGCTGGTCGGCGGCGACGCCCCGGTCGTCGTGCAGTCGATGACCAACACCGATACCGCCGACATCGTGGCCACGGTGAAGCAGGTCGGCGAACTCTGGCGCGCCGGCTCCGAATTGGTGCGCGTCACCGTCAACACGCCGGAAGCGGCCGCCGCGGTGCCGAAGATCGTCGACCGCCTGCTGATGGCGGGCGTCGAGGTGCCGATCATCGGCGACTTCCACTACAACGGCCACCAGCTGCTGGCGAAGGAACCCGCCTGCGCCGAAGCGCTGGCGAAGTACCGCATCAATCCCGGCAACGTCGGCTTCGGCAGGAAGCGCGACACCCAGTTCGCGCAGCTGATCGAGTTCGCGATGCAGTACGGCAAGCCGGTGCGCATCGGCGCCAACTGGGGCTCGCTCGACCAGGCGCTGGCGACCCGGCTGATGGACGAGAACGCCCAGCGCAGCGAACCCTGGGATGCCGGCCGCGTGCTGCGCGAGGCCCTGATCCTTTCGGCGCTGGAGTCGGCCGCGCGCGCGGTGGAACTCGGCCTGCCCGCCGATCGCATCATCCTGTCGGCCAAGGTCAGCGGCGTGCAGGAACTGGTCGCGGTCTACCGCGACCTCGCCGCGCGCAGCGACTTCGCCCTGCACCTGGGCCTGACCGAGGCCGGCATCGGCAGCAAGGGCATGGTCGCTTCCAGCGCGGCGCTGGCGGTACTGCTGCAGCAGGGCATCGGCGACACCATCCGCATCTCGCTCACGCCCGAACCCGGCGGCGCCCGCACCCGGGAAGTGGTGGTCGCGCAGGAACTGCTGCAGACCATGGGCCTGCGCGCGTTCACCCCGATGGTCACCGCCTGCCCGGGGTGCGGCCGCACCACTTCCGAGTTCTTCCAGCACCTGGCCCAGGTGGTGCAGGAGCACGTGCGCGCGAAGATGCCCGAGTGGCGCATCAGCCATCCCGGCGCCGAGAACCTGACCCTGGCGGTGATGGGCTGCGTGGTCAACGGCCCCGGCGAGTCGCGCCACGCCAACATCGGCATCTCGCTGCCGGGCACCGGCGAGGCACCGTCCGCGCCGGTGTTCGTCGACGGCGAGAAGACCGTCACCCTGCGCGGCGACGACATCGCGGCCGAATTCGTCGCCATCATCGACGACTATGTCGAGCGCAACTACGCCGCCGCCGGCTCCGCCGCACACACCGGCTGAGGCCGCGCGCAACCTGCGCGACGAGGCGCGCTTCGGCGCCGCCTTCCTGCGCAGGTACGGCCTGCGCCTGCTGCTGGTGTTCCTCGGCATCGGATTGCCGCTATGGGGTTTCGGCGCGCTGGTCGAGGAACTGCACGAGGGCGAGGTCTTCTTCTTCGACGAACCGGTGCTGCGCTTCGCCCACGGCATGGCCGGCGCCGGGTTCGACCGGTTGTTCCTGCTGTTCTCGCAATTGGGTTACCAGTACGGCGTGGTGCCGGTCGACATCGCCCTGGTGCTCGCCCTGGCCTGGCGCAGGCGCCTGCGCGAAGGCCTGTTCGCCGGCATCGCCACCGGTGGCTCGGCGCTGCTCAACGTCGCCGCCAAGCATGCATTCGCACGCATCCGCCCGGACCTGTGGCCGTCGATCGCGCCCGAAACCACCTACAGCTTTCCCAGCGGCCATGCGATGGGGTCGATCACCCTGGCCTGGGTCGTGCTCTTGCTGTGGTGGCACCTGCCGTCGCCGCGCTGGCGACGCTGGCGCTGGCCGGTGACGATCGCCGCGGTGCTGTTCACCCTGATGGTCGGCCTGTCGCGCATCTACCTCGGCGTGCATTTCCCGTCCGACATCCTCGCCGGCTGGACCGCCGCCAGCGTCTGGACCGTCGGCGTCTACGCCCTCGTCTTCAACCGCCACCTCCGCCCTTGGCGCACCCAAGCCGCGGGGATTTCGCCTCCGTGAGGGGGCGCCGCGAGCACGGGCCTGCGAGTCGGGACACGCCGTGAATACATCCATGTAGGCTCGGCGCCGGCATCCATGCCGGCGACGGTCCCGCCTCCCAGGCCCGCACTCACGACGCCTACCGCAAGCCGGTTTTCCCGCTTCTTGTCGGAGGGATGCCGCCGAAGCGCTGCGACCCGCATGCCGAGGCCGGTGTGAGGCCATGCCCTGCAAGACGGGGCCTTCTGCGGCATGGATGCCGCAGCAGAGCCTACATGGATGTATTCACGGCGTGCTCCGGCTTGCAGGGCATGGCCTCGCGCCGGCCCCCGCACGAAGTCCGGCTTTCGGCGCGTTACTCGCCGGGTTTGGCGGCCTCGACGGGCGCGGTCGTCTCCGCGCGCCGCGATAGCTGCGCCTCGCGATGCGCGATGTAACCGTTCGCGCCGAAGATGATCAGCGCACCGATCACCGTCCACCGGCTGATCATCTCGTCGAACAGCAACCACGCCAGCCCGGTCACCAGCGGCAGCTGCATGAAGCTGATCGGCGTCAGCGCCGATACCTCGCCCAGCTTCAGCGCCCGCGTCCAGAACAACTGCCCGCCGGTGCCGAGGATGCCGATCGCCACCAGCCACAGCCACGCGATCCCGTGCGGCCACTGCCATCCGAACAGCGCCGGCACCAGCGACAGCGGCACCCAGAACACGTAGGTGTAGAACACGATCGTGTCCGGCGGATCCACCCGCGACAGCTGCTTGATCTGGATCGCGACGATGCTGCTCAGCACCGCCGCGGCGATCGCCACCAGCGAGCCGAGGCTGAAGCCTTCGGTGCCGGGGCGCACGATCACCAGCACGCCGATGAAGCCGAGGATCACCGCGGTCCAGCGCCGGCGCCGCACCACCTCGCCCAGCCAGATCACCGCCGCGATCGTGACGAACAGCGGCGCCGAGTAGGACAGCGAGATCGCATGCGCCATCGGCAGGTTGCCGATCGCCCAGAACCCGCACAGCATCGAGCCGACGCCGATCACGCAGCGCACGAAGTAGCGGGGCAACTGTTTCGTGCGGAACACCGCGCGCCCGCCGTGGTGCAGGAACGGCAGCAGCGCCATCAACCCGAACAGGTTGCGGAAGAAGGCGATCTGGGCCGTGGGCAGGCCGGCGTCGGACGCCAGCCGGATGACCACCGCCATCAGCCCGAAGAACATCGTGCTGGCCAGCATCAGCGATGCGGCCTTCAGGAACGGGGCGGGCCTTTCCACGACTGGCGGCTGCGCGCTCACCACCGTGCCCCGATGATCCGCGGTTCCGGCTCCAGCGCCACGCCGAAACGCTCGCACACCGAGGCCGCGATCCGGCGCGCGAGATCCAGCAATTGCGCGCCGCTGGCGTGGCCGTGGTTGACCAGCACCAGCGCGTGCGAAGCCGCCACGCCGGCATCGCCCTCGCGGTGCCCCTTCCAGCCGCAGGCGTCGATCAGCCAGGCCGCCGACAGCTTGCGCGTGGCTTCGTCGCTGCCGCGGAACATCGGCAGCGCCGGATGCTCCGTCTTCAGTGCTTCGGCCTGCGCCATCGGCACGATCGGATTCTTGAAGAAGCTGCCGGCGTTGCCGATCACCGCCGGGTCCGGCAGCTTGCGGCGGCGGATCCGGCACACCGCCTCGGCGACTTGCGACGGTCGTGGCGCGCTGTCCGCCCCCATCGTCGCCAGTTCCTCGCCGATGCCGGCATAGTCCAGCCGCAGCCGCGGCGTGCGCGACAGCGTGAACTCGACCGCCGTGACCACGTAACGTTCGGGTTCGCGCTTGAACCGGCTGTCGCGATAGCCGAACCCGCATTCGTCCGCCGACAGCCGGTGCAGCTCGCCGCTGCCGCGCTCGACCGCCTCGACCGCATGGATGTGCTCGCGCACCTCGACCCCGTAGGCACCGATGTTCTGGATCGGCGCCGCGCCGACGGTGCCGGGGATCAATGCCAGGTTCTCGAGCCCGGCGAGCCCGTGGCCGAGCGTCCACAGCACCAGCGCGTGCCATTCGCCGCCGGCGTCGGCGCGCACGATCGCGCTGCCGCCATCGGGATGGCTGTCGTCTTCGCCGATGACCTGCATCCCGCGCGTCTCCAGTGCCAGCACCGGCCCCGGTGCGTCGCCCGCGAACAGCAGGTTGCTGCCGCCGCCGAGCACCAGCAGCGGGCCGTCGCGCAGCATCGGTTGCGCCAGCAGTCCAGGCAGCAGCGCGGCATCGGAGACTTCCACCAGCATCGGCGCGCGCGCAGCCACCCCGAAAGTATTGCGCGCGTCCAGCCGCGCATCCTCGCTGAGGCGGTAGCCCGGCAGGTGCGCGGTGCGGCGGGTCACGGCGTCATTCATCCGGCGGCAGGGTACCCCGGCTCGGGGCCTCCTTGCGCCGGCGCATGGCATCGACGCACTCGCCGATCAGGGCCGGACCGCGATACACGAGCCCGGTGTACAGCTGCACCATCGAGGCGCCGGCCGCCATCTTCTTGGCCGCGTCCGGGCCGCCCATGATCCCGCCGACCCCGATCAAGGGGATCGCCTCGGGCAACCGGCTGCGCAGCATGCGCAGCACCGCGGTCGACTTGTCCATCAGCGGCGCGCCCGACAGGCCGCCGGTTTCCTTCGCCCGCGGATCGTCCTGCACCGCCAGCCGCGAGACCGTGGTGTTGGTGGCGATCACGCCGTCCACCTGCAGGTCGCCGAGCACCCGGCCGGCGGCTTCGATGTCGTCGTCCGACAGGTCCGGCGCGATCTTCACCAGCATCGGCACCCGCTTGCCGTGCCGCGCGCCGAACCGCTCCTGCGCCTCGCGCAGGTTCGATACCAGCCGCCGCAGCGCCTGTTCCTCCTGCAATTCGCGCAGGCCGGCGGTGTTGGGCGAGGAGATGTTGACCGTGATGTAGTCGGCCAGCGGATATACCCGCTCCAGGCAATAGAGATAATCGCCCTCGGCGAAATCGTTCGGCGTGTCCTTGTTGCGGCCGATGTTGATCCCGAGCAGGCCGCCCTTGCGCTGCGCGCGCGAGACGTTGCGCACCAGCGCGTCGACGCCCTCGTTGTTGAAGCCCAGCCGGTTGATCACCGCCCGGTGCTTCGGCAGCCGGAACATGCGCGGCGTCGGATTGCCCGCCTGCGGCCGCGGCGTCACCGTGCCGACTTCGACGAAGCCGAAGCCCAGCGCCATCAGCGCATCGACATGCGCGCCGTTCTTGTCCAGCCCGGCCGCGAGCCCGACCGGGTTTGGAAACGTCAGTCCCAGCAGCTTGGTAGGCAAGGGCGCCGGCACTTTCGCCACCAGCGCATCCAGCCCGACCCGGTGTGCGGCTTCGAGCGCGCGCAGCGTCGCTCCATGCGCCCGCTCGGCATCAAGGGAAAACAGTAATGGTCGTAGCACCGAATACATCAAGCCCGCTCCGTCACCACTGTTCCCCGTTCCCCGTTCCCCGTTCCCGCTCTTGTCTCAGAGATCGAACTTGATCCCCTGCGCCAGCGGCAGCGAATCCGAATAATTGATCGTATTCGTCTGCCGCCGCATGTACGCGCGCCAGGCATCGGAGCCGGATTCGCGACCACCGCCGGTTTCCTTCTCGCCGCCGAACGCACCGCCGATCTCGGCGCCGGAGGTGCCTATGTTGACGTTGGCGATGCCGCAGTCCGAGCCGGTCGCGGCCAGGAACTTCTCGGCCGCCTTCAGGTTGTTGGTGAAGATCGACGACGACAGGCCCTGCGGCACGTCGTTCTGCATCGCGATCGCGTCGTCGAGATCCTTGTACTTCATCACGTACAGGATCGGCGCGAAGGTCTCGGTCTGCACCACTTCGGCGTCGTTGGACAGGCCGGTGACGATCGCCGGCAGCACGAAGTTGCCCGCGCGTTCGATCGCGGCGCCGCCGGTCTCGACCTTGCCGCCGCTGGCCCTGGCCTTGGCGATCGCGTCCAGGTAGGCCTGCACCGCGTCCTGGCTGTTGAGCGGGCCCATCAGGTTCTTCGGGTCGGTCGGGTCGCCGATCTTGCCTTCGACCTGCTTGTAGGCCGCGACCAGCCTGGCGAGCACGTCGGTGTAGATCGATTCGTGCACGAACAGGCGGCGGGTGGTGGTGCAGCGCTGGCCGGCGGTGCCGACCGCGCCGAACACGATGCCGGGAATCGCCAGCTTCAGGTCCGCGGTCTCGTCCAGGATGATCGCGTTGTTGCCGCCGAGCTCCAGCAGCGAACGCCCCATGCGCCGGGCCACGCGCTCGCCGACCATGCGCCCGACCTTCGTGGAACCGGTGAAGCTGACCAGGCCGATGCGCCTGTCGTCGACGAACGCCTGCGCCAGCTCGCTGCCGGCGTCGTTGAACAGGAAGAACAGGTCCGGGAAGCCGCCCTTGCGTAGCGCCTCGTTGCAGATGCGCGTCGCCGCGATCGCCGACAGCGGCACCTTCGGCGAGGGCTTCCAGATCGAGATGTCGCCGCAGGCCGCGGCCACGAAGGCATTCCAGGCCCACACCGCGACCGGGAAGTTGAACGCCGAGATGATCCCGACCAGGCCGATCGGGTGCCACTGCTCGTACATGCGGTGGCCCGGGCGCTCCGAATGCATCGTCAGGCCGTACAGCTGGCGCGACAGGCCGACGGCGAAGTCGCCGATGTCGATCATCTCCTGCACTTCGCCGTCGCCCTCGGGCTTGGACTTGCCCATTTCCAGCGCCACCAGCGAGCCCAGCGCGTCCTTGTGCGCACGCAGCGCATCGGCGCACAGGCGCACCGCTTCGCCGCGGCGCGGCGCCGGGGTGGTGCGCCAGACCTTGAACGCGGCCTGGGCGCGCTCGACGATGGTGTCGTAGTCCTCCTGCGAGGATGCCTGCACCCGCGCCAGCACCGTGCCGTCGGTCGGATTCACCGGCTCCAGCAGGCCGGCGTCGCGGGTCTTCGACCACTCGCCGTTGCCGAGGTAGGTGCCGGACTCGTTGTCGCCGAGGCCGAGGGCAGTTAGGACGGGGTGGGTCATGTGATGGCTCCGTGCTGTTCTGTTGGCTGTTCTGTTGAAGCCCCGCACATGGATGTGCGGGCTCTTGCGGAGGGATCCGCATATGTGCCCCCGGCGCGATTCGAACGCACGACCTTCCCCTTAGGAGGGGGACGCTCTATCCAGCTGAGCTACGGGGGCCTTGAATCCACGATTTTCGCACGAACCGCTGATGGGAGCCTTATCCACGACCGCTTGCAGCGGCCGTTCCGGCACGCGAGCGCTCCAGCCACCAGCCCGCGGTCGCCAGCGCCAGCCACGCGAGGAACCAGGGCCAGCGCGGCCCGGGCCTCGCGGGGCCTTGCCCGGCGTCCGCCGTTGCCGTCGCGGCGGCGAGGCGGGCGGTGTCGTCCTGCAGGCGCGCGGCACGCAGGCCGGGGACCGCGTCGGCCGCGCGCACGTGGAAGCGCTGCACGGCATCGCCCGCGCGCAACAGATGCCAACCGGAGATCCGTGGCCAGAAGCCCGCGCAGGCGCGTTCGCTGTCCACGGGATCGATGTACAGCGGTGTGCGCCGGCCATCGGGCGCCTCGACCGTGGCATCCGCCGGCAGCGCGCACAGCGTCATGCGCTCGCCGGCACGTGCGGAATCGGGAACCTGCGCGGAAGGCGCGGCGCGCGGCCGGGCGATGGTGGAGAACAGGCCCGCCCACAGATCGCCGTGGCGGGCGCCGTCGCCGGCCAGCACCCAGCGGTGGCTGTCGTCGAAGCCGACGATGCCGATGCGCCCGAGGCCGCGCGCACTCCACCAGGCCAGCGCGGCGCCGCCGGCGTCGGCCAGCATCGGCACGGCGTCGTCGCCGGTGATGCGCAGGCTGCCGCGGGTCAGCGTGGGGGCCTCGTCGCCGCTGGACATCCGCACGCTGCGCGCGCGCGCGCTGGCCGCTTCGAAGCCGAGGCGCCGCAGTGCGGCGCGATCGCCGGCCGAGGATGCATGCGGCAACCGCAGCAACAGGCCCAGGCCGCCGCGCACCGCCTCGAGCAGTGGACCGCGCCGCGCACCGAGGCCCTGCCAGCTGCGTGCGTCGAGGACGACGAGGTCGTACCCGGCAAGGCGGGCGGCATCGAACCGCACCGGCGCGTCGCCGATCTGCATGCCGGCGCCCAGTTCGATCCGGGTATCGAGCGCGAGACCGGAATCGCTGGCCCAGCGCCGCAGGTATTTCAGTTCCGCGTTCGGCGCCCCGGCCAGGAACAGGACGCGCAGCGGCGACCCCGGCGCGACGTCGAGCGGCAGCGTCGCATTCTCGATGGCGGTGCCGCCGTGGTCGCGCAGGCGCAGGGTCCAGGTCGCGGGGCCCGGCGTACGCACGACGGCGGTGAGCCGGAAACGGCCGCCGTCATCGGGCCTGGCGTGCGCGACGATGCGCTGGGCGGGATCCAGCAGTTCCACCTGCCCGCCGTCGAGGCCGTTCGCGCGTCCGCCGACTTCGAAGCGGCGTCCGGCCTGCACGCCGGGTGGCGGCCACAGCGCAACCAGGCCCCGCGGCAGCGGCGCGGGGCGGAACTCGACGACCAGTCCGCGCGCGGCCTCGAGGTCGCGCGCGGCGAGCCCGGCGCCGAGCACGCGCACGCGGGTGGTGCCGGGATGGCGGCGCAGCGCGGTGGCCAGGTCGGGCATGCGCGAGGCCCCGGCCAGCGCCGGCGCTTCCGGCATCGCGACCACCCGTGCCCCGGGTGGACGTTCGCGCGCCGGCACGCGATCGGCCGCGGCCGTCGCCACCACCAGCAGGCCGGCCGGCGCATGCACCGGCGGCGGGAACAGCGTGCGGTACAGCAGGAAGGCGCCGACGGCCTGCACCAGCAGCAACGTGGCCAGCCGCCAGGAGCGCGGCCGTTGCGGCCCCGGCATGCGCAGGAAACGCCACAGCATGCGGGTGCCGGCGGCGGCGACCGCGAGCGCGAGCAGCGTGGCGACCACGATGTCCAGCCCCTGCGCCTGCAAGTTCACTGCACGGCCTCCGCGTCCAGCGCGTCGAGGTAGGCTGCGCCCGCTGCATCGGCGCGCGGGCGCATGCCGCTGGTGGCGGGCGGTCGTGGCAGCAGCGGCCACAGCGCTGCGCGCAGGCGGGCGCGGCAGCGGTCGCAGGCAGGATCCTGGCGGACCGCGTCGATCGCGGCGATCACCGCGAGCGGATCGAGTCCGGGCGCGTCGCGCTCGCGCACCCAGCGTTCGAGCGCATCGAAGTCGGGCGCCTTGCCGCGCGCATCCGGGGTGTCCTGCAGGGCCTGCCAGGCGAGCGCGGGGACGGGATCGGGCGCGGTCGCCGCGGCGAGCGGATCGCGGCGGTCGGCCAGCCCTTCGCGCTCGCCGCGCAAGCGCCGGTCGAAGTCGATCGGCGGTACCTCGATGCCGGTGCGCGCAAGGTAGATGCGGTCGGCCTGTTGCACTTGCTTGATGTAGCCGAGCGCCTTGTAGGCATGGGGCAGCGCGGTCGCGGGATCGCCCTGGCGCAGGTGCAGTTCCGATTCCCACATCTGGCGCAGCGCGGCGCGCAACACCTCCTTGGTGGTCGGGTCGAGCAGGGTCGCTGCTTCGGCGGTGTCGTGGACGTGGCCGAACTCGGACAGCACATCGCCTGCTTCGCCGAAGGCAGGGGCCGTGGCCGGCGGCGGGCCTGCATCGTGATCGTCGTTCGTCGGCGGGTCGTTCGTGGGCAGGTCGTTGGTCGGCACGTCGTTGGTCGGCAGGACCGGTGCGTTTTCGCCTTCTTCGCCGAGGAACCTGCCGTAGCGCAGGCGCAGGGCGTGCTGGTCGCCGCCGAGCGCATCGGAGCGTTCGCGGAACCGTTCCGCGGACAGGCGGCGCTTGCCCTGCAGCAGGGCTTCGGCGTCGATGATCACCTGGCGCTGGCTGCGCAGGTAGGCCGGCAGCCGGGTGCCGGCCAGCCCGTCCATGCCGCTCGCCTGCATGGTGTCCTCCGGCGGCCAGCGCAGGATGAAACTGGGGCTGCGGGTCTGCTGCGGGCCCGGGGTGCGGTTGTCGGCGACGAGCACCTGCACGATCACGTCGTCGCCCGCCGAGAGACCGAGCGCGCCGAGGTCGAGCGCATGCGACCAGCGCTTGCTGCGCGCAGTGCCGCTGCCGCGCAGGGCAAGGCTGCGTTCGCTGCTGACGATGTCCTCGCCCGTGCCCCGGACCTGGATCACGCGCAGCCGCGCGGTCGCGGCGAGCCCATGATCGTCTTCCGCCTCGAACCGCAGCGGCCAGGTGCGCTGTCCCGGCTGGTGCAAGCTGAGGTTGCGCGCGGGCTGCAAGACGCGCAGCACCGGCGGATCGTCGGCGCTGGCGTCGAGGCGATGCAGGCCGGATTGCGCCTTCGGCAGCGGCGTCGGCAGCACGATGCGGTACAGCCCCGAACGCGCGAGGCGCAGCTCGCCGGTCCAGTCCCGATCGTGCCGTTGCAGTTCGACTTTGCGACCGTCGTGGAACTGCAGCGTGGCCGATTCCGGTTGCGGCGAGAAGCGCAGCGTCCAGCGCAGGGTGGCGCCCTGCGGCGCGGTGGCGTCCAGCTCCGACTGCGTGCGCACCGCCAGGCCGGTGTAGGCGGGCGGCCGGATCTCGAGGCGGGCGGACAGCAGGCGGGGCAGGGCGGGCGGGCCGACGGCCTGCGGCGTGCTGCCGGCTTCCGTCGACGCGATACCACCCTTCGTTGCCGGCCAGAACAACACCAGCGCGAGCGCGGCCAGCGCAGGCAGGGCGGCGACGGCGAGCGCGCGGCGTGGCCACGGGTCGCGCAATTCGGTCGTTGGTGCCGCCTCGATGCGCTGCCGCAGGCGTTCGCGCTGCAGGCCTTCCAGCGCGGTGACGGTGCTTCCGGCGAACAGCAGCGCTGCGCTGTCCTCCATGTCGCTGCGCCGGACATCGAGGCGGCGCGCGAGCCAGGATGCGTCGACGCCGCGCGCCACGCGCCACACGGCCACTGCCGTCGCCAACAGCGCCAGTGCGAACACCACGAACGCCCAGCGGTTGCCGTGCAGCAACGCGAAAGCCAGCAGTGCGGCCAGCCACGGCATGGCGAACGCGGCGACGATGACCGCGCGCCGCGCGCGCGCCGCGCGCCGCCACTCGCACAGCAGCGCATCGGCGGAGCGGGCGTTCATGCGGCGGCCTCGCGGCGCGGCCCGCTGGCGAGCCAGCGTTCGAGCAGGAACAGCAGGCCGGCGAGCAACGCCAGCCACGCGGCGAGCGGGCGCTGCGGCTGCGGCCAGGGCGCTGCGCCGGGGGTTGGCGCGTAGTCGCGCGCCGCGACGCGCGCAGGTGCGGCCGGTGCATCGCTGAAGAGCATGCGCAGTTGCGACGGGAAACCGGCGTCCAGCAGTTCCGGCATCGCCGCGGGCGTGAGCGGGCGGGTGAACTGCATCAGGCGGCCGCGTCCGAGCGTGGTGCCGCGCACCAGCACGTCGCCCCGTGCATCGATCCACAGCGCATTGACTTGCGCCGGCGTGTCCGGGCTGGCGCCGGCGCGCAGCAGCAGGCGTCCGCCATCGCGGACCCAGGCCAGGATCGCATCGGGCACCGGGCCGGGCGCCAGCCAGGCCGTGTTGCGCGTGCCGGGGGGCAGGGCGTCGCCGGGTGCGGCGACGCGCACCGCGGACGCGGGTTCCGCCATCCGCCAGGCGGCGCCGGCGGCGCGCAGGTAGCGCAGGCCCTCGGCATCGGCCGCAGCCCGCACTTCGAGCCGCAGTGGTGGCGCATCCGCCGCTGGCTCGCGGGCGGATGGCCCGCGGGCAGGGGAAGTTTCCGTGCCGGGGACGATCCGCCAGTCGACGCTGCGACTGAGCCTTGCGCGTTGTGCGTCCGCACCGTCGATCACGTCCGGCACCAGTACCGTCAACGGGGTTCCGGCGGGCAGCGTGGCGTCGAGTTCGCGCAGCAGGCTGGCCAGCGGCTGCGGCGCTTGCGGCGCCGGCGCGTCGTCGAGCGCCGGGAAACCGGGTGCGAGCCAGTGCAGGCGCGCGCGATCCGTACCGGCCGCCGCACGCACCGCGGCAGCCGGCACTCCCGGTGCGGCCACGATCCACGGCGTGCGCGCCGCGCCACCGGTCAGCACCGGTTGCGCCAGCAGCAGCGCAAGCGCGGCAAGCAGCAGCAGCCGCACCAGCAGCAGCAGGCGTTCGTCGAAACGGCGCTTGCGACGCGGGCGCGGATGGGCGCTGAGCCAGCGCAGCGCGGCGAAGTCTGTGATCCGGCGCTCCTCGCGGCGCGCGAGGTGCAACAGCAGCGGCACCAGCAACGCCGCCAGCGCCGCCAGCCCGGCGGGCAGGGCCAGGGCGAGGCTCATGCCGCCCCGCCTGTCGCGCGAGGATCGAACAGGGTGCGCAGGGGCGCGTCGGGCGCCTCGTCCAGGACGCAGGTCGCGTGGCGGATCCCGGCGGCATCGAAGCGCCGCGCGAGCGCCGCGCGCGCGGCGCCGAAGCGGGCGAGGAATCCCGCGCGCAGGGCGGCGCCGTCTCCCGGCAGTTCCTCGCCGGTTTCCGGATCGCGGAAGCGGTGGCTGCCGGTGAACGGGAAGTCGCGTTCGCCCACCGTCAACAACTGCACCGCGACCAGTTCGCGCCGCGCCGCGGCCAGGCGTTCGGCCAGCACCACCGCGGCATCGTCGAAGAAATCGCCGAGCATCAGCACCAGGGAGTCGGCGGCGGCCGTTTCCCACAGTGCCCGCAGCCGCTCCGCATCAACGGGCCAACTGCCATGCGCGCGCAGGCCCTGCAGCATCAGCAGGCAGCGGTCGCGATGGCGCGCGCCGCTGCCCGCGGGCAGCCGTTGCACGCCATCGCCGCCGATCGCGGCGACGCCGAAGCGATCGCCCTGGCGCAATGCCAGTTCGATCGTGCAGGCGGCGATCGCGCGCGCCGCGTCCAGGCGCGACCAGCCGGGGCGGGATTCGTCCTGCTGCGCCATCGACGCGCTGGCATCGACCACCAGCCAGGCGGTCAGCGGGCTCTCGCGTTCGGCCTCGCGCACGAAGAAGCGGTCCGAGCGCGCATACAGCTTCCAGTCCACCTGGCGCGGTTCGTCGCCGGGCTGGTAGCCGCGGTACTGGGCAAACTCGAGTCCGGCGCCGCGATGCCTGCTGGCGTGCAGGCCGTGCCCGGGCGTCGCGGCGGGGCGCCGCATGCGCAGGCGCAGGTGGGCCAGCCGCGCGCGCACGTCCGGCGGGATCATTTCCGGCGCGATCATCAGCCGGCCGTGAACGGGACGTCGCGCAACAGGCCGGCGATCACCTCATCCGTGGTCTTCTGCTCCGCCTCGCCGGCGAAGGACAGCAACAGGCGGTGGCGCATCACCGGCGCGGCCAGCGCGACGACGTCGTCGCGGGTCGCGGCCAGGCGTCCGTGCAGCAATGCGCGCGCCTTCGAGGCCAGTGCCAGCGACTGGCCGGCGCGCGGGCCGGCGCCCCAGCGCAGCCATTGCCGCACCGCCTCGCTGGCGCCGGGTTGCGGACGGCTGGCGCGCACCAGGCGGGTGATCCAGGCCAGCAGGTCGTCGCCCAGGTACACCTCGCGCACCAGCGCCTGCAACGCCAGCACGGCGGCGCCGTCCATCACCTTCGGCACCCCGGCGACCGCGGAACCGGTGGTGCGGGCAAGGATCGCGCGTTCCTCCGCCTCGCTCGGATAGTCCACCCGGACCTGCAGCAGGAAGCGGTCGAGCTGCGCTTCGGGCAGCGGATAGGTGCCGGCCTGCTCGATCGGGTTCTGGGTGGCCAGCACGAAGAACGGCGCCGGCAGTGCGTGGCTCACGCCGGCGTAGCTGACGGTGCGTTCCTGCATCGCCTCCAGCAGCGCGGCCTGGGTCTTGGGCGGCGTGCGGTTGAGTTCGTCGGCCAGCAACAGGCTGGTGAACACCGGCCCGGGCTGGAACTTGAACACCCGCCTGCCGGTGCCGTGGTCCTCCTCGAGGATCTCGGTCCCGATGATGTCGCTCGGCATCAGGTCGGGGGTGAACTGCACGCGCCGGAACGGCAGCTCCAGCGCCTGTCCCAGCGAGTGCACCAGCAGGGTCTTGCCGAGCCCGGGCACGCCCTCCAGCAGGCAATGGCCGCCGGCGAGCAGGGTGACGAGCAGCTGTTCGACCACGGCGTCCTGGCCGACGATCGCGCGGGCGATGGCTTCGCGCAGCGTCGCCAGGCGGGCGACCTGGTCCTGCAGCCGGGATTCGGTGATGGCTTGGGTCATGGTCATGCGGTCAGAGCGTACACGGCGATGTTGACGGCGAACCTGGTGTTGTCCTCGGCGAGCCAGCGCTTGTTGCGCCAGTCGTAGTCCCATTCGCAACCGTAGTCCTTGTTGCTGTAGAGCACGCCGAGGCGGCCGTCGATGCTGATGCCCTTGAGGTAATCGTGCACGATGTCGTCGCCCCAGCCGTTGAGTTCCAGGTTGGTGTTGGGCGGGCCGTCCTCGAACACGAAGAAGCTGCGGTAGAGCGGATGGTCGTCGGGCAGCTTGCGCAGCGCGGCGGGCCCGAAGATCGCCGCCATCTGCCGCTCGAAGGATTTCGCGAACAGGCCGTCGATGTCGTGGTTGCAGTCGTCGACGAAGACGAAGCCGCCGTTGCGCACGTACTGCTCGAAGTTGCGCCGCTCGGCCGGGTTGAACTCGACCAGCTTGTGCCCGGCGAGGTAGCAGAACGCCGCCTCCAGCATGCGCGGGTCGGACAGCGCGACGACGTGCTCCTTCGGGTCCACCCGCAGGCTGGTGTAGTCCACCAGCGAAGTCAGCAGGTTGGCCGGCATGCGCTGGTCCACGTCCCAGTCGCCCGACTCGTACCTGAGGCGGGTGAACCGGAAGTCGTAGTCCGCCGCGCGCGCCACCCCGGGGACCGCGGCGCAGGCGAGGGCGCCGAGCGCAAGCCGCAGGAACTCCGCGCGAGTCATCTCCCGTGTCGCGTCATACGGCGTCCGACAGCGAGGTGAAGGTGAAGTCGCGCAGCTTCATCGGCGGCAGCATCATCGACAGTCGCGATTCGTCGCCCTGCACGCGCACCGGCTTGCCCAGCTCCTCGATGTTGTTGAGCATGATCACCGGCGACTCGTTGAAGCGGAAGTTCTTCACCGGATACTTGATCTCGCCGTCCTCGATGTAGAAGGTGCCGTCGCGGGTCAGGCCGGTGAGCAGCACGGTCTGCGGGTCCACCATGCGGATGTACCAGGTGCGGGTGACGAGGATGCCCTTCTGGGTCCCGCGCACCAGCTCGGCGGTGGACTTGTCGCCGCCCGACATGATCAGGTTGCCGGGACGGCCGACCGCGCGCTTGCCGGACTTCTGCGCCCAGTAGCGCGAGTAGTCCAGCGCCATCACCTTGCCGCCCTGCACGATCGGCATGTCTTCGCGGACGAGGCCGTCGTCGTCCCACGGCATCACCGGCACGTCCGGATCCCAGGGGTTGGCTCGGAAGTTGACGCGCGGGTCGTAGACCTGCTCGCCCAGCTTGTTGCCGCCGCCTTTTTTGGACAGGAAGCTGCGCCCCTCGTCGGCCTGGCGCGCGTCGAAGAAGGCCATCATGAACGAGACCAGCCCGGCGGCCGCGGCCGGCTCCAGGATCACGGTGTACTTGCCCGGCTCCAGCGCCTTGGCGCCGGCGGAACTGCGCGCCTTGCGCACCGCGACGTCGATCTCGCGGCTGGCGTCGAACTGGCCGACGTCGCCGAGATTGCGGCCCACCCAGCCCGAACCGCTGCCGTCTTCGGTGCGCACGGTGCAGGTGTAGTCCATGCTGCTGGCGGTCTGGTAGCCGAAGTTGCCGTTGCTGTTGGCGAACGCCTCGAAACGCTGCCCGTCCTGCAGGAAGCCGGCGGCAACCAGGTTCCCGGCCTTGCAGGCGGCGATCGAATCGGCCGCGACCCTGGCGCGGTACTCCGGGGTGATCGCGGCGGTGGCCGGGTAGAAGGTCGGGCTCGGCTTGTAGGACTGCTTCTGCACCGCCGGCACGAACTCCGGGTTCTCGGGCGCCAGCCGCGCCAGTTCCTCCGCGCGCCGCACCACCCGCTCGAGCGAAGCGTCGTCGAAGGAGTTGATGGTGGCGGTGCCGGTGCGCTTGCCGAATGCCACCTGCACGCCCAGGCTGGTGTCGCTGACCTCGCCGCTGGTGGACACTTCGTTGAGCGCGAAGCGGACGTTGCCGTCCACCGAACCGGACAGCTGCGCGGTGCATTCGTCGGCCGTGGACAGCGCGATGACCTTGTCGAGGATGGCCTTGGCCCGCTCTTCAGTGAACATACCCATTGCGAAATCTCCTGGATGTCAGCCGAGGCTGCGTGCAGTGCTGATGACGTTGATGCCGGTGAAACGGGAAGTGGCGGCGCCGTGCGAGACCGCCGACACCTGGCCCGGCTGTCCCTTGCCGTCGAAGAACGAGCCGCCCATGCGGTAGTCGCGCGCGTCGCAGACCCCGGCGCAGGCGTTCCAGAATTCCGGCGTGCGCATCTGGTAGGCCACGTCGCCGAGCATGCGGGTGACCTTGCCGTCCTTGATCTCGTGGAACAGCTGGCCGCCGAACTGTGCGTTGTAGCGTTGCTGGTCGATGGAGTAGGAGCCGCGGCCGACGATGTAGATGCCGTCCTCGACGTCCTTGATCATCTCGGCCGGCGTCATCGGCTGCCTGCCGGCTTCCAGCGAGACGTTGGGCATGCGCTGGAACTGCACGCTCGACCACGAGTCGGCGTAGCAGCAGCCCTGCGAGTGGTCGAGGCCGAGGATGTGGGCCTGGTCGCGGATCGCCTGCAGGTTGACCAGCTTGCCGTCGCGGATGATGTCCCACTGCTGCGCCGGCACGCCCTCGTCGTCCCAGCCGATCGCGCCGAGGCTGTGCGGCTGGGTGCGGTCGGCGACGATGTTGACCTGCCCGCTGCCGTACTGGAAATGGTCGCGGACCTTGTCGAGGGTGACGAAGCTGGTGCCGGCGTAGTTGGCCTCGTAGCCGAGCACACGGTCGAGCTCGGTGGGATGGCCCACGGATTCGTGGATGGTCAGGAACAGGTGCGAGGGATCCAGCACCAGGTCGTACTTGCCCGGCGTGACCGACGGCGCCTTGAGCTTCTCGCGCGCCTGCTTCGCGGCGGCGGTCGCGTCGGCCACCATGTCGTACGAATCGGAATACACGACCACGCCGGTGGGCAGCTCGAAACGGTGTCCGGGCTTGGGATCGAGGTATTCGAAGCCCATGCCCATCGGCGCCGACAGGCCGTCGCGGGTGCGGAACCTGCCGCTGGCCTTGTCCACCGCGGTGGCGGTGAACGGGGCCCAGATCCGGTAGACGTCCTGGTCGATGTAGGAACCGTCGCTGGAGGCGAAGTACTTCTGCTCGTTGACCTGGAACAGATTGGAACTGATGAAGCTGGCGCCCGCCTGCATGGCCGCGGCGTTGACCGCCAGCAGCAGCTCGACCTTGTCCTTGATCGGCACTTCCATCGGGTTCCTGCGCAGCGGCGTGCGCCAGGAGACCTCGCCGACGCCCCTGGCCGGGGCCAGCTCCACCGGCGCGCCGCCGATGCGGGCATTGGCCCTGGCGATCGCGACCGCCTTGCGCGCGGCCGCGGCGACGGCATCGCCGGCCAGGCTGCTGGTGGCCGCGAAGCCCCAGGCGCCATCGGCGAGCACGCGGATGCCGACGCCGGTGGACTCGGTGTTGACGATGTTCTCGACCCGGTCCTCGCGCGTATTGAGGAACTGGCGCAGGTAGCGGCCGATGCGCACGTCGCAGTAGCTGGCGCCGCCGTCGCGGGCAGCACCCAGGGCGATGTCCGCCAGTCGCCGGCGCAGGCCGGGGTCGAGCTGCGTGAGCAGTTCGTCGGCGGCGATCGCGTGCCCGAAGGGCAGCAGCATCGCGCCGAGGCCGGCGCCGGTCGCCTTGATGAAGTCGCGGCGCCGCATCAGCCCAGGGAACGCGCGGAGCTGATGACGTTGATCCCGTTGAAGCGCGCGGTGCTGGCGCCGTGCGAGACCGTCGACGACTGGCTGGGCTGGCCCTTGCCGTCGAAGAAGGATCCGTTGAGGCGGTAGTCGCGCGCGTCGCAGACCCCGGCGCAGGCGTTCCAGAACTCCGGCGTGCGCATCTGGTAGGTCACGTCTTCCAGCATGCGGGTGATCCTGCCCTCCTTGATCTCGTAGAACAGCTGGCCGCCGAACTGCGCGTTGTAGCGTTGCTGGTCGATCGAGAACGAGCCGTCGCCGATGATGTAGATGCCGTTCTCGACGTCCTTGATCATGTCGGCCGGCGTCATCGGCTGCCTGCCGGCTTCCAGCGAGATGTTGGGCATGCGCTGGAACTGCACGCTCGACCACGAGTCGGCGTAACAGCAGCCCTGCGAATGGTCGAGGCCGAGGATGTGGGCCTGGTCGCGGATCGCCTGCAGGTTGACCAGCTTGCCGTCGCGGATGATGTCCCACTGCTGTGACGGCACGCCCTCGTCGTCCCAGCCGACCGCGCCGAGGCTGTGCGGCTGGCGCTTGTCGGCGACGATGTTGACGTGTTCGCTGCCGTACTGGAAGTGCTCGCGGACCTTGTCGAGGGTGACGAAGCTGGTGCCGGCGTAGTTGGCCTCGTAGCCGAGCACGCGATCGAGCTCGGTGGGATGGCCGACCGATTCGTGGATGGTCAGCCACAGGTGCGAGGGATCCAGCACCAGGTCGTACTTGCCCGGGGTGACCGACGGTGCCTTGAGCTTCTCGCGCGCCTGCTTCGCGGCGGCCACGGCGTCCTCCATCAGGTCGTATGACGCGCCGTAGTTGACCACGCCGTTGGGGGAGACGTGCTTGCCCGAAGCGTCGCCGTCCAGGTATTCGAAGCCCATGCCCATCGGCGCCGACAGGCCGTCGCGGGTGCGGAACTTGCCGCTGGCCTTGTCCACCGCGGTGACCGACATCGGCACCCAGATGCGGTGGATGTCCTGGTCGATGTAGGAACCGTCGCTGGAGGCGAAGTACTTCTGCTCGTTGACCAGGAACAGCATCGAATTGACGAAGTCCGCGCCGGCGTTCAAGGCCGCGGCATTGACCCCGAGCAGCAGGTCGACCTTGTCCTTGATCGGCACTTCCATCGAGTTCCTGCGGATCGGCGTGCGCCAGGAGACCTCGCCGGCACCCTTGACCGGGGCAAGCTCGACCGGGCGGGTGCGGGTCGCGGCGTTGGCCCTTGCGATCGCGGTCGCCTGCTTCGCCGCCGCGGCGGCACCGTCCGGGCTCAGGTCGTTGGTGGCGGCGAAGCCCCACGAACCGCCGGCGATCACGCGGATGCCGATGCCGGTCGACTCGGTGTTGACCACGTTCTGGACCTTGTCCTCGCGGGTGATCACGAACTGGCGCAGGTAGCGGCCGATGCGCGCGTCGCAATAGGAGGCGCCGGCCGCCCTGGCCGCGGTGAGCGCGGCGTCGGCGATGGCCTTGTTGCGGGCCGGGTCCATCGCCACCAGCAGGGCTTCGGCGGCGATCACGCGGGTGCCGAAGGGCAGCATCAAGCCGGCCAGGCCAAGGCCGCTGGCCTGGAGGAAATCGCGTCTGTGCATCGGGTCGCTCCGCGGATGGGCCCTGCCTCCGGGTGCGGAGGCGAGGGCATGTCAGGATCGAACCTGTCCGACTCTGGTGGCGGCAGGAAGGAGGGTCAAGTGACCTTTGGCATATGTTCGCGCTTCGCCACCACGCTGGTCGCGGCCATGTCGGCGCTGACGTTGCCGACGGTGGCGAACACGTCGGGAATCGTGTCCATCGCCAGCAGGATCCCCAGCGGGCCGGGTGGCAGGCCCATCGCGGTGGTCACCGGCAGGTTGGTGGCCATGAAGCTCACCTGGCCCGGCAGGCCCACCGAACCCATGCTGATCAGCACCGACAGCGCGGCGCCGGTGGCCAGCTGGGCCGGGGTCAGGTCGACCCCGAACGCCCAGGCGATGAAGCAGGCGGTGGCCATGTACTGGATCGGGCTGGTGATGCGGAACAGCGACACCGCCATCGGCAGCACCAGCGAGGCGATCTCGCGCGGATAGCCCAGGTTGCGGTCCGCGCTCTGCAGCATCGCCGGCAGCGACGCGAGCGAGGACTGGGTGCTTGCCGCCACCGCTTGCGGCGGCAGCAGCGCCGCGGCGAAACGGCGCAGGCGCTCGCCGCCCCACAGCACCGCCAGCGGCAGCATCATCAGCGTCGCCGCCAGGTACAGCAGGCATTCGAGCAGGATGTAGACGCCCAGCGCGCTGATCATGCCCAGCCCGGCGCGCGCGCACACCGCCAGGATCAGCGCGAACACGCCGGCCGGCGCCGCCCACAGCACCCAGCGCACGACCACGATCATGGCGTCGGCGATGGCCTGGAAGAAGTCGACCATCTTCGCGCGGTGGCCGGGATCGATCCGGGTGAGGGCGAAGCCGAAGAACAGGGCGAACACCACCAGCGGCAGCATCGCGCTCTGCGCGGCGGCGGCGATCGCATTGCTCGGGATCATCGCGGTCAGCGAGTCGGCCCAGTTGGCGGGTGCAACCGCGGTGGTGGTGCCACCGGACGCGGTGTGCAGGGCGGCCGCCAGGTCCGGATTGGGGGTCACCAGCGACAGCGCCAACGGCGCCAGCAGCGCGGTGAACGCCGCGGCGCCGGCCAGGATCGCCAGGAACACCAGGATCGCGCGGCGGGCGACCCGGCCGGAACTCGCCGCGTCGCTGGCGGTGTTCACGCCCACGATCACCAGCGCCAGCACCAGCGGCACCACCGTCATCTGCAGCGCGTTGAGCCAGAGCTTGCCGAACGGCTGCACGATGTCCGCGGTGCGCACGCCGAGCGCAGGGTCGAGCCAGGCCAGCAACAGGCCGATGATGGCGCCGGCGGCGAGGCCGGTGAGGATGCGGGCGGTGGCGCTCATGTCGGGCTCCGATGGAGATTGATCAGGTGGAGGCTGGTCAGGGGAGTCGCGGCAGCTGCCAGGCCGCCTGCAGTTTGCGGTATTCGTCGATCGGCAGCAGCACGAACACCGGCTGCGCCTTCGCGTCCAGCCAGCGCAGCAGCGACTGCATGGTGTCGGGGGCCATCGCGGTGCAACCGGCGGTAGCGGAGTCGGGCGTCTTCCACAGGTGGCCGAAGATGCAGCTGCCGCCCATCGCCGTGCCTTGCGGGTTGTGCTCGATCACGAAGCCCAGGCGATAGCGCTGGTCGCCGTCGGCGTGCAGGTCGCGGCGCATCGGTTCGGTCGAATCCCTGACCGCATCGGCACCGACCTCGGCGCTGTCGACGATCCGGTTGTAGAGCGGCGAACCGCTGACGTCGACGCAGTAGTCGCCCGCGCCCATCGCGTCGTAGCGCAGCCCGGTGGCGGCAACCGGCGCATAACCGAAGGCTTCGCCGACCGTGAACACGCCGGCCGGGCTGCGGCCGTCGCCCTCGCGCTTGACCGGGCCCGCGTCGCCGGCGGGCGTGTCGTGCAGGCCGATGCCCCAGGCCGCGCCGGTGCGGCCGATCACTACCGGGCGCGCGGCTGCGGCTTCGCGCCATGCGCCGCCGTCGTCGCGCTCGAACGTGCGCAGCGCGCCGTGGATGTCGTCCCAGCCGCCGGTGGTGACCACCACCATCTGCCGCGCGTGTTGCCAGCGGCTTGCGGCATCCGCGGCATCGACGGGGGCATGCGCGCATCCACCGAGGGCGAGGGCGAGCAGGGCGGTCGCGAACCGGATCATCAGGGCTCCAGCAACGGCTGGATCCGCTCGAGATTGGCCAGCAGCCTGGCATGGCGCTCGCCATCGGCCTCGCACAGGGTCACGAACAGGCCGTCGAGCAGGTGTTGCAGCGCCGAATGGTAGAGCAGCGGCTCGATGTGTGCGCGCTCGTCGTGCGCCGAGACCAGCAGGGCGATGTCGGCATTCGCGCGCAGTGCATTCGAAGTGTGGCGGGTGACCGTGATCACCTTGCCGCGCTGCTCGCGGAAATAGCGGCAGATCTGGCACAGCGCCGGCTGCTTGCCGAGCTCGGAGAACACCAGCAGCACGTCGCCCGCGCCGGCCGCCGACATGCTCGCGGTCATGTGCGCGGTGTCGAAGTTGTGCACGCTCAGGATCCCGAGCAGCGACAGCTTCAGCGAGAAGGCGCGCGCGTGGATGTCGTCCTCGCCGAGGCCGATGATGAACACCTTGCCGGCATCGGCGATCGCCCGCGCCGCCGTTTCGATGGCTTCGGGCGGGTTGATCAGGCGGGTGGCTTCCTCGGCCTCGGACTTGCGCCGCCACAGGCTCGAGGCCAGGGTCGACTTGCGGTCTTCCGGGGCGGCCTCGGTCGCGACCGCGCCATTGCCGTTGTCGGCGCGCACCAGCGCTTCGCTGATCGACAGCTTGAGGTCCGGATACCCCTTGAAACCCAGCTTCTGGCAGAACTTGACCACGCTCGACTGGCTGATGCCCACTGCGTTGGCCAGTTGCTGCGAGGAGTAGTCGCGCAGCAGCTGCGCGTTTTCCAGCACGAAGTCGGCGATCCGGCGCTCGATCGCCGACATCTGGTCGCGCTCGGAGCGGATCTTGACCAGCGCCGACATCGGCAAGGCCTCAGGCGGCCTTGTCGCCGGCGATCGGGACCAGGCCGCGGATCTCGCGGATCCCCAGGCCCGGCGCATCGGTGACGGTGATCTCCGATTCGTTGAAGATCACCCCGCCGGAGACCGGGTCGTACTGGCACAGCGACGGACCGTCGAGATCGATCTTGGTGATCACGTCGGACTTGGCCACCGCCAGGTGCACCGCCGCCGCCACCCCGATGCTGCCCTCGAGCATGCAGCCGATCATGCACTCGATCCCGTGCATGCCGCAGATGTCGGCGATCCGCACCGCGTTGGAGATGCCGCCGGTCTTCATCAGCTTGATGTTGACGATGTCGGCCGCGCGCATCCGGATCAGCTCGATCACTTCCATCGGCCCGAACACGCTCTCGTCGGCCATCACCGGGGTGTGCACCCGCTCGGTGACGTAGCGCAGACCTTCCAGGTCGTAGGCCTTGACCGGCTGCTCGACCAGTTCCAGCTTGACCCCGGCGTCCTCGAGGGTCTGCAGCGCATACACCGCCTGCTTCGCGGTCCAGCCCTGGTTGGCGTCCAGCCGCAGCAGGGCGCGGCCCTCGACCGCGGCGTGGATCGCCTTGGTGCGTTCGATGTCGACCCCGATGTCCTTGCCGACCTTGATCTTGAGCGACTCGAAGCCGCGTTCCACCGCATCGATCGAATCGGCCACCATCTTGTCGATGTAGTCGACGCTGATGGTGATGTCGGTGGTGATCACCGCGTCGCCGCCGCCCAGCAGCTTGTACAGCGGCGCGCCGTACAGCTGGCCCCAGAGGTCGTAGACCGCGATCTCGACCGCGGCCTTGGCGCTGGAGT
>JAKFCN010000068.1:0-7133 GCA_036676625.1 Lysobacter sp. | reverse complement strand
GGCATCCATGCCGCAGAAGGCCCCGTCTTGCAGGACACGGCCTCACGACGTCCTTCGGCATGTGAGTTGGCAGCTCTCCGGGTTCAGGAGGCGGAGATACGCGCTGGTGGTAGGCGGCGCGAGCGCGGGCCTGGGAGGCGGGACCGTCGCCGGCATGGATGCCGGCGCCGAGCCTACATGGATGTATTCACGGCGTGTACCGACTCGCAGGCCCGTGCCCGCGGCGTCCCCTCACGGAGGGAATCGCTGTTACTTGTTCGCGGCTTACGCCGCTCCTACAGTCATTGCTTCTTCGGGCGCTTCCAGCCGGGAATGGTTTCCTGGCGGCCGCGGCCGACGGTCAGCGCGCCGGCCGGGGCATCCTTGGTGATCACCGAGCCGGCGCCGATGGTGGCGTCGCTGCCGATCGTCACCGGCGCGACCAGCGAACTGTTGGAGCCGATGAAGGCGCCGTCGCCGATCGTGGTCCGCGACTTGTTCACGCCGTCGTAGTTGCAGGTGATGGTGCCCGCACCGATGTTGACCTTGGCGCCGACCACCGCGTCGCCCAGGTAGGTGAGGTGGTTGGCCTTGCTGCCGACGCCCATCACCGTGTTCTTGGCTTCGACGAAGTTGCCGACGTGCACGCCGTCGGCGAGCACGGTGCCGGGACGCAGCCGCGTATACGGACCGATGGTCGCGGCCCCTTCGCTGCGCGCACCCTCGAGATCGCAATGGGCGCGCACCAGGGTGCCGGCAGCGAGCCGTACGTCCCGCAGGCGGCAGAACGGGCCGATGCGCACGTTGTCGCCGAGCACCACCTCGCCTTCCAGCACCACGTCGACATCGATTTCGACGTCGCTGCCCGCCTGCACGCTGCCGCGGATGTCGACCCGCGCCGGATCGGCGAAGCGCACGCCCCGCGCGCACAGCGCGCGCACGGCGCGCAACTGGAACGCGCGCTCCAGCTGCGCCAACTGCCAGGGATCGTTGGCGCCCTCGGTTTCCATCGCATCCGCCACCAGCACGATCCCGGCCGGGCTGTATTCGTCGGCCGCCTGCGCGAACACGTCGGTGAGGTAGTACTCGCCCTGGACGTTGTCGTTGCGCAGCGCGGCCAGCCAGCGCCGCAGGGCGCCGGCCTGCGCGGCGATCACGCCGGTGTTGACCAGGCCGATGCGGCGCTGTTCCTCGTCGGCGTCCTTCTGCTCGACGATGCGGGCGACGTTGCCTTCGGCATCGCGGACGATGCGGCCGTAGCCATCGGGACTCGCGGGTTCGGCGGCCAGCACCGCAAGCGCGTCCGGCGCGGCCAGCAGCCGCTGCAATGTGGCGGCGGTGATCAGCGGCACGTCGCCGTACAGCACCAGCACCCGCGCATCGTCGGGGACGCCCGGCAATGCCTGCTGCACCGCATGGCCGGTCCCGAGCTGCTGCGCCTGCCCGGCCCAGCGCAGGTCGTCCTGCGCAGCGAAGGCGGCGCGCACCTGCTCGCCGCGATGGCCATGCACCACGTGGATCGCCGCGGGCTGCAGCTCGCGCGCGGTGTCGAGCACGTGCGCCAGCATCGGTCGCGTCGCGATCGGCTGCAGCACCTTCGGCAAGGCCGACTTCATGCGCTTGCCCTCGCCGGCGGCGAGGATCACGACGTGCAGGGGCGGGTCCGCGGGAGTGGTGGCCATGGCGCGATTCTATCCGGGGAGCGCCTGCTACGATTCGGCGGTGCCGGAATCCACCCGCCGCCTCCCGTCCCGCTCCCTGCTCGCCGAAGCCCTGGTGTGGGCCGGCGTGCTCGCGTGCGCGGCCGGACTCGTGGCCACGGGGCTGTGGGCGCAGCTGCCACTCGGACGCTTCGGCGAAAGCCTGCTGCTGGCCGGACTGGCCGCGCTGCTGGCCTGGCCGCTGCAGCGCTGGCGCGGCTGGTCGTGGGCGGCCTCGCTGGCGCTGGTCTGGGTGCTGGCACTGGTCGCACTGGCCGGCGTGCTGCCGATGCTCGCGGTGCTGCTGCTGGTGGCCGCGGCGATGGCGATCGGCGGCCTGGTCGCGGGCGATTCGCGACCCTTGCCGACGTGGCTGGCGGGCATGGCCCTGGTGGCTGCCGCGATCGGCTGGACGCTGCCGCTGCCCGTGCACCACTGGTGGACCCATGGTCCATTGTTGCTGCTGGTCGTGGTGTTGCGGCGGAGCGCGCTGCGCGTGCAACTGGCCACCTGCGTGGATGGCTGGCAGCGCGCGGTACGCGACAGCCCGCGTGCGGCGGCATGGAGCGTGCTGCTGCTCGGCCTCGCATCGACCGGCGCGTGGCTGCCGACCATGCAGTACGACGACCTCGCCTACCACCTCGGTCTGCCGTGGCAGCTGTTGCAGCACGGGCGCTACGCGCTGGATCCTTCGCAGCAGGTGTGGGCATTGGCGCCGTGGGCCGGCGATGCGCTGCAGGCCATGCCGCAGGTCGTCGCGCGGATGGAGGCCCGTTCCGCGCTCAACCTGGCCTGGCTCGCGGCGACCGCCACCGGGTTGTGGCAGCTCGGCGCGCTGCTGGGGCTGCGCCCGGCGCTGCGCTGGGCGGCGCCCGCCCTGTTCGCCAGCCTGCCGATGACCGCGTCGCTGCTCGGTGGCATGCAGACCGAGACCGTTGCGGCCGCGGTGATGGTCGGGCTGGCGGTCGCGATCCTCGACGACCGCCACGACGGCACGCGTCGGCTGTTCGCGGGCGCCCTGCTGTTCGGATTGTTGTGCGCGCTGAAGCCTACGCACGCGATCGCGGCGGTGCCCCTGCTGGCGTGGGCCGGCTGGCGGCAGCGGCATGCGCTGCCCCCCGTCGCGGCGCTCGCCGGCGCATTGCTGCTGGTGTTGCTGGTCGGGGGTTCGAGCTACCTGTACGCCTGGGTGGTGACGGGCAATCCGGTATTGCCGTTGTTCAACGATGTCTTCCGCTCGCCCTGGTTCGCGGCAGCGCCATTCGACGACTTGCGCTGGCACCAGGGCTTCGGCCCGGACATCCTGTGGCGGTTGACGTTCGACACCGCTGGCTATACCGAGGGTTGGGACGGCGCCATGGGACTGGCGATGGTGGCGCTGGCCGGCGCCTGGCTGATCGCCCTGGGCCAGCGCGCGACCCGCGGCCTGGCGGTGTGCGCCACCCTGGCGATGCTGCTGCCGCTGTTGCCGCTGCAATACGCGCGTTACCTGCACCCGGGCCTGGTGCTGTTGCTGCCGGCGCTGGCGGCGGCGCTGCAGCACTGGCTTCGGCCGCAACGCGGCATCGTGCTGCTGGCGGCGCTGTGCACCGCGAACCTCGCCTTCCAGGCCAACGCGCACTGGCTGCTGCACGTCGGCACGGTCAAGCGCAGCCTCGCCGCGCTCGGCGACGACACGCCATTGTTCCAGCGCTACGCGCCGGAACGCGTGCTCGCCGCGGCGATCCGCCAGCGCGCCCCCGACAGCGGCCCGGTGCTGCTGCTGTCGCAACCCTTCCAGGCCGAATTCGCCGGGCGCGGGCGCGACGTCGCGTGGTACGCGCCGCGGATGCAGGCCGCGGCCCGGGTCGCGGACCGGGATGCCAGCGGCGCCGGCTGGGAAGCCTTGCTGCGCGACCGGCACATCGCCGAGGTCATCCTCGATCCGGCGAAGGTCAATGGTGCGCAGCGCGCGGGGCTGGCGCGCATCGGCGCCCGCCGCGAAACGGCCGCCGGCGGCATCGAGTGGTGGCGCGTTCCAGCACGGGAGAAGGCGCGATGAGCCTGGGACGGCATGCCCGCCACTACCTGCTGATCGGCTTCGTGCAATGGCTGCTCGACTGGGGCGTGATGGTGCTGCTGAGCCACTACGGCATGCTGGTGGAAGCGGCCAACGTGTCCGGCCGGGTGGCCGGCGCACTGCTCGGTTACTGGCTCAACGGCAAGCTCACCTTCGCCGGCGACGACACCGCGATCGGCCGCACCCAGCTCACCCGCTTCATCCTCATGTGGCTGGGCACCACCGCGATCAGCACCTGGTCGCTGGGCATGATCGACGACGTCGCCGGCCTGAAGTGGGCGTGGCTGGCCAAGCCCGGGGTCGAGTTCGCGCTCGGCGTGGTCGGGTTCGTGCTCTCCCGCCACTGGGTCTACCGCAAGTAGGGCCGCGCCGTCTGCGGCGACATCACCCGCCGCAGGGATGATCGACGGTAGCGACGCAGTTCATGCGCTGGACGCTCTCGGTGCTCTCCATCGCCGCGCGTGCGCGCGCTTCGCGCTGGGCCACGGTCAGGCATTCGTTGCGCGGGAGCCGGCTGCCCGTGCCGGCCTCGCGGCGGCACACCATCCGGTTCTTGTCCTGGCTCTGGATGATCGCCTGGATGGCGTCCTCGGCATGCTGCACCGCGACGCGTGCATCCGGCTGCAATTCGTCCTTGCTGGCGTGGCCTTCCAGCAGTCCCGCGATGCGGTCGCGTGCGGCCTTCAGCTCCTCGTGCGAGCCGCGGCTGATCCGGCCGTATTCGCCCTTGCGCGCCAGGTCCAGCGCATGGTCGATGCTGGCCAGGTATTCCCCCGCCTCGGTCGTGACTTCGGCCTGGGGAGCTACGGCGGCGTCCTGTGCGGTGGCCGGCCCGGAAGCGCCGTAGGCGGCGAGCGAAACAGCGATGGCGATCAGGATGACGCCGGTCGAGGTCTTGATTTGCATGGTTCCCCCCTGGGGCCGGATAGAGACGCAGGAAGTGTCGCACAGGTCGCGCCGGCGTTGGCGGGGCCTGCCGATACCTGCGGCACGATGCCTTCACGGCCCGCTCTCGCGCAACTCACGCTGGCGCGCGTAGCGTCGGATGCTTCCCTGTTGGCCACGGAGGTGCGCCATGAATCCGATGCAGAGCAACACCCGGGGCGAGATGCAGCGACCGGCGAAACGACCGGTCCCGCAGGCGCCGGGTTTCGTCATCCATACCCGCAGCGGCGGCGACTGGGCCGAATCCAGCTTCGAGAAACCGATGATCCTGCCGGCCCGGGACGAGCAGTCCCCCAGCCTGAACGCGTGGGCGGACGCGCGCTTTGCCGTGGACATCATGGCCGAACACGCGCTGTTCTTCGTGCTGCTGATGCCGGAGGAACTGGCGGCGGCTGAACGCGCGGACGCGCAGCGCTTCCACGAGGCGTTCTCGGCGCTGTATGCGCGGATCGAAGCGGAAGGACCGCCCGAGCCCGGCGCGCTGAAGATGTTCGCCACGCGGATCGTGGAGGAGATCAAGCCCTTCATCGACTACAAGGCGCGCCTGGGCGAGGCGCAGGCCAGCGGCAAGCTGCGCAGCCTGGTCTGGCCGTTGTTCTTCGAGCACACCCGCCACGAAGCCGAACGCTGGACGCGGCGCCTCGAGGCGCTGGCGCTGGGCGAGTCGGAGTTCGACCGGGTGGAGGTGAGCGAGTTCTGGACCGGGATCATGGATGAACACGCCCGCTTCGTCGCGCACCTGCTGGACCCGGACGAATTCGCCCTGATCGACACCTGCATGAAGACCAGCCACGTATTCCGCGACCTGCACAAGGGCGGCGCGCACGGCGTCATGTCGGCGCTGGTCGACGAACCCCTCACCGTCGGCAAGTCGCTGCTGCACAACCCGGAAACCGACGCGGTCCTGAGTGCGGCGCAGAGCATCCTCGACTTCAAGACGCAGGCAGCCCGCGACATCGAGGGCGGCCGGATCAAGAGCATCATCGATCCGCGCCTGGCCGATCACGTCCGCCGCGAGGCGCTCAAGTTCGTCGACGAGTTGAAGCGGGCCCACTGAGCGGACCAGCCAGCCTTACAACAGGGTGCCGTCGATCAGGGTCTGCAGCTCTGCCTTCGGGCAAAGCTGCAGACCGCTTTCCAGCAACTCGCGATCCGGCCTTGCCGACAGCTCGCGACCCCGGATGCCGAATACCACTGGATACAACACGTCACACGCGACCGGGGCACCATTCGCCAACTGCGACGGCCATGACCAGGACACGATGGCAGCACGCGCGGACTCGTCGAATGCCTTGGCCGCGCGGTCGAGCGCACCCTCCGGATGACGCAACCGGACATCCGTCGCCCGGCCATCGATGCCGATGCGGACGGCGTAGATGAGCGTGGCGCCCACGCCCTTCCTCAGCAGCCAGGCCGGATAGACCGGCGGTCGGAAGTCGTACTCCGGATCCGGAACATACGCAGTGCCCACGATCCGCAAGGCATAACCGCCGCCGGTGGTCGGCACCAGCTGCAAGCGCAGGCCTTCGCGCATGGACGTGGCGACCGCCTGCTCTTGCCAGCGCGGCACCGTGTAATGCCACTGCGAGACTCGCTTGACCAGGCCGGTACGGATCGGCTCGGGCAACGCAGCATCCGGCACGACACTGGTGACCGAGCCGTCGGCCGCGACCACGACCTGCATCCCGGCGAGGATGTCCTGTGCGGCCGCGATCGGGTTGCTGCCGGCGGCCTGTCGTCCGTGCGCGGCGAACGCCACGGCGCCGATCGACAATACAAGCGCCATGCACCACGGCGGGGAACCACCCGAAACCTTCATGCCCGGCCTGCTTTCCTCACCCGCACTTGGAATAGCCGCAATTCAGGCAGGTCGCGCAGCCGTCCATGATCACCACGGACTTGGCGCTGCACTTGTGGCACATGGTCGCCGAGGGCGGGAAGCTCGCGCCGTCGCCGGTGACGGCGATGTCCTCGTTGCCGCCCGCTTGCGCCTGTGCGGGGGCGGGCGCCTTCACGCTACTGTTTTTTTTTGAGCGGGCCTCGAAGGCGTTGCGCTTCTCGGCGATCAGGGCGCGGCGTTCGGCGCTCATCTCCGGGTCGTGGATCATGCCGATCGACTTCAGGTGGTCTTCCACGATCGCGCCGAGCTCGGCCACCAGCGACGGCATGTACACGCCGCCGGCCTTGAAGTAGCCGCCCTTGGGGTCGAACACGGCCTTCATTTCGTCGACCAGGAAGGTGACGTCGCCGCCCTTGCGGAACACCGCGGACATGATCCGGGTGAGCGCGACGATCCACTGGAAGTGCTCCATCGACTTGGAGTTGATGAAGATCTCGAACGGGCGGCGCTGCTCGTGCTCGCTGCCGGCGTTGAGCACGATGTCGTTGATGGTCACGTACATGGCGTGCTCCACCAGCGGCGACTTGATCTTGTAGGTGCTGCCGATCAG